>CAZRKN010000054.1:0-30711 GCA_964600805.1 uncultured Bacteroides sp. | reverse complement strand
CTTCGCATTCTCAATGGAATGATTTATGCTGCGGCGTAATTTCCTATAAGATAAACAAAACATCAAAATTGATTGCATATCTATGTAATCTGGTGTAAAATTGTAAATTGAAATATAAAATTTTTATAAATAACATTAGATTTATAAGTTTTGAATTTCTATATTCAGGAAAGGGCAATAATTAACATGATCTTTCAGTTGTTACAAAAAGCGGCAAAGCTCATCGGTAAAGATACCGGTGAAACAAACGAATCTCCCAAATTGGTAGTAGTGATCAGAATCATTGCCCTTTCCATGCTTTTATATATAACTGCAAACGGTATTATTTACATAAGCATCTCCAACATATTTGTAATGTTTCTTTTGCTTGCTTCCATTATAACCTTTCTGTTTATTCTGGTTATGACCTATCATACAAAAACAAGGACGGTTGTATATTCGCTTAACATTCTTATGCTAATCTGGGTAGCCACCATAGTGTACTATATCGGCTGGGATATCGGAGTGCAGCATTTTATTATGGTACTGCTGATATTATCATTTTTTTCAGGTTATGAAAATTATCGCCTGAAAACGTGTTACGCATTTATACTCTGCGCATTCCGGATTTACTTATATTTTTTGTGCCGAACAAGAGCTTCTATTGTAGAACTTGACGCAGTTTCAACCAACATTCTGCAGATTATTAATACAATAACTATTTTTTGGTGCATATCCGTTATTGCTTATATATTCAGTAAAGATTCCCAGCTATTGGAAGGTAAACTGGTAGCCTACAATAATCAACTGGTTAATGAGGCCAATACCGACGCCCTGACGGGACTCCATAACCGCCGCAGGGCAGAAGATTATCTTGCGGAGCTTATAAATTCAAACCCTACCGACGCTATCAGCATTGCTATCGGTGACATTGACTTTTTTAAAAAGGTTAATGATAATTACGGTCATGATATAGGGGATGTTGTATTAACGCAGGTTTCCCAGGCGATGAAATCCACATTAGGTAAATTCGCTTTTATTGCAAGATGGGGCGGCGAAGAATTTCTTATAGTCTTCCCTTCATCCAACGGAGATGATGCATATATATTATTAGATAAACTAAGAAACAATATTAAAGCCATGCAATTCTTTTCAGGCAAGGAGTCTTTTTCGATTTCCATGACTTTCGGTCTTGCCGAATATGATTTTACCGATATGGATACAATTATTAAAGAGGCTGACGAGAAGCTCTACATGGGAAAAGGAAACGGCCGCGACCAAGTAGTCTATTAACATCTGTCGGGAAAGCCGACATCTCTTTCTCACGCTTTTTTTCATATAATGAAATATAACCACCTAACAAATCAAATCTTTCCACGACTATATAAGTATAATACGAATTATGTGCTGAGAAAGTTTCAGGAGGCTGAAATTGAGAAAACAGGAACTGCTAAAATTAGTTGATGAGGAATTGTTGGAAAAATTATTTGTATTCTGCTATGCAAGAACAAAAGACAGTTACGAAGCCCAGGAATTATGTTCTGATATTGTTTATGCCCTTGTACGAACTGCCAATACCGAAGGTGAAGTTACCGACAGCTATTCCTATATTTGGAAAACCGCCAGAAATGTGTACGCAGATTTTTGCAATCATCGCAGCAGGTACGCAAATATGTTCTATGAAGGCGACCCGGAAAAAATCTTTCCGTTTATTTCCGATGATGTGGAAATGCAGAAACAGGACGATACCGAATTATTAAAAAAAGTATATAATCAGATTGCTTTTCTGACAAGAGCCTACCGTGAGGTCATGGTTGCCTTCTATCTTGACGGTCTTCCAATTAAAGACATTGCCAAAAAGCAGAATACCAGCGAAACCGCAATCCGCCAAAGGCTTTTCTCGGCACGAAAAACACTTAAAGCGGAGGTAGAAAAAATGAAAAATTATGCAGCAACAAAGCCTGTTGCACTTAATGAAATTGATTTCATGATATGGGGAACAGGGAATCCCGTATGGGGCGACCCCAGAGCCAGTTTAACAAGACGTTTTTCAAGACATATTGTCTGGCTCTGTCGCCAAAAACCAATGACCGCCAAGCAAATATCGGAAGAATTGAATGTTCCGACTGTTTACGTTGAAGAAGAGCTTGAAATCCTTACAAAAGGATTAAACGGGGAATACGGCGTGCTCCGCCGCCTTGATAACGGTAGATTTATAATTAACTTTATCCTTTTGGATAAAGAAACAATAGGAAAAGCACATTATATTTACATTGCCCAGCTTCCGGAAATCTCTGATGTGATTGAAAGATTTATTCAGGAAAATAAGGAAAGTTTCCTGTCATTTCCTTACCTGAACCATAAAGTTGACTTGAACCTTGTTCTCTGGCAGCAGGTTTGTATAATGTCAAGATCATTTTCCAGAGCAGTATATAATATTTTGGATAAAAAATATTTTTCCGGCATCAACAAGACCGAACGCCCTTTCAGCATTTTCGGTTCCGAGTCCAATGGGATATATTACGGCAGCGGCTTCGATAGAATAAGAGCCACAAATATATGCGGATATGCACAAGTTCATCTTGAAAATATGTATACCAAACATATTAAATATCATTTTCAATGTGGTCATAATATTGCGAATGACCCTGAACTCCAGCTTGCAATTCAGGCTATAAACGGCATTAATATTAAGAATCTTTCCGAACCGGATAAAGAACATGCAGCGAAAGCAATAGAATGCGGTTATCTATACCGGGAAGGGGATATCCTTTATACCAAAATACTCGTAAACAATATATCTGATTCGAAGCTGCTCCATGATATTTCGAGTGACGTAAAAAATGATTATCTCGATGCATCAATAGACAAGGTTGCAGCCAATATTGCAAAATTGATAGCTGAAAATATACCGGAGCATCTATTGGGCGAATGGTGGTTAGTAAACGAACTCGCAGAGATTCCAATTATGGATTTGCTTACAGATATATTGATTTACAAGGGAATCTTAATACCGCCGGAAAATGGTATCGGCGCTGAAGGATGCTGGATGAGCATAGGGTAATATATGTATTTATCCATATCATAGGATTGAGAATTGGCAGCTTATGAACTTTTAGCCGCCAATTTTTATTTGCCAATAAAGTTTTTTCTTTATCCCAGATTTTCTTTATCATGATAAAAAAAGTGTGGTAAAAATAGTATTTAAAAAAATGTTGTTTTAATAACCAAAATGCCTTACAATAAATATAGCAGATATATATGGCGCTTATTTTTCATAAATATAGCTCGTTTTGAAGAAAGGTATAGCTAATGACAAATTTATATAATATTACAGCTACTATTGATGAAAGACTGCAGATTATCAGAGGCGATAAGAATTTTTATGAATACATCGGTTTTGATCATTTTGTGTCGCTTGCCGAAAACATTCATCCGGAAGATTTAGAGTACCTTAAGCAGGTAATTGCACATCTCAGTCTAAATGACCCTGCAATGCTCGTACTCCGTTTGCTGAATGTTGATAAGAAGTACCACCATGCCCTGATTGAAATTACTAAGTTTTCACTTGAAAATGAAGAGAATGATTTTTTCGAAATCAAAATTCTGGATATAGATATTCTTGATGAGAAGCTTGACTCGCTCTATGATGAAAATCGTATTTGTGACGAATTTTTGGATATTTGGAAGGAATACCTTTTTTTGTATGATATAACCAGAGATTCTTTTCAGATTTTTAATGGCGGGCACTTAAACAGAGTATTTTCTTTCCGCGGTACACTTGAGCAATTTCGTGAAGTTATTCTTACGCGTGAACTTGTGAAAAAGGAACACATTCCCGGCTTTAATGATTTATGCGAAAACATTGCAAAAGGCACCAAAAATTTTGAGCATAAACTTCTTATTATGGATGAATCTATAGACCCTGAACGGGATATTCATTATATAAAGGGACGAACCATATTAAACTCTCATAATGAACCTATTGTACTCGGCTGCATACAATGCCGCAGCAATTCCAATGTTGGTTGGAACGAACATCAGCCCATTGATTACGATAAGGATGTGACAACCGGCCTTCTTACCAAAAAGGCAATTATTGAATACACGGAAAATCTTTTACTGCGAAAACCAAAACATAATGTAAACATCTGTATATTAGACATTGATAATTTTAAACAGGTTAATGATACTCTGGGACATATGTTTGGAGACGAAGTCCTTGCTACCGTGTCTGGAATTATAAAAGAGACAGTTGCCGGCAATGGTCTGGTAGGAAGAATCGGCGGCGATGAAATATTCATAGTCTTAGAAGGCATAAATTATCTTTCCGACCTGCGCGGTATACTCCGCAGTGTCAGATGCAATGTGGAATGGGCATATAAAGAACGTACAGATGTTCCGAAAGTAACCTGCTCCATGGGCGTTTCAACTTATCCTACAGACTCGCTTGTTTATGACGATTTGTTTAAGATTGCCGATAAAATGCTCTACAGAGCTAAGCAAAAAGGTAAGAACCGTTATATTATTTATGAACGCCCTGTTCATGGGGATGTACTCTCTGAAGGCGCTCCGGTCAGTTCCCCCGTAAGTGTCGGGCAGAAAAAGAACAAACAGCACCTTGTCTTGAAGATGCTGGAATATTTGATTCATCAAACAGGAATTACTTTCAAAATGATTATGCATGATATTGGCACTGCCTTTGATTTAGATGAGATAATTCTATACTATGGAGATATGCAAAAAGTTACAATAGAAACCTACTGGAATGCGGATGAAACAAAAGCGTCTGCCGAGGCATCCATTGGCTATGTGAATGAGGAGAATTTCGTTCACCTTTATAATGAACATGGTATGGCAGTAATCGACAAAGTTAGCATGATAAAGCCGCTGTGTCCACGTGCATATGATTATCTGGATAGCCAAAATGTAAAAGTAGCATTGATTTATAAAATGAATTTCATTAACCATGAAGGATACATTGCTTACTACAAAAAAAGAGATATATCCCGAAAATGGCCTGAAAGCGATATTGCAAACCTCACATACATAAGTAAAGTTATCGAACTTACTTTTAATGATAAATAATATATCAAGGCTATAATATAGCTCATCTGCTTTGTTTTAGATTATTTGCAGATGAGCTATACTTTCTTTTTATACTTGCTTGAAACGGCTTACTTCAATATTCAGACGTCTGGAAATCTCCTGATTTCCCGTCGTCTCCTGCTGAATCTCCCCGATTGCTGTTGCCAAAGTCACTACATTATCCGCAACGTTCGTAACACCTCTGGCGTTATCTTCCACCACGGTGGAAATATCATTGATTCCCGAATTCATTGCTTCCATTGTCTGATTAATCTCGGTCGTGTTGGTTGCAAATACCTCAAAAATCTCATTGACATTGTCCGCATCCTGTTCATACTGTTCCACAACTTCCACAAAATCATCGTAATCTTTCATCACGTTCTCATCAATAAACTTGAGTATCGCTTCTGCATTTCCTGCCAGTCTCCCAACAGCTTCCGTTACAACGCCGCTGATATTCTGGATATTATTCACCGTTTGTGCACTGCCGTCTGCAAGCTGCCTGATCTCTCCTGCAACAACTGCAAATCCCTTACCCGCTTCTCCGACTCTCGCCGCTTCAATAGAAGCATTGAGCGATAATAGATTGGTTTGATTGGTGATTGCCAGAATTTCCTCTGTCATTCCGTTTATCTTCTGAACGCTTTGGCTGTCCTCCAATGCTTTTTGTAATTTTTCCCGAATCTCCTCAATGGTTTTGGATGTGTTATTCTTGCCATCTAAAGTCCTTCGGTACATCATAGCCGCATGCTCTTTAATATTCCGCACCAGCGTAACACCTTCTTTAACGCGGTTGTCCATTTGCTGTAGTTCATTTAGTACCTCATTACTGCCCGTTGAAAGTTGTCCGAGTGTAGCAGCTATTTCTTCCATACTCGCCGCCATGTCTTCCATAGTCTCGGATACATTATTGACATTCTCTTGAGAATCCGTAATCTGGCTCATAACGCTTTGCACTGACTTCTCCATATTGTCGGATTCCTCTTTCAACTTTCTTATAATACCTTGGAGCTGTTCTATAAAATGGTTAATACCTGTAGCCATCTGCCCGATTTCATCTCGCGTACTAACCGGTATTCTTTCTGTCAGATCTCCCTCATTAGCATCAATCTTATTCGTAATTCCCTTTAGTGCCGCACCCGATACTTTCGCAGGTTTCACTACTGTACGGGATACATTAAACGTCGTAATGCCTGCAATAAGTACAAATACAGCTATAAGAATGTAGTCAAATGTTGCAGTGCCGCTAATTTTTATCTCACTGTGTCTCATAGAGTAATCCGCTTTTTCCGTCACAAGGCTCTCATATGCATTCTTTGCCTCTTCTACCGGCGTTTTCACGGATAGGATATTATTGACCATATCCCACAAGGCTTCATCATCACCCGCTATTGCTTTATCATAAATCTGATTGGCATAATCCAGAAAAATATCCATGACATCCTGATAAGCTTCGTAAGCGGTAAGCAATTCCGCGTCATTAGATTCCGAACTTAATATGTAAATATCATTCATATAACTGCCTGTATTCTGTATTGCACTCTGAAGCTGTCCTGTCAGCGTATCTCTCTGTTCCGTGTCTTTCTTCAGATAAATCAGATTAGCATACAACTGAACCTGCTGATATGCAGAAGCCGTATCACCTATTGATTTCTCCAGTTTCAAATACACATTACCAAGATTACTGTTATATCCTCGAATGACCCCCAGTGCCATTACATCCAGTAAGACTGTAGCCACATACAAAACCCCGAGAATAGCTAATGCTGCATATACCTTAACTCCGATTTTAGTTTTCATTCCTATCTCTCCTTCTTTAGCATATACCGATCACACTACGAATTAAGTATAACACAATTAACAGAAAAACAAAACGACATTTTTTAATTTTTGATAAAGAAAAAGGACACGCATCATATCTTATGCCTTAACGCTTTCACCTTACAAAACACCACCGCCACCGCCGTACTGAAAAATGTCGCCACAATCGCCGGTGCAATGACAGCGGTAGGATTCACACTGCCGTACTGCTGCCTGTATACAATCATATTGACCGGAATCAACTGTAATGAAGATATATTAAGTATAAGAAAATCGCACATTTCTTTTGATGCCGTCCGCTCTCTTTTATCGAAAACCGCATCTTTCTTCCCTGCACCCATATCATGAAGATACTCCGGATTCCTCCGCTCCGCCTCCAGATTTGCAAGTTCCTCCATAGCTTTAAGTCCCCCTTGTGTCAAGCTAATGACACGAACTTTTTCAAAAAACAATAAACACCAGAAATTTACTATCATTGCTTAATTATTGTGCCATCAGCAAAAAGCCATATATAAAAGCAGGACACCTACATTTTAAGTGTTCCTGCTTTCACATTCAGTCCATACACCTGCCATTTTACTAAGCCTTTTTCATACGATTTCTCTGTACTACCGCACTCTTAAATGCTTTCATCATCGCCGGCGATAATTCCTCGCAATCCTCGTCAAAAACAACAGGACTTTTTTTCGCCGCCTCAACTTCCTGTAACTGCTCTTCTGTAGGTTTTTGCCCACTTTCAATAATGAATGTTCTGGTCATAATAAAGTCCCCTTTCCGCATTTGTTGCTAGTCTTGCTGAAATCAGTCGAATTGCATCCTTTCTTTCTGTAAATACCACAAACAATACATCTCCAACCTTGCCTATTGCAATATAACGATCTTCGTCAGCACTATGCTCAAAATCAAACATTTCAATATAATATGGATCATCAAAAACATATGCAGCTGTTTCAAAAGAAATCTTATGTTTTTCCTTGTTTACAGCATTTTTATCTTCATCCCACTCAAACTTCATAACTTATTCCTCTTAAGTTATTTTATATACAGTATACCACCAATTAGCAATTCCATCAATTGCGTTTCTCCCCTGAGATAGATCAAATAGTAATATATCGTTTAATACAGTAATTATATAACTTTTCGATGCTTTCACCACATTATGGTAAATAATTCAAGTAAAATTATATGTCTATGAACTATAGCAACTCATTCTAGTTGGAAACCTTATTCCTATAATCCTGTATTAACGTATCTGCGCTCGAATAATCGGCTCCGATATCATCTATCTTGGTTAAATTCAGCGAGCCATAGAAGGGAAAAGTTCCATCATAATCATTTATACAGGTAATATTCATTTCCATTATATTGTTGCTTTCTGATAATCGTACCTGCCAATTAACTGTGAAATGAAGCCATGCGTCATCTGCATTATTATATAAATATTCATCGCTAAAACGGATCTTTACATTACCATTTGATTCAATTTCAAAAGTACCAAAACAAACCCCTTCCCGAACATGCAATTCTGCTATACCATCTTCATACAAAGTTAATGTCGCCCAGCCGGAAAATGACTCATAATCAATAGTTTCCCAATAACCAATTAAATGCTCTTTCCATAACGAATCAGAATATGGTTTATCTTCCTTCTTGTACAAAATGTCATCATGCCACTCTAAACCAAGATATTCACCTAAATATATAAATGTATTTTTCAATTCATTTACTGTATCATCCAATAAATATCCGGCGTTTTGAAATCCGTATTCAATATACGCAGAGTTCCAATTGTTTCTATCATTCAGCCATTTATCAAAAGTAACTTCAATATCATCAATCATATAAACAGTGAAATTATTTAATCTCCAATTCTCTATTACTATATTTTTTTATAATATTAAAATCTCCATTAACATATCCGTACCATTTGTCAGATGAAATGGTTTCATCATTATCCCTTATAAGGAAATCATATATAGTATTTCCCAGCATAATCAGTAATATTTAATACAACTGATCCATACATCTTGCATAAAATAATTATACGTTGTTCTAACTTTTTCTGTACAACCCCAAACGGTCTTTGCCCCACAATCTGCAAATGCCTTTACAAGCACATCATTACGGTATCCTTCACAGCATCCTAACTAAATAGACGCAGCTAACTCGGTCAATGTATTGTTTATTTCCTCATAATAAGCAATTACATCCTCATAATTTTCCTCTTTAGATTTTTTGCTAATAATAAGCCAGGCAGCAAAAATATTTATCAGCAAAAAGCATATTATGGCTATTATAATTATGCGTTTGCTCTTTTGCATCTCCCTTTCCTCTCTTCAATACATTAAATAGTTGTATAACTACAACAACTGTGTTTTTATTATCGTACCATATTCAATAAAAACTGTCACCATAGGAACATCAAAACATCGTGATTTTTGCTCTTATTTTCTTTAATACTATAATAGCAAAGCATCATTTTAAATTCTCCGTTTCCTATCCTTCACCTTACAAAACCCCACCGCCACCGCCGTACTGATAAACGTCGCCACAATCGCCGGTGCAATGACAGCGGTAGGATTCACACTGCCGTACTGCTGCCTGTATACAATCATATTGACCGGAATCAACTGTAATGAAGATATATTAAGTATAAGAAAATCGCACATTTCTTTTGATGCCGTCCGCTCTCTTTTATCGAAAACCGCATCTTTCTTCCCTGCACCCATATCATGAAGATACTCCGGATTCCTCCGCTCCGCCTCCAGATTTGCAAGTTCCTCCATAGCTTTAAGTCCGGCAGGCGTACACGCCCAGCCGAGTCCGAGTATATTGGCAATCAAGTTGGTGGAAATATATTCTCTCGCCGGATGATCATGTGGAATATTTGGAAAAATGAAGGTAACGAACGGTGAAATTCCTTTCGTCATCTTTGCAATCAATCCTGATTTCTGTGCAATCTCCATCAAGCCTACCCACAATGCCATAACGCCTATCATGGTAATACACAAAGACACTGCCTCTCCTGCCGAATCCAACGCCGCCTGTGACACCGCTTCAATGTTTCCGGTAAACGCGCCGAATACAACACCGATTAAAATCATAAAAGCCCAGATATAATTTAGCATAATTTTAATAAGCATGCTTTTCAACATAATCGTGCTAATTTTTATCGCACTACTATTGTTATGCATGCTGTTCCCATACTTTCTTGTATATAATTTATGAGACTATTTAATATTTTATATCTGCAAATTTTATTAGGCCGGTAGTTAATTCCCCGCACTTTCATATATAGCAAGGTCTTTTCTATCAGTAAATATAAAAAGCATGCCTACCATTAACCCATATCCGCTTGGGGAAAATGAGCATTGTACGCATGCTGTCCTTATTTTCATTAATTGGCATTTTATGAAATTACTCATGAGATTATTTTGCCTTAAGTAAAACTTCCGGTTCCAATTATGCATCTACGCCTTTGGACTTCATGTACTCAATAACAGCTCCTACAGTTGTAAGCTGCTCTAAATCTTCTGAGGGAATCTCTACGCTATACTCCTCTTCAAAAGCCATAACCAATTCATACAAATCCAGAGAGTCTGCCCCTAAATCATCTTTAAAGGAAGAATCCTCCGTAATCTCAACATTTTCCAAGTTCAATTGTTCCTGAATAATTTCTATTACTCTTTCCAGCATTTCCAAGTCTCCTTTTTTCATTTTTAATTTTGCTTGTAAAAAACCTACCATTCAAAATATATTATTTGTACACGCACTTGTCAATCCTATTTTACGGATTTTAAAATTTTTGTCAATTACTTATTAAGTAAATATTGATATATTTCCCTTTTAGGTACTCCCCGGTCCTTTGCGACCTGCTTCATGGCGCTTTTTAAGTCCATCCCCTCCTTCTCGTAATACGCCATATGTTCTTCTATGGACATTTCCTGCCACAACTGTCTTGCTTCTTCCTTTATTGCCTGACGGCTTTTTCCCTCGATTACCAGCACATACTCTCCGCGAGGTTCCTCATTCTCATATAAAAACAGGGCATCTTCAATAGTAGTCGGCAGGATGGTTTCAAATTTCTTCGTCAGTTCCCTGCACAAAGTCAGCCTCCTGTTCCCCACAGCCTTATGCAGCTCTGTCAGTGTTCTTACCAGATGGTGCGGCGCTTCATAAATTATGATTGTTCTGGTTTCTTCCTGTAATTCTTCGAGCACTTCCGCTTTTTCTTTTTTATCCGAAGGAAGAAATCCTTCAAAGCAGAATCTTCCGGTACTAAGCCCCGATAAGGTAAGCGCTGTAATGCACGCAGACGCTCCCGGCAATGATGTAACCGTAATCCCTGACTGTTGGCATTTCCGCACAAGAACCTCTCCCGGATCGGAAATCGCCGGCGTTCCCGCATCTGTAATCAGCGCGACATCTTTTCCCTGAACGAGCAGTCCTATGAGGTAGTCTGCTTTTTCTACTTTATTATATTCATGATAACTGGTCATAGAAGTTTTTATTTCAAAATAATTTAACAATTTAATACTGTTCCTCGTATCTTCTGCTGCAATCACATCGACATTTCTCAATGTTTCTATGACACGCGGCGTCATATCTCCCAGATTCCCTATAGGAGTAGCGCACAGATATAAGATTCCTGCCATAGCAATCCCCCATTCATATTCAGTCCGAAGTTTCCGCTTCCTGCCAGTTAGGTATAAGCGCCCCTTCCGTATAATTCATTCTGGCATTCCATAAAATCCATTCTTCATAGCCTGCATCATATATAGCCTGAATCTGAGCCCTGACTTCGTCAGGACCATAGGAAATATGCCCTTTTAACCAAGTCGCCGTAAAATCCTGAATCCAGACTCTCACCACTGCGGTTCGTACAGGCTCATCGGGTTCTGCATCTACGGTCAGAGCCTCCAGCTTTTTCTTAGATTCACACATTG
This sequence comes from uncultured Bacteroides sp., assembly GCA_964600805.1. Lineage (GTDB taxonomy): Bacteria > Bacillota > Clostridia > Lachnospirales > Lachnospiraceae > UBA3282. Next base: position 18,877 of record CAZRKN010000054.1, on the reverse strand, counting down.
CCTGATATACCGTATTATATGGTTCTTTATCGGGAATATCCAGGCCGTATACTCCGTTAGAATAATGCGAAGGATATACCATAGGGCATATGTAGTCCAGACGTGCTGCCATTTCCAAATAATTCTGCCCAACAATCGCCGCATCGGATTCATTGTCAATAATCGTGCCGAAAACATCAGCAGAAACCATTACGCCAAGCGGATGCAGTTTGTCATAAGCATACTCGGCGAAACCGGTAATAGCCTCTTCTTTCGTCATCAATTCAGCTTCTTTTCCATAATCTATACTATCAGCCTTCGCATCGGTAGAAAACCGAATGTAATCAAACTGAATCTCATCAAATCCGTCTTTTGCCGCCTGTGCTCCTATTTCCACCAGATAATCCCAGACTTCCTGCTTGTATGGATTAACCCATGCTTCCCCATTTTTGTCCCGGAAAATTGCGCCTGTGTCCGTTTTCAGGCATAACTCAGGTTTCTTCTCCGCCAGATACGGATCTTTAAATGCTACAATACGGGCGATTAAATATATATCTTTCTCATGCAGCCTCTCAGTCAGATTCTTCATATCCGGAACATAACGGACTCCCGACTCTATTTCCAGAACAGTATCACTCTGCATTTTATAGGTGACTGCGCCTTCGTCATTCTTCACATCAATAACCATGGCATTCAGTTCGGTTGATTCCACAAGCGCTATCAGCTCATCCATTTTCTCCGTTCCGGCAATAGGTCCTGTCACATATATGCCCTTCACTTTTACTGTTTTATATTCCGGTTCAGTTTCTATCCTGTTCTCTTCTTTTTCTGCATCCTGCGATACTTCCCCATTATCTCCCGTGGCCGCTTCCTGCAATAGCTCATCATCATCCGGAGCATCTCCCGCAAGCGCATTCTCTGATACTGAAGCATTATTCTCCGATACCGAAGCATTATCTTCCGACATCACAGGTATTTCCTGATTGCCACAGCCGGTTATAATAATCAGCATAACAAGCATCAGCGTAAACAGTGCTTTCCTACACTTTATCATCTGCAGTTCACCTTCCTGCTTTTCATAAACCTCCATGCCTAAGATTCATATTGTCACGGCATTACCATACTTTAATAACCATAAATATCATAAATCTCAGGCATGTAAACACCCGGTTCTTTATAAATAATCAACGGTTTCTCCACGCTCAGGCGGGGTCTTCCACCCCGATTCGCTTCTATCAATACCATATTAGGTTCTTTATCGACATACGGATAAACAAGCTGCATCCGCTTTGGCTCAAGTTTATAGCGATTTAAAACCACCATGATTTCCGCCAGCCGGAACGGTCTGTGTACCATGAAAAAATTACCGCCCGGCTTCAGCAATCCCGCCGCCTGAGAAACCACGTCCTCCAAAGTACATAAAATCTCATGCCTTGCTATTGCTTTGGCATCATCCGGATTCGTAAGCCCATGCTGCCCTATCATATACGGCGGATTGCAGGTAATAACATCAAAAGAAGCAGCGTCAAAAAGACTCCCTGCCTCTTTTATGTCTCCTGTTACAATCATGATTTTATCTTCCAAACCGTTCAACAAAACGCTTCTTCTTGCCATATCGGCGCTTTCTTCCTGAATCTCCAATCCGATCAGATGCGCTGCTTCCGTTTTTGCTTCCATCAGTATAGGAATAATGCCTGTTCCGGTCCCCATATCCAGAAGCCTGCTGCCTGTCTTTGCTTTCGCAAAGCCGGAGAGCAGAACCGCATCCATGCCGAAACAGAACTTTTCCTGATTCTGGATAATCTGATATCCATTGCGCTGCAAATCGTCTATTCTTTCATTCTCCTTCAGCACAATATCTCTATCGGCTCCCATAGTCTCTCTTCCCATAATCATCAGTTATCATCCAGTTTAGATTTATTATCTTCCTGTTTTTCCAACTTCTCAAGCTCTTTGAGTTCTTCTTCGTTTACGTCTACCTTGTGGCTCTTGTTATGTTTTCTTCTGAAGCGCAGCTGCTCTGCCTTATATTCATGGATTTCCTTCTCATCATCAACATCCACTATGACTTTAACTAACTGACGCAGCACATTGACGCTGTGCACTTCACCCTTCAACCCATCTTCCGTAGTCACAAAATCGCCTACATTGGGAAGCTTCCTGTTTAATTCTTCGTAGGTTTCCTCTTCATGATTGAGACAGCACATAAGCCTTCCGCACACCCCCGAAATCTTCGTCGGATTTAAGGAAAGGTTCTGCTCCTTAGCCATCTTAATTGATACCGGTACGAATTCGGATAAATGAGTATGACAGCATAGCGGACGCCCACAAATCCCAATGCCTCCTACGATTTTCGTCTCATCCCTGACACCGATTTGACGAAGCTCAATCCTTGTCTTAAATACCGCCGCCAAATCTTTTACCAGCTCTCTGAAATCAATACGTCCGTCAGCAGTAAAGTAAAACAGGACTTTATTATTATCAAAGGTGTACTCTGCATCAATTAACTTCATCGGCAGTTCATGCTTGCCGATTTTTTCCAGACATATTTTATAAGCCTCTTTCTCTTTTTCCTTATTTGCCGCTTCCTGCTCATCATCCTTTGGCGTTGCTATTCGCAGCACGGCTTTCAACGGCTGAACAACTTTGTCATCCTCCACTTCATTTGGCGCTCCGACTACTGTGCCGTATTCTATCCCTCTTGCAGTTTCTACGATAACATGGTCATCCTTCTTAATATCCAGTTTTCCGGGGTCAAAAAAATATATCTTTCCCGCTGTACGAAACCGTACGCCTATTACCTTCGTCATATCTATTAACCTCCATCTGCTCTCGTTTCCTTAATTCTCCTGAATCGTTAAAAGAAGCAGCTCCATCGTCAGATCAAAATTGACATTGGCATCCAGTCTTCTCTTGGCCTGCTGCAGAGCCTTCACAATCGTTTCTATTCCTTCATATGTGCTTCTGTCAGCAACTTTTCGGATATATTGAATCTCATCCCTGAAAATCATGCTGTTGGCGTCTTTAGTCGCTTTAAACAACAATACATCCCGATACCATACGGAGAGGATATCAAGATAATCCGTAATCTCAAATTTATATTCGGAAATATTCTTAATTGCTTTAACAATTTCATTGATTTCCATATCGTTGATATACTTCACCAGAGTGATTGCTTCATCTTTTACTTTATCAAATTCTTCACTGGACGCAAGCATCTTGGCCTTCCCAATATTTCCTCTGGCGAAAGCCACGCATATACCCGCTTTATAATCCGGGACCTCCAGTTCTTTCATCAGAAACTCTTTCACCTTTTTATCCTGCACCGGTTTCATGTTCAAAACAACACAACGGCTTAAAACTGTAGGCAGCAGCGCATCAACATTCGTTGTCAGAATCAGAATAACCGCATACTCCGGCGGCTCTTCCAATGTTTTCAGAAGTGCATTCTGTGCCTGCGGAGTCATTTTTTCCCCTTCGTTCATTATATACACTTTTCTGGGACTGCTGTATGGTTTAATCACAATGTCGTTATTAATCTGTGTCCTGATATCCTCAACGCTGATGGTATTCGGCTTTTCATGAGATATATAAATAATATCCGGCTGATTTCCGCTCTGTGCCTGCTTACAGGAATGACATTCATCGCAGGCTTCAATTCCGCCCTTTTCGCACTGCAGCGTCTTCGCAAAAACCTTTGCAATAAATTCCTTACCGGAGCTTCTTTCGCCATTGATTATATATGCATGCGATACCTTCTTCATGGAAATAGCGTTCTGTAAATGCTCCTTTAATTGTTCCTGTCCGATAATATCCGTAAATTTTGCCATATGCCCCATCCTTTCTCATAAGTTATGTGAAGATATCCAGAAGCAGCCCCCGTATCTCTCCGATTTTATTTAATATTTCCAGATTATCCTTCTCATCCTTCACAAGTTCCTGCGCCAGCTCATCCAGATTCTTGTCAATCAAACGTATAATTCCATATACCCGGTGTCTTCCTTTTCTGTCCAGAAAGTTTTCTCTCGCAAATGCATGTGAGCGGTTCACAACTTCATTCAGGAAATCTTTAACTAAAGTGCGATACCGTTTCATGTCCTTAATGTCCCGATGCTTGGCAAGCTTGTCGCCCTGCATCGTGATTTCTTCCATCATGTGCGTCAGCACATTCTGCAAGTCCTGTTCTCCGATTCTGCTGACAAGCGTAAATTTAAACGAATCATCCGTTGTTTCCTGCACCTGCGGCGTCTGCACCTGAACAGGCTGCTGCGCCTGATTTACCTTAATATCCACCTGAATCCTCCATACGCAATTTTTGTTCCATCAACAATTCTCTTTCAAATATGCCGTAATATTACTAAGACATTGTTTCAGATCATTATTGGAAAAAGTCCGGGTAATTCCTGCCTCTGCAAGTTTTTCTTCGGAAAAATCCTCCGCATCCGCCAGAAAACGCCTGCACAACTCCTCATATCTGGGATTGTCCTGCGCTTTTTCCCTGTCCAACGCTCTCTGAAGCCGCATACCGTCATCCAGCTCTATCATAACCGGAAGCACCTTATCTTTTCCGTAAAATCTTCCAATCTTCTCGTAGGCTTCCAATGTACCTATCATTATATATGATTGACTGCTTAAGTCAATATTTTTGTCCGCCACTGTAAAATATCTCCAAATGCCATGGCAGGTATGATATTTTCTGGACTCAACAATCTTTCCTGCACGCAGGAGTTCCTGATAGCCCGCCTCATCCGTGAAATGATACTCTATGCAGTCCTGCTCTCCCGAACGAATCGGTCTGGTCGTATATGGCACGATTTTTTGAAGTCCGAACTCCTCATGTTCAAGCAGCTTCTTATAAATGGTATCTTTTCCCGAGGAGCTTTTTCCCATCAAACACACAATTTTTCCCATATTATAAATTTGCCTTCCACCAAACGCAACAATTTTAGTCCGCAGCATAAACTGCTCTCTTTTAATAATGCCATATTTTTATAAGAATTTCAATTGTGCTTATAAATAGGAATTGTTAAAATTTTTTAGAAATTCCTTATATAACGACTACTTCTGTTTTTTCAGATATGCCCTGTACTCTAAGTCCCAATTTAAGGCTTTCCTGTATCTTCCCGATAATGTTGGCATCTATAACTTCACCCGGTACAATAATCGGGATTCCCGGAGGATAAAGATTAATAAAGCTGCCGGATATTTCTCCCTGTGCATGCTCAAGCGGAATTTTTCTTCCAACCCGCTCCAGCGCCTGTGCAATTGTCAGCTTGACAGTCGGCGGATAAGATATTTTGGTCTGAGGTATTTCTTCTTTATCATCCACATCATTTATCCTGTTTTTCACCCCATCTTTTATCCTACCATCAATCTGCAATAATGCATCAGCCAATCTCTTCCAACCTTCTTCACCATCAGCAATCGTCATAATTGCAAGAACATAACTGTCTGCCGCCATTTCCATCTGAAGATGAAAGTCATTTAACAGCATATCGTAAAGTTCCTGTCCGTTTATGGAAGTTCCTTTTACAGATATTACTATCTTACAAATATCCCATGCGGAGAAATTGTATCCTTTTTTCCGTAGAACTTCTTCTTTACCGATACGAATATGCCTGCATATCTCCATGCAGCTTAAAAATTTTCTATGAAAATTTTTAAGCTTTTCAAAACAGCTCCCTGCATTTTCCAGCAAAAATGATATACAGGAGTCCATGCTTGCCATCAGCACATATGAAGGACTGCTCGACTGATATATGCTTAAATACCGGCACAGTTTCACGCGGTCAATGCGCGGACCGTTTACATGCAGAAGCGCCGTCTGTGTCATTGACGGCAGCGTTTTGTGCAGACTGTGAATGACAAGGTCTGCTCCCTGCCTCACAGCATTCTCAGGCATACCCTGCGCCATACCGAAATGAGCACCGTGCGCTTCATCCACAATCAGAATTTTTCCTTTCTCGTGAACGATTCTGCTGATTGTATCAATGTCCGATACGATTCCCTCATAAGTAGGGGAAGTAATCACCACTGCCCTGCATTCCGGATAACGTTCCAGTGCCGTTCTCACTTCTTCCGGACTTACAGCGCCAGAAATCTCATATTCCGTAATCTGCGCCGGATATATATAACATAAACTAAGCTCTTTTAAAAATGCAGCATGATAAACCGACTTATGACAGTTCCTTGCAATCAGAACCGTATCATTTCTGTCCGTCACTGACGAAATCGCAGCAAGCACGCCACAGGTACTGCCGTCCACCAGAAAAAATGTCTCCTCCGAGCCATACAGCTTCGCCGCCCGCTCCTGTGCCTGCTTTATTATGCCTTCCGCCTGATGCAGATTATCAAACCCGTCTATCTCTGTAATGTCAAGTTTATAAATCTCAGACAACACTCCGGCACTATGGCGACGTTTATGCCCAGGCATATGATAAGGATAAAAATCACTCTCCCCGTAATTAACAAGGCTGTCATATAACGTCTGCATCATACCGCCTTTCCATGCCCCTTATGTACGCCTATCGTCTCCATTAAAGAACAATACTTATCGGCAGCGGTAACAACCCATGCTTCCCTGCATGTCGGCGGTATGACAGTCAGAGGCCACATATGCTTTATAATAATATCACGTTGAATGTCCGTTAAACTGTACTCCTTATCCGCATTCCGCAGCGCGGTACTCGGATGATGAAAACCATGCAGCCTCTGCCTCTGCGCAAGATATTCCTTATCATGCCAGTCATAGAGGAAATAGTCATGCAATAAAGAGCCGCGTACCAGATCGTTTATATTACAGTGCAGTCCCAACCTCTTATTCATAATCAGGCTGTACCTCGCTACATCCATACAGTGAGCGTTTACCGTCATGCTGCCATGCTGGATATGAGCCTTTGTTTTTCTGAAGTTCTCAGAATTGATAATATCGTCGCCATACTTCCTCAGAAGCTTATGGATTCGGCGATAACGTTCAAAATGCTTTTTAAACCTTTCGGTCCGGCGCTGCCTTATCTTGTCAATTATTTTCAAATCAATTATCTCTCCTTTTTATACAGCTAAAGTTTTCAAAAGCAGTCTCACAACTTATCATCCTCGATTAAATTATGCAGAACAGCTGCTCTATGCTCCCACGTATGTCCGGCTTTAGCCAATTGATATCCATTGTCAATGATTTCCTGTAACCGCGGCGGGTTCGCAAGCAGATTATAAACCATATCCGGTAGTTCATCCAAATGTGATGTGGAATAAATCCTGCAATCTGTTTTGTCATGCAGAATTTCATCCAGATATACGCTGCTGTCTGTCAGACACAATGCTCCGTTAAGCATGGAATTAAAAATTCTGTCATGTGCACCGTCGCGGAACCATGGCATAACATTTAATGAAATCTTACTCTGGCATAACTTTTTCAGACAGCCCACAGAATCCAGACTGCCGCCTATAATCAGATTCTCCGGTTTATTACAGGAAAGTTTATCCCAGCCTCCTCCGAATACGTTGACCTTAATGTCCGCCTCCGCCAAAGCCTTAACCGCTTCTCCTCTTGTTTTAAATCGGACATATAAATCTATGAAGGTCAGTTTGCTCATAACCGTCTTTAATTCTTCCTCTGTTGTTTCCGGAATCTCCCTGAGAATATGCTCCTGAGCCACTTCCTCAATTGTCCGCATCGGATTTTCAAGCAGGTCGTCAATCATACCATAATAAAACTCCGTATATTCGTCGTCAATTCTGGTTATGTATCTCTCAAACTGAGCAGGCGGCGTATAGTTGCCCACCATAGTCACATCATATCTGCGATACTGCGCCGGCACATAAGACTTATTCGGATTTAGTTCCGCTCCCGCCAGCGGAAGAAAAGGCCCCCGCCGTATTTTCGGGAAAAACCTTTCCATATATTTTTCATGGTTCCTGTCGATACTGATATGATGATAGCCTCTTGGTACTTTTTCCAGAAAATGATGATAATACATCGGATGGTCTACTACAATATTATAGCTTGGTATATCGAGTGCATCCCACATCATACGGTCATTTTCATCCAGAAAATAATCTTCTCCGCTCATTCCATGAAAATTAAAATTAACCAGAGCCGTATTTCCACGCTCAAAGAAACGGAAAAAACGCTCCGAACTATTCCATGGTCTGCTTAAATCGTAGATGAATGTCTGATGCCCCATCTTCTGAAAAGCTTCCGCAAGCTGTATGGAAAAGTATCCCTGTGTTTCAATATCGCCTTCGAAAAGCATTATTTTTTTCATAATTATCGTCCATTCTGTCTTATGTCAGTTCAGATGTACAATGACCGCATCTGGTCGCTTTAATCGGAATTTCCATCCGGCAGTAAGGGCAGGTCTTAACTGCAGGTTCCGCCTTGACCTCTTCTTTGCCCATATGCGCCAATTTTTCCGTTTTTGCATGCAATGCATTAATCCCTTTTAACATCAGGAAAATAATCAATGCCATTAACAAAAAGTTCACAACGGCTGTCAAAAATTTTCCGTAATTAAGAGTGACCTCACCTAGAATATTAACAGATAACCGGTCAAAATTCATTCCCCCAAATAATCCCAGAATCGGAGAAATGATATCCTCGGTTAAAGACGTAACGATTGTTGAAAAAGCCCCTCCGATCAAAACGCCTATAGCCATATCCATAACGTTTCCACGGGTGATAAATTCTTTAAATTCAGTCATAAAGCCTTTAGTTTTCATAGCAGGCTCCCCCTTAGATATCCTATTAACAATTAGTACTGGTTTAATTCTAATCTAATTCCGGGGGTTTTGCAATAATATAAAAGAAGATAATAACAGATAGACTGAATAGTCAAAATAATTTTTTTATGTTATAATTTGAAAAATTTTTATTCCTCAGGCGGGTTTTTAAAATGAACAGAATTTTAATTATCGAAGATGATATGACAATTAATGGACTTTTGCGAAATATTATTGAAAAAAGCGGATATGCCGCTGACAGCGCTTACAATGGTACAGACGGTCTTACTATGTGCATGCACGAAGATTACAGCCTTATCTTATTAGATTTAATGCTGCCGAAAAAATCCGGCGAGGATATTATTAAAGAATTACGTCGCATAAATATGACTCCAATTATTGTATTATCCGCAAAAAATGAAACTCATAACAGAATAGAACTCCTCCGACTCGGCGCAGACGACTATATAACTAAGCCTTTTGATATAGACGAAGTTCTTTTACGGATTCAGGCAGTACTCCGCAGGACTGAACAACAGGAAACCAATGAGATTGTTTTTCGTGAGTTTGTTATAAAAACCGATTCAAAACGTATTTTTATAAATGACGAAGAACTGGTATGTACCGCTACAGAATATGCCATACTGGAGCTACTGATGAAAAATCCGACTAGGATTTTTTCCAAACGTACACTTTATGAAATTATAATGGGCGAAGACTATCTGCAGGAAGATAACACTATGAATGTCCATATAAGCAATCTTCGTAAGAAAATAGCTGAGCATACAGACAAAAAGTATATAGAAACGGTGTACGGCATGGGATATCGGCTCATCAAGTGATAACCGTGCATCTTTAGTTTTTCTTTAATATTTGTGAAGAATCTTCTTAACATTACCCTGTAGCATTGTACTCGGAGGTGATTATAATTATGGAAGATGTAATATTACAAACAAACCATATTACAAAGTTCTATCGCCATTTTAAGGCTTTGGATGATATTTCCATCAATTTAGAAACAGGACATATTTACGGCTTTATTGGTGAAAATGGTGCAGGTAAGACAACACTCATGCGTATACTCACAGGACTTTCTTGTCCTACATCGGGGACTTATTCCATATTCGGAAAGACAGAACAAGAGGACATTCAGGCTCTTCGTAAAAATATCGGAAGCACTATAGAGGAACCGGCTCTGTATCCGGAATTTTCTGCTTATCGCAATCTTGAATTACAGCGGATATTGCTTGGAAATCCCGATAAATCTATATGCGATGAACTGTTGAAACTGTTGGATTTATATGACGTAAGAAATAAGAAAGTAAAAGAGTTTTCCATGGGTATGAAGCAGCGGCTGAGTATTGCGCTGGCACTTATCGGGAAACCGGAACTGCTGATCCTTGATGAGCCCGTCAACGGACTGGACCCGAAAAATATTTCTGCGCTTCGTGTACTCTTGAAAAAGCTAAATGAGGAGCATGGAATTACAATGCTTATTTCAAGCCATATTCTGAGTGAACTGTACCTATTGGCAACGGATTATATCATAATCCACAGGGGGAAAATTATAGAAAGCCTTTCACATAAAGAATTGGAAGCGAAATGTGAGAACTATGTTAAGATTTGCACAGACAGTCTGCCGGAGTGTATAACGGTCATTGAAAAGGAATTGAATATTTTAGATTATAAAGTAATTAATGACCGTACTTTGCACATATACGCATTTACGGAAGAACCACAGCAGATTTCTCAGGTTTTGATTAGGAATGAAATTGCAGTCAGCGAACTGTCTGTATGCGGACAGACCCTTGAGGAATATTTTCTTTACATAACAGGAGGTATGCGCGATGATTAATTTGCTAAAAGTTGAACTATACAAACTGAAGAAATTTCAATTCGGTTATATAGCTGTAATTTTCATGTTTATTGTCGGATATATGTATGGTTATAAAATCGGTACTAAGTTTTTTGACACTAATGATAATACAGCGGCCGTATTTTCCAATACAGTCTGTGATACCTCATTTGTATTTATAATATCGCTCGTTGCTGCTTTATTTATAGGAAAGGGGTTCTCCAATCGAACTATCTGCAATGAAATAAAGCTGGGCTATAGACGTTTTCATGTTCTGCTTTCCAAAATGACAGCGGCATGTATTTTAGCGGCTCTGCTGCATTTCACATATATTATATCCACTATACTCGCATTTTCCATAGTTCGGGGATTTGACGCCAGTGTGCTCAGCCCGCAAATTGCTTTATGGCTGCTGACCGTATTGATACAGTTAACGGCAATTATAAGCGGCGTAGTTCTGATTTCTTTTACGACAAAGAAATTGTCAGAATCCATTGCATTGTCCGCCATATGCGCCGCGATATGCTGTAATATTCTGCGGAACTATACTGATGCAAAGATCTTTACCATGTCCCCATTCTGCTTTGTACTGGACAATAACACAGAAAATTTAGTATTTTCAGGAATCAGCGCATTAGTTACCATGATGGTATTTTTGACGCTATCCGCATTTACATTCAGGAAAGCGGAAATAAAATAGAACAGGAGGCTGACAGCGATGGAATATGTTTTTATTTTAATACTTTCTGCCGCTGTCGCAATTTTGGCAGCAAAACATTATGTGTTAAAGAAGCAGTTAAAATCTATTTCCAGACAACTTAGCAGAGAACAGACCCGGCTTGTGACTGTTGACTTTGTAAATCATGACATTGAAGCCGTTGTGCAGGATATTAATCAACTGCTTGAGCGTATGCAGCAAATAATCATCAAAAGCAACGCCTCTTCTGCAGCATTGAAATCTTCCATAGCGGACATATCCCACGATATGAAAACGCCGCTGACAGCTGTAATAGGCTATCTTCAACTGGCAGAAAAAGAATGTGACGATGAACAAATCAGAGAAATAATAAATATCTGTCTGGAGCGAACACGTTATTGCAACACGCTGATTAACGACTTTTTTGAGTTATCGGTAATCGAATCTCAGGGTTGCTCTCCAAAATCAGAAAGCGTAGATGTCGCAGGAATGATTTGTGAACAAATACTTGCCAACTATCCTATCTTCGATGAAAAAGGCATTTCTCCGCATTTTGAAGATTCAGATAAGACGATTATCGTTTCTGCCGACTCCAATATGCTGAACAGAGTTATTCAAAATCTGATTTCAAACGGGGTGAAATATGCAAGCGGAGACATAACTTTTAATATCTGTCAGGAAAATGAACAGATATTAATAACTGTGTCAAATCCCATAAAAGATTATGTCGATGTCGAACACATATTCGACAGATTTTATACACAGGATAAATCCAGAAATAAGGGAAGCGGTATCGGACTTTATATCTGCAGACATCTCATAGAGGCTATGGGCGGAAGTATCAGTGCAGAAACAGACGGGAATCTTCTGTCTGTAAAGGTAATACTTACCACCCGGCTATGATTTTGGAATTAATACCAATTCACTTTTTAGAGTGCTTTACGTAATGCTCGTTTTTACCGGTAACGCTCTCCCGGTATTTTAAGGCATTATTATCCATAATTACACCGACAGACAAACCGGCCGCTATGCCTATTACAAAGCCCATCAATAAACTGTTCAGAACAATTCCCAAAGTCAATCCGACAAATAGTCCGACAATTATATAAACGCCGGTCCACACAGGTTTTGCCTTGATGATAGTATAAGTCTCCACATTCTCTTCATTGCCGCGATACACAAATCCGGCTTTTTGAAGAGCATTCACACCTTTATCATTTTCATGCTCCACCTTGGATACAACTTCAAATATATTCCTGTGTAAAAACGCCCAGTTTACCATCATACGGATAATTTCCGTACCCAGTCCCCTGTTTCTGTATTTCGGCAAAAGCTCCACATTCAGCGGAACTGCCCCAAGAAGCTTATCTCCGGCAAAAGATGCCGTTCCAAGCTGTTCATTCTCGTCCTTTCTTGAAGTTATAATCCAATCAGACTCCCATATATCTTCCATATTCGACGGAGTAATCTTTACAGTATCAGACTTCAGGCAAAAACTGTTTTTCATAATAGCAATGACCGTGCCTTTCTTTGTATTCATAAAAAATCGTCGCTCAGCAGCGACGATTAAGAGAATGCTTCGCATTCTCATTGGAATGATTTATGCTGCGGCGTAATTTCCTATAAGATAAAAAAACGAGTGCCATCGCACTCGATTCCAAGAATGCTTCGCATTCTCATTGGAATGATTTATGCTGTGGCGTAACTTCCTATAGCATAAAATAATTGTTTCCTGTTACTTATGTTACTATTATAACCCAATATTATGAATACTGGAAGCTGATTTTCTTCTATGTTATAATTTTATCGTTGCATTCTCCACACCTTCAGCCCTGCAAACCGTATTCGGACAGGTAACAATCCATGTAACTCCGAACCGGTCTGTCAAAACAGCTTCGCAGCCATTATCATAAAGCGTCGGATGCTTATGTAATGATGAAAGTACGTTTCCGCCTTCCTTCAATAAATCAATTGCACGCAGCGCTTCTTCCTCTGAGTCCAAAATAATCATCAGCCTTACATCCGCAGCTGTTTCTATGCAGTCAACATTATCCCCTGCCGCCAAACGCACATTGCCAAGAATAAACTCCACATGCAATATCTTTTCCCTTTGCTCAGGCTCCACATCATATTCACTCGCCGACCAGCGCGACATATAGCTGATTTCGCCGCCAAACGCCCTGACATATGTATTAAGCGCTTCCTCGCAATTACCGTTGAACGGCAGATACGGAACTATTTCAAGCTTCTTTCTTTCCATTTTTATGACTAGACTCCTTTCTCAGCCTATAAGTTGATGCAGCGTTATAAGCGCTTTTGCACCAGACTTTTCACTTATGTAGTCTGAGAAAACTATGAAATGTTAGCAAAGATTAAAATTTTTATAAAAATGTTTTTTCCTTTCTTTATTGCTTCTTAATCTATATCATTTTCAAAAGATAAATTCAATTTCCTGCTGCTTCAACCAGATTTTTAAATTGTACTGCCCAAAATGTCAAATCACAGTCCAGTCCATGACCGCTCTTATAATTTTCTTCCAATCTTACGTCAACATATGGCGTAGGATAATTTATATTCATCGGCGAATAACGCTTATTGTGCAGCTGCGTCAGGTTCATTTTTAGTATTCCGGCATCATTTGCTGCATCGCCTATTGCTTCTATGGATTCTTTCACAATACCCACTTTATCACCGACTCCCAGCATTGCAATTTCCGTCAAAATTCTTCTGTAATTGATTATATTAATATAGTTCGGATCAAATGCCCTAATCGGCGTCACAAGCGCATAGCAGGGTGCATAATACCTGCTTTTTACTTTCACATGCATCTGATTATCGGGTTTCATAATTTTGTTTATATGGTTAAGTGCATCCGCGAGCATCTGAATATTTTTCTTTGTTCTCCATGCCTTTGTATATGCCAATGTCTCTAATGTATAACCATTCGGAAAATATTCATCCGACTCAATATAAGGAAGCTTATATTTCTTTTCTGTTCCCTTTCTCTTTTTCAGAATTTCTTCTAAAGAAGATATCTGTAAGATTCTCTCAAATCCCTTCAGCGCAATATGCTGGAATTCTATCAAATCATCAAACTCATCTCCATACCCAAGTATCGCCTGCATCGTGTACAGTAACGCACCAAGGCAGTTGCCGTTATGAATGCCGATAAATCGGTTATCATATCTTTCAACTTCCGGTGGAATATAGGAAAACTCCTGCTTTATAATCTTCTCATCACGCATCGCTTTAACAAAATCTGCCACAATCGGATGTCCCTTAGGAATTGCGTAATAGCAAAGCAGTCTGGCGGCTGTTTCACCATCCTGCAATGGAGTCTCATGGAGAACTGTACCGCGCCAGTTATCCCAGCTATGCATACCGCTTCCGATATATCCGTCCGGTTTCACATACTTCTGAACTAACTTAAAATATGGAAGTTCATATATTTCATTTAAGAATCGCTTTTCTTCCTGCGCAGAAATATTACCTATTATTTCTTTTCTCAGACGATATTGAATTACCGGACCTGCATTATTTAACAAAAATTCTATTGATTTATTTTTCATAGCGGTCTTTCTCCTAATCGCATATACATCTCCAGTATGTTCCTATTTCTATACTTTATTAATGCTAAAAAATCGTCGCTCAGCAGCGACGATTAAGAGAATGCTTCGCATTCTCAATGGAATGATTTATGCTGCGGCGTAATTTCCTACAAGATAAGAAGCGCATAGAACATATGTTCTATGCGCTATAATTATAACTAACTGCTTTATGAATGTCAATATGAAACATGAATATATTTCTATAATGCAAACAGTTATATCGTATCGTCAACCTTGGCACCCTTCAGGTCTTCGTCCAGAAGTTTCATTTTCTGCAGCATATCTTTGATTTCCGCCTTTATCTGTGACGGAAGCGATTCAGCGCCGGTATAATTTGCCTCTGCAGCTTCCAGCAAATCTTCCTGTTCTCTGGCGTTCTTGCGCTGTTCTGCTCTGGCTTCTTCCGCATCTTTATTTTCTTCGCGTTTAAGCTCAAGCTGTTCCTGAAGTTCTTCTTTTTCTTCTCTCTGTTCTTCGAGTTTTTCTTCCTGTTCTTCTTTCTCTTCCGCCTTCTTTTTCGCTGCCTCCTGCTGCTCTTCCAGAATCTCGTCAACATGATCCTTGGCTTCGCCAATCAACATGCCGATGGCTTCCTTGCTGGCAGCTGCATTTATTTCATCCGCTTCCTTCTGCGCGTCTACCATTCCATGATATTTAAGACGCTCTATCCGTGTTGAACGAATGGCGGCATTTTCAGCAATCATTTCATTTTCAGCTTTATCAACTTTGCTCTGTCTGTCGTCAATTACAGCATCCAGCTCCAACGCACGCTGTTGGTACTCAGTGCGCGGTTGTTTCTCAAGTTCCTTAAGCCGCGCCCTCTCTTCTTCGGTAAACGGAGTATATTGATTCTTATCAGGAAACATCTGCCGTTCCAGCAACTCTAAATCTTTTTGTTCCTGACTGTCATCTGATATTCCATATTCCTCTTTAAGCGCTTCTTTACGCGCCTTATAATCCGCGACTGCATCAGCATTCTCGATCATTTCTGTTCTCAGTTCCTGAATATGCGTTCTTCTGTCCTCTATGTCCGAATCTATCTTCTTATCTCCTGCCCATGCGTCGCTGACTACTTTCATCGCACGTTTTTTAGCAAGCTGTTTACGCATCAGAAGCGTATCCGTTCTACTGCCCAGCTCACTCATATTAATTGTACCGTTATGCTTAGGCTGACTGCTGTTATTTTTACCCTGCCTCGCTTCCCTGCGCGCCTGTATTTTTTCAATATTACTGTTCCCGTGACCGAAAGCGCTGCTTCTCATTAATTGTACTGACATAATAATACCTCCCTGTATATGATTTATTAGCTGACAGCAAAATCCGTTTTGCCATCTTCACTGCACAATTGTGCGTTTCACTGCAAAAAGCATAGTATGCGTTTTCTATATTATGGATATCGGTCATTTTCACATAATAACTTAGCATAATAAACAGCAATGTTGTAAAACAGTCTTTTTTTGACATTAATGGGAATCATTTTGGGAAGACGTTGAAGTATTACATTAATCTGCCAATATTCTCCCAGTCTCTATGTCTAACTCAATCAAATGATCTTCAATTTCAACGCCTAAGCGTTCATATAATCCATGTTCTTTGACCCTTTCCAGATTATCTGTAAATCGCTCGAACGAAGAAATCCAAATCCTACTAGGGTATGTTTCCCCATATCGATAGCTAAACCACAAATCTTTTCCCTTATCATCTACAAATATATAAGCATATTTATCATTTTGAAGATATCCTTCAGGAATAGACTGACAGTAGTACCATGCCGAAGCATCAGTCCATTCATCGCCGCACATCATAGCATGCGCCTTTCTTGCAGATTTATAATTCTGTGTCTCATCAATCGCTTTCATGAAATCTGTGCCTTCATCTGTTTTCATTTCCTCTGACTCATATTCCTCCATCCAGAAGTCACCGGGCGAAATAGAAAAGCTTAGTATTTTGGTATCAGTCTGATAGCTATAGTGAATATTTACGTCGTCATGCACTTTCTCTATATGCAAATTGGCCAGCTCCGAATCATTTATCCCCAGTACCATCAGGCATGCCTGAATGAATTCTTTATGTTCTTCAGGTACTTCCAAATCGGTAATATCATAATTATTTTCATCTTCTTCTGATGCATGGTTTTCCAGCGCATACTGTGTCTGAAGACTGTAATCCACTTTGTGAGAAAAATCAATGTACTGCCTTAACTCTTCATCCGTTAACTCTCTGGAATCCGGCAGGATAAACATTCCTGTATCACGATTATAATAAAAATCCACATCTGCCTGTTCGTTTCCCGACACTATAAGAATATCTTCATCCGGAAAAATACCATTTTTATATTCTTCCCTTAAGGATTTCATACGCACTCTTTCTTCTTCCGAAAACGGTCTGGAAAACAAATCCGCCGGTATATGTAACGCATTATACATATCTGCCAAATCCTGTACTTCTTCCTGCGGCATAGCCTGCATGCGCTCTGTAACAAAGGGCAGCTTTGCTGCCACCGGCACAGAAATAAAAAGAATCATGACACAGATAGCTGCAAAGCTATATTTTATCTGAAATCTGTTACCTCTTTTTTTCACCGGATCAATGCAGTCACTATCCAACGAAAAATGAATATCTCCATTATATTCGGGCATTTCATCAATTAACTTCTTTAAATATTTTTCTGTTTTTTTCATTAATGCTCCTCCATCTCATGCGCTATCCTTTTAATTGCTCTTTCATATCTTTTTTTAACAGCACTGACACTCATATTTAAAATATGAGCAATTTCACGGTGCTTCAACCCGCTTATCAAGTGTAAGCTTACAATCTGCTTATCCGGTTCATTCAGCGGTTCGATAAGCTGCAAAAATCCTATATCATTATCACAATTTATTACTGCATCAGGTATTTCTCTGTGGCTTATTATTTCTTCCTGAATTATTTCCTTTTTTCTCTTCCTTAGTATATCAATGGCAGTATTATGCGCTATTGTCATAATCCATTCCCGCTCACTGTTTCTGAATTGGTAAGATTTTGCATTTTGCTGTACTTTTAAAAATGTTTCCTGTACTACATCTTCTGAGAGAAATCTGTCATTTAATATAGCAAAAGCCAGCCTGAATACTTTCTTTCCATATAAGAGAAACAATTCTTCCAGAGCTTTATTATCACCTTCGGCAACTCTCTTAATTACATTCATTGTATTTGTATCAGCCTCTCTTCAAGCTTTATTGTCATCTTTAACAGCTTTTATATTATAAACGATTTTAATTAGAAAAAAGAGACATTTTAGGGATAACGTTAAGTTTACAACAAGTACCTGCATAAGTTTCCAACATCTGCATACACTGTAATATGCTAATTTATTTGCGCATAAAAATAGTGTGTAAATTTGTGTAATACGTCTTGACTTGTTGTGTATTATTGTGTATAATATTCCTGTTAGGAGGAACACAATGAATCCAAGAAACACGGCAATCAAAGACCTAAATAATAGCAGTTATCAATTCAAATGAAGCGGAGGAAACCAAATATTCCATTCCTCTGAAACGTGGGCACTTTGATGAAGACGATCCCCGCTATATACGCAAAGAAATCAATCATGGTGGGAGATAAAAGACTACCCAACGCCACAAAGGAGGCTGACCTATGAAATATATCTATACCGCAACATTCGTACCAGACGAAGATGGCACTAAATTCTATTGTCGCGTTCCCGACCTTCCCGGCTGCATTACCACAGGTGATAGCATTGATGATGCGATAGAAATGATTACCGATGCTGCAAGCGGATGGCTTGTAGTGGCAGAAGACGAAGGAAACGATATTCCGGCGGCAACCCCACAATGTGAACTGGATATCCCGGATAATGCAACCTGCTCCATAATTCGCATTGACACATTATCCTATCGTGCGGCAACCGATACCAGAGCAGTCCGTAAAAACGTTTCACTACCCGCGTGGATGGCAACGCTTGCAGAAAAACGAGGTGTAAACTGCTCCCAAGTGCTTCAGGATGGACTTATGCAGTTG
>CAZRKN010000053.1:0-31312 GCA_964600805.1 uncultured Bacteroides sp. | reverse complement strand
TTTAGAAACAAAAAATGCTGTATTTATGCGGCTTGTGGCGTTTCGCAAACGCCTATCGTAGTAAAAAATGTGAAAGGAGAAAAAAGCAATGCAAAACTAGACAACTATAATTGGCGTCATTGAATTGTGGACGTAAAGTAAGCGCAAAGTATTCCTACGCTAGACAAGATTAATTGCAACCCGAACCTGCTAAAGCTAAGATTGCAAGCATTTTACTCTATTAGCACTTGCTAGAAGCAAGCGTTTGACTTTACGTCGTACCGGAACAGATTTCCTGAACGTTTTCACTCCAAGGAGCCAGCTTTGACAGTTCATCGCCCTTCATAACAGTTTCGGGAAGCCGTTCCAGTAAGAAGTTCAAATATTTATAGATGTTCAGGCCATCTCAAACATTGTATAAACCATGGAACTGGCATCTGCCCCTTTGGGGGTATCACTAAACAGCCAGTTGCGACGTCCCACAATAAAGGTCTGATGGAATTCTCGCTGAGAATGTTCGAAAAACTGCACCGCCCATCTTCCAGATAGGTCATAAACTCATCTTTGTGATTTTGGGCATAGTTCACCGCCTTCTCAAAGCGGGTTCCTTTTTTAGGACTCTGCTGTGAAATCCATTTCCAGAATGCGTCCAGTACCGATTTCTCTTTTTCAAGTCGGTATGCGTATCGCTGCTCGAGAGAATGTTTTTTGGCTTCCGAATATCTTTCATGCTCAAACAGACGGTCAATATATTGATCTCCCTGTACCGTCGGGTTACTGTAATCCAGTTTCCTGCCCTTAGGGACAGTTTCTATAAAGTACCTTCGAAGATGTGCAAAGCAGCAGCACCGCCTGATACCAGGGAGATTGTTATACCCGCAGTGCCAAACGCACAAATGGTGAAACATTCAAAGGTGTCCCATTTAGGGACGAAGTGATTCCGCTTTCTGACGGTCAGAGACATTGTGCGGACTGTGGTTTTGAAATGGAAGTCATCGGGAAAGAATTCGTCCACCAGTCATTCCGCTTTACTCTGGCAAAAGACGAGGTCGTCAACATCTACCGTGAAACGGCAAAGTGCCCCAGATGCTACGCTGCATCTGCCATGATCCAGAACATCCAGTTTGTAAAAGCAAATGTACCGGAAGTGCTGACCACGCATAGTTATGCGTCTGCGTCTGCCTGGATTATGTATCAGAAGTATGCGAATTCCATGCCACTGTACCGGCAGTAGCAGGACTGGAAGCAGATGGGCGTTCCTCTTTCCAGGGCAACACTCGCCAACTGGATCATTTACTGTACTTAGAACTACTTCCGTTCCCTATATGACTATTTTCACTGGGAACTCCTGAAACGCCAGTTCCCCATGGCGGACGAGACAAGGATCCAGGTTCTGAAGGAGCCATGATTATACCGGCTACCTTTGAGCCGCCTGTCCGGAGTTTGGGAGCCACCCTACCGGCTCACCAGAGCCAGACATTCCGGTAATTCAGAGGCACGTTTTAGGCTCTATTTACATAAATTCCTTTATACTGTAAGTACGCACCACTTGGTGTGAATACAGATAAAGGAGGTCACACATATGACCAAGTATCGAGAAATCCTTCGGCTAAGAAGCTTAGGATTCAGCGAACGAAACGTTGCAACAAGTTGCGGTGTTTCAAGAAACACGGTTGCCAAAGTCACAAAGCGTGCAGATGAGTTAAAACTCAAATGGTCTTTAGACTTTGATATGACCAATTCTGTCCTTGATAACATTATGTTTCCAAAGGACAAATCAGCTACGAATAAACGTATGCCTGACTATAACTACATCCGGAAAGAACTTCTCCGGAATGGAGTTAACAAAAAACTGTTATGGGTAGAATACTATGAGGAATGCCGCATGGGCGGTGATGAACCTCTGATGTATTCCCAGTTCTGCTACTACATCCAAAAAGATGAAGAAAAACACAGAGCAACCATGCATATCCCAAGAAATCCGGGAGAACAGATTGAAGTTGACTGGGCAGGAGATCCTGCACACATTATTGATCCGGATATCGGAGAAATCACTGATGCATGGATTTTTGTTAGCGTACTGACTTACAGCCGGTACGCTTTTGTGGAAGCTTTTATGAATGAGCGCACCAATAACTGGATCAAAGCCCATAACCACATGTATCAATTCTTTGGCGGTGTAACACCTATGCTCGTATCTGATAACTGCACGACTGCAATTAATCTTCGAAAGAGTGACTGGTACACACCGGCATTGAATACAATGTACCACGAAATGGCAGAGCACTATAATGTCGCCATTCTTCCGGCTAGAGTCCGAAGACCCAAAGATAAACCGAATGTAGAAGGTTCTGTCGGTAAAATATCCACATGGATTACAGCAGCCCTTCGAAATGAACAGTTTTTCACGCTTGCAGAATTAAATGCTGCCATCAGAGAGAAACTGGATGCCTACAATGCTAGAAAATTCCAGAAAAAGGAATGTAGCAGGCTTAGTTTATTTCTTGGGGAAGAAATGCCCTTACTGGCTCCGTTGCCTGCTACACCCTTTGAACTTTGTGAGTAGAAACAAGCCACCGTCCAGTTCAACTATCACATCGCAGTAGACAAGATGTACTACTCCGTGCCTTTTCAGTATATCAAAGAAAAGGTCGATGTGCGTATAACAGAAACAACAATAGAAATATTTTTTAATCACAGCCGAATTGCATCCCACAGACGACTTTACGGACATCCTGGGCAATATTCCACGGTAACAGGGCATATGCCTGCAGACCACCAGAAATATCTGGAATGGAACGGAGACCGTTTCCGCAAATGGGCTGATTCGATTGGAATTAGCACAAGTAAAGTAGTTGATGCAATACTTACCTCCGGCAGAGTGGAACAACAATCCTACCGTAGCTGTATGGGGCTTCTGAAGCTTGCAGAAAAGCATTCTCCTGCAAAACTGGAAGCTGCGTGTACAAAAGCACTGACATTCAGTTCACGCCCAGCTATAAGAGTATCAAGAATCTCCTGATATCCATGAAGGATAATCCGGAAGAAATGATGTCTGATAACAGTTCCGCAGAAAACATAAGACCACGGGGCATTACCAGAGGTGCCCGCTATTACGGAGGTAAAAAATCATGATAAATCAAAGCACAACTGACAAACTGATTGAAATGCGTCTGACATCAATGGCAGATGCTTTCCGCATCCAGATGGATGATCCTGCAATGAAAGAAGTACCCTTTGAGGACCGTTTCGGCATGCTGGTGGATGTTGAATATACCAACCGCAAAAATAACAGTTTAAAACGATTAATACGGAATGCAGAACTGGAACAACCGGATGCCAGCATAGCTGCAATCGATTATACTTCAGAACGTAAACTCAACAAGTCTCTAATCACGCGTCTTGCTACCTGTGAATATATCGCAGAATACCGAAATGTTTTTATTACCGGGGCAACCGGCAATGGCAAGACTTACATGGCCTGTGCTTTTGGTATGGAAGCATGTAAACAGTATTACACGGTAAAATATATCCGTCTTCCGGATTTGCTTTTAGATTTACAGGCTGCACGGGCTGATGGAGACTTTGCAAACGTACTTAAGAAGTATACAAATCCGGTTTTATTAATCCTTGATGAATGGTTGCTCCTGAAATTAACCGAATCAGAAGCAAGGGATCTCTTTGAACTCATTCATAAGAGGCGCAAAAGAAGTTCCACCATTTTTTGTTCACAGTATCGTGAATCAGAATGGTATCAGCAGATCTGCGGAGGTGAAAGCACCCTTGCAGATGCAATCATGGATCGAATATCCTATGATTCGTATAAAATAGATATCGAAAGTACGGATCCATCCAAGGATATCTCCATGAGAGAAGTCTATGGACTTGAACTGGCACAGGTAAAATAAGAATTCAATGGAGTGGCTCCGTTAGTCCGGACAGGTGGCTCACACCACACCGGACTGGCGGCTCTGCCGCACCATAATAATCACGGCTCCTGTTTTGTATAGGTACGCACTATCTACCGTTTACCTTACTTCTAATTTTCAAACTTACAATAAAAGAGACACTGAAACAATATTCCAATGCCTCTCTTATTAACTATGTTTTTGATTTTACTCTCTAATCTCGCTCATTCTTCATATAATATATATCAAAACCTTTTTTAATTTCCATAAATAACAGGTACTTAATTTAATATAGTTTTTTATCTTTCCCAGTTCCTTCTCAACATTGAACAAATTATTTAAATCGTAAAATCTCTTCCTAATTTTTTATCTCACTTTTAGATTCAAAATACAGGATTATTCTGCAAGTTTTTCATTGCAATACATGCTATCCATTTTATAAGGACACCTTGACGCATCTCATCTATTTCTCTTGTAGCAATTACTTTAAAATTGTTTCTATCAAGTAATTGTCGAATATCATTATCTTCATAATATTGAAACACTCTTTTACCTAATCCTTCTTTTGTATCTATTACATTTATACCACTTCCTTCTTTTACCAAAAGATATAAAAGTCCTCCTTGCTTTAATACCCGATAACTCTCACTGATTGCCAAATCTGCACCATATCCTTCACCAATTATTGGTATGTGCACTAATGAAGCACTTTGCCGAACTACATCAAAAGTTTCTTTTTCAAACGGCAGTTGACAGGCATCTCCATATATATAAGAGGGCGCGTTCATCTGCTGTTGATTATACTGAGCAACAAATTCCTCGCATTTATCACATCCAACCATTTTAAAACCCAACTTTTGTCCATATAGCAAGTCCCGCCCAGGTCCAGCACCTACATCAAGAATATCTATATTTGAAAATGCATCATCAAAATGTTCTCTAACAGCCAGAATGAAAAATTCCCATGTGGATTGGTCAAAATCGTTTAGCCCATTATGTATATATATATATTTCTGACAGTTAGACAAGTAATTATTCATAGTATAAGTTTCAATTTGATTTTTTAGCATATTTAGTTCCTGATAAACGGGTAGCAAATTTCCCCTATACTTTAAGCATCGTGAATAAATATAATTGAATTCATCAGCCACCTCTTCAATTGATTTTGCATTTTTTCTGATCTCATGTTCCTTAATTGTACAACAACTTGTAAATTTATCCTTTCCCTTCTCATTACTGCTTTTTTTAGCGTTGTCATAAGAAATACCCCAAAACAAATACTCACCTGGCTGTGCATGCAAAAATAAAATAGGTGTACGCGTTGAGTCAAATCCCGTAACAATTTCACTAAGTTCTCTTGTAACAATGTATGCCGAAAACATCTCTTTGTTGATTCCGCCCTGAATCATTTCATGGATTCTACACCCCTTTGTTACAACAAAGTCTGCACGAAAAATACTATCTACACATTGTTTTGATAACTTTAACAAATTTGCTGCACCCATTTGCGGACCAAAATGATTAATACTAATCCTTCCTAATCTCATTTTTTCTTTAATTAATCCAAAGCATGGAAGCTGAATTATATCTTCCAAATCTTCCCAAGACATATCATTGCCAAAACGACCATTTTTGGGTATAATATCTATATTCAAATTTGGAAATTGTTCTGTTAATTTTTGAATAAAATATAAGTCAAAAAAAGATTCTATATAATCATCTGTCATCCAAACGACTGACTCTGCATTTTGCACGCTTTTAAGGAATTCATCCCAATAAAAAATAGGTGTGTCGGCTTTTTCAGTCACTATCACTAGTTCTTTTAACAATTCTCTCGCTGCCTCCTCAATAGAAACATTGAGGTATCTTTTCATAGGAATTCCACTATTAACATAATTTGAAGATGCTGCAGGCGCCCCTTTCATATCAAGGCCCATAAGACCACTTGCGACAGATAATTTAAAAATTTTCTGCAAACTATAATTATCTTCTGCAATATTGATTAATATTTGTGGCATAATGCGATAAGCCAATTCGTTAAACTCTTTTGCTGTGTACACATCAGAATCACATTTCCCAAAGATAGTGAAATATATAACACGCCTAATGATATCAACAAACTCTTGATTGTAAATATTTTCAGCAAGCATCTTGCCATTCACTTTATATTTAAGTAAAAATAAAACATTTTCAACTGTTTTTTCTTTTAATGAATTATCATCTTGCACCCAATTTAATTTACAAATTTGATCTAAGATTAATCCACTACACCATTCCTCAAATGTAGATTCTCTAAAATACAATAACTCTTTACCACACATCTTTTCATATACAGTAAACGACTCTGGTAAAAAGTTTTGTTTTGATACAATTTTTTTACAATCATCATTACCATAATCGCACAGAAAATAGTTCAAATTTTTTCTTAAATGTTCTTTTGTCAGTTGAAACATCTAATGCACCTCCTTTACATCAACTCTACAACAAATGTATGTCTTGATGCTTCTTTAGTTAATTTATATTTTAGTTTCTTATCAATATTTTCTATTGGTTCAGAAAATAATTGTCTTATATATACATCAGAGAATCCTGAATCAATTTTAATAAATACATTTTTATAATCTCTAGTATTTTTTGTAACCATTCTATACAGTGCTGAAATAAACTTTATAGCTAACGGTAAATCATTTAGCGGTTTAATTGCCGCAACTCCATAGCTAATTCCTTGTACTTCATACATAAATTTTAGTAATTTATCGTCTTTACATTCATTCTCATTAATAAATTTTTCTATTACATCGTAGGAAATATCCTTAAGTTCATCATTAACAAAGCATTTTAACCTCTTAATCCCATATTTCTTATAATCTCTTACATAATCATCATTAACAATAATTTTTTGTAGATATTTTTTTGCCTCGGACATCTCATCAAATTTTATTTCACTAAGTAATGAGTCGTCCACAGCCATCATATCCGCTGCTCCTAAAAGATACATAACACTACTAAATTCAGTAATTATAAATTCCCTAGTCTTCTCAGAAATAGATTTGTTTTTTATTTCACAAATTTTTTCATAAATTATATAGTCACTTACTTCAGCAGCCACTTGATTAATTAGTTGATGATTTCCAACTATAACTTTCAACATATAAATCAATTCATTTGTCGAAAACTGAACATCGTTTTTTAAAAGATCATTATTTGTAATCTTCAACATCATAAGGCTCTCTTCAACTAAAGGAACACCCAACAATTCATGATCATTTACAGCGATCTGAACACCTATATCATGAATAAAACACGCTATTTTTAAAATAAATTTTGCCGTATTAGACAGGTTACTATATTCATTACAAAACGAGGTAATAATGCTTTTTGCATCGAAATTCCACTCAAACGCTACGGGCAATACATTATATGCAAAATTATAATTAACAAGTTGATAAACATATAATACATGAGCAGGCCATCCATTCCTTTTATACGAATTTATTCCTCCACGTATAACATTTGAAATATTATTAATGTAATCATTAATCCACGATAACAGGCTTTTTTTCTTATATACAATACAATAGCATAACCATAATAAATAATGAGATTCTTTATCTTCAAATATAGAAAACGGAGATTCCTGTAGTTTAGCAAGGTCAATTTCCTTTTTTACAATAACTCCATTTTCACATAACTCTTGTATATAATTGTTATTTATCTCCTCTTGACATACCAAACCTAGTGCTTTATTTCTATAATAACGCTCAAATCTGATTCCTAATAGCTGCCTATATTCATCTAAACTTTTAATATACTCACTAGTCATTATCGTTCTTCCTTTCTTCTCATTTTTAGTATTAAATCACAACTTTATCTTATTATTTAAAGTCATAATTTACACTTTCTGATGACTCCCATATATTTTCAAAATATTCCGAAAGTGCATTATAAATATTATTACTTTGATTGTTATGTATTCTCTTTGATTTTATTTGTAATTGTTTTACTTTCTTTCCATCATTATTTAGCTGATAAAAACTAAAATATGCACTTGAACGATCTATCAAAGTTAAACGATATATTGGCATCTGGGAATACAATTTAACTTCAAAATTCTGTGTGTAATTAGCATCTGCTTCTTGATTTATCTTTTTTACTATTTCCGCCATTTTCATTAATGACGTATTAATTTTTTCCTGGACAGTTACCTCTCCTTCTTTCCGTGATGCTACATTAAGCCTATGGGCCGCCACAGAATTAGGTGAAAGTAGCAAAAATCTTATTTTTCCTGCTTTATGTCCACAAATTCTTCGTATCATATCTTCAAACTCTTCTGACTCATTAACCCATTTAGATGCAGCTATACCAATAAAACTGATTTCTTGATTAGCTCTTTCCATAAATGCCTTTGTACTACCTAACCCTTTTATTTGAGAATTAAGGATATTAATAATTCCCAAAGATCTCATTTGAATTATCATTTGAATTAAATAGACCAAAAGAGCAATGATTAATATTCCTGCAATGATTAAAAGAGCTTTGACCCATGTCAATGAAAACTTTTGTTGAATTATAAACAAAATAAGTCCACCAACAATTGCAATAACAATTTCAATTGCATACTGCTTTAATCGTTCCATAATACCTATATCCTCCATAATTTGCCTCTTAACTTCATAAAATAAAGTTTATACATATTAGGATTTAAAAACCCCTCTTATATATTCCCACCAGCAGCACAATGTTTGTCGCAGCTAAGTTCAATGCATACTCTGCAACCTCATCTGAAATTGGCTGTATTCTGCATCATAAAATGTTTCACTAAAAACATCATTCTATGAAAAAGTCATCCTGCCTCAAATACCTAACTTTATTCAGAATATTTTTTTATTACATCTTTTGATATGTGTTCCATATCTGGATAAATAAAACTTGTTGAAATACCTAATATATTTACACTTTCATACATCTTCTCTTTACAAGATTGTGGAATTATAAATTTAAAAAGAGTCTCCTCATCACAAATATCTTCTAATTTTCTTAGTGAATTATGAACCGTAAAAGAAGATTGTTGTGAATACATTCTCAAATCTTTTTTCACCGAATGACAAGCAATAATCTTATCTACGAACTTGTCTTCTAATACAACCTTATCTTTAAAAGCAGGCATTAGCATTTGCTGTACTGTATATGCATCTATAGGGTATACATACTCTCCAAATCCTTCCTGTATATTTATTTTCCGTGGAATTAATACCCATATACAAGAATTATTGCTTTCTTCCCTATTCTTTTCTAATGCGAAATAACATGCCACCAAAGGCGAACTACTCCAATCTAATATCCTTGTTGGAAGTCCATAATGCTGCATTAATGACATCCACGCCGCATAGTTATCCCTTGAAGGTGCATTGTCTTCAATTTGATTTACATAGATATAAAAATCATTTGTAACATAATTCTCTTTTTCTAGCAATTTCCCCCTATGTATCGAAGGTTCCAGATGCCACTCACTATTTTCTTGTCCCCTAAACCATATTGGCTGCTTACCATATATATTTTTTAATTTTCTAATTTCTTCAATTAAATCATCTATTGAGTTAATTTGTATTTCAATCATTATTTATCCTCCCATAACCTCTCTTCTTCGGTTTTCTATCTCTCACATATCCTGCTGTAATTTAAACTCTATTGTCTTTGTACTTCCACCAGTTCTTCTTATCAATTCATCTTGTCCAATGACGTTTACAAGATTTGCAATTTTGGCACCAAAGTCATCTCTATTATAATAAAAAATTATTGTATACACATTGTCATTTAAAATCAAATCTCGAAGAATATCTTTATCCGTTACGTCCAATGAATGTCCAAAAATATATAGTTTATGGAATTTTGAACTTTCACTTTTATAAATTTTATAACCTGATTCGTCTATATTAACAAAACTCATATTTTTTATTGGTTTGCCCGACCTTATATCATCAACCCACTCCTTATACTTACATCCTGTTTCCTTATATATTCTCTGATAATATTTTTTAAAGCAATAAATTCAACATCCCTGTTTTTCCTTTTTTTGAAAGATACTCATTAATTCCAAGAACCATATTATTTGTATCTAAAGAATGTTCCAAGTTGACCTTCCCATGTATATAATCATATTCACATAATTCTTTGGGATCATAAATCTTTCTATATGTATCCGTATAATTAAAACTTAAAATTTTATCAAAGTAAATTTCTTGTATATCTGGTAACACTCCTTTAATATCAATATTTTCCACAAACTGACACAAATATAATTCAAGTGCTCTTATTAATCTATATAAATCAACTAACAATCTATCCCTTAATTCCCTGTAAGTTATTTGCAAACTATAAAACTGTTTATTTAAAAAACCATTAGACATACGCTTAATCTGATCATCTAAGTTATAAACATCAGATAGTCCATGCATATCATTATCTATTTCCAAAATTACTTTAGATATCTCACTTTCAAAATCAATCCAATTTTCTTTTCTATATGTAATACTCGCTAAGAAATAGTCAATCCAGATATTATCTTTTACTAAGCTCACTACTTCATACCCTTCTATATTAAAATTAAATTCACCTGGATTTGCTCTACAAATATTTCCAAACTCACGTCATTTTCTTTTTATTTCATTTCCACAAAACTCCAAAAAATCCCCATACTTCGTATGCAACCCATGTGCTAAATCAAACCCACTCCCAATCACAAGTATATTCATAAGCTGTTTCTCCGCATTTTTCTATTTCAAACAAAAATCGACAAAATCCCTAATTTAATTCTATAGTTCGCCTTTGCATCATTCAAGAACCTTACTTTGCAAATTTTGTTAATTTTCATGCAAATTTTGCGTAAAACTTACTTACAACACTTTCTTCTTTGTTATCTCGGAATGTATTTCACCATTTTTATGTAGACAAAAAAAGACTTCTGCTAAACAAGGAAGTCTTTCAATTAACTATTTCTTTTTTGTTTTATTCTGTTTTTAAAAATCTACTACTCTCCCATCACCCTCTGCATTTCCTGATACAACAACTCCAGATTATTTTCATTATCTAGTAAACGACCTGTAACATATATCCTTTTTCTATAACTGAAAAAGCACCCTTTCGGATGCTTTTCAGGAAATGTGCCATCCATCTGTGACCCGCTGCTAAACTCAGCTATCAGTTCTGAATGTCATTTCTTAATATTCATTTTATTTATTTTAATAGAAATTATACCTTATATAGCAGTTTTGTCAAGTCTTTGGCTTATACTTCAGCTCTGAAAGGTAAATTTCATTATATCCTGCCTGAATACCCTAAATTACACTTTGTGGAAATCTCAGGGTGATTCGGAAAGTTATCCACACCACATGGGTATATTTACCCTCCTGTACTTACTTTTTGTGGATAAAATTT
Organism: uncultured Bacteroides sp.; assembly: GCA_964600805.1. Classification (GTDB taxonomy): domain Bacteria; phylum Bacillota; class Clostridia; order Lachnospirales; family Lachnospiraceae; genus UBA3282. The sequence goes on along the minus strand of CAZRKN010000053.1, from coordinate 19,991 downwards.
TCATTTTCCTCTTGGCAGGCATCACTTCCTTTGCTATACTTATCTCAGACGAAAGATGTTTTTCTTTCTTCTGTGCTGGATATATCTTCTCCTGTCAGCCGACGTCCAAAGCTAGCTAACAGCTCAGAAGATATATTTTTTTGCTTCTTTTTTATCCCCTTTGACTTCAGGCAGAACCATTCATACAGCTGCTTTACCATATCCGATATCTGCGTCATCAGGTAATGGTTCTTCATTGCTGTGGCATCATGGCTGCAGGCATGGGTAATGTCGCCCTGCCAGTTCTTCTGGCGGTTAAACCTTCATTCTCTATTTTCCAGCGTTTTCTCCCTGCTCCGGCGATTTTTTCCGCATTATTTCCTGTTATCCGGATGCTCGTCAGCCACTGGAAATCCATCCGCACAGTCTCTCCCTTTACAATCTTTGCTTCATGGAACCTGAGCATATTTACCGGCTTCCCGTTATAATCAATACCGTTTATGAATTCTGCATGCCCTGATGTTTCCTTTTCCGGGATTTTTTCATATTCCTCCGTGATGCCCGGGATGCTTCCCGCTTTATAGCGGATGATGTATTCCCAGCCGTTGTCACGGCAGATATCCATTACCGGTTCTGATGCGTACAGGCTGTCCGCCAGCACTACGATGGGCAGCCTCGGAAATGCCTTTTTTATCTTCCCGGAAAGTCTCTTGAAGGCTTTTGTCTCACAGTCCTGCTTACGTTCCTCTTCACTTATGTTTTTCTGCATTTCTGCATCTTCACCATTATTTTCTATAAATTCGCTGGCTATGCTTACTATCAGGCTGTCACCGAATACGATCTTTGCTTCCAGTACATCACAGTGGTAATTCACTGTTTCTTCATCCGCCCCCTTGTTATAATGGCGCTCCAGACAGCCGTCATTGAGTTTCCGGCTTCCTGAATAAAGCTGGGTCCCGTCTACGATTACAAGCCATTTCTTCTGGAATCTTGCACCATAAAATGCTTTGCTGCGGATCAGTCCATAGACCTGATTCTGCTGAACCTTCTGCAGTTCATCCGGGGAAAGCCTTTCAAGATATTCATTGACAGTGACCGCATGGGGAAGATATTCCTTCCCATTTTTTCCCATAAACCGGTACAGATTCTACACAACGTTTTCCCGGTTGAATTCATATGTCATTGACTGCATGCTTTCAATACCGGCTATCCCTTTATAAAACATGGTCCCCAGCAGTTCATCATTGGAATACTCTGTATAGCTTAAGCATCTGGGATCCTTTGTCTGTGCGAAATCCCGGAACAGACACGGACAATACTTCTGTCTGACCTTATTGCACTCTGTGACCGGATTGCTTTCCAGCTTTCTGCGGATTCTCTCTTGTTCCCTTCCCATATATATCCCTCTGCAAAAAACTTTTTCTTTTATTTTACTACTTTTTCAGCAAAATGGCTTTCTCTTCTGTATTATTTGTGCGAATTATTTTTACCTTTCAAAGCTGTACACCTCTCTGCAATTTTCACCACTTTTTATGCTAATTTTACATATTTCATATATCATTATATACTTTACATTACTTTGTCGCTATCATCTTAAAAATTTCACTATTTCATTTTATACTCTAACTTCACACATATATTTTAATTATGCTCCTTATTAAAGACAGGTGGCAACCTTTACAAACTCTTGACTTACGCTGCCGCATTTTTTATTAAATACAAAAAGGACTGGCAGTTCATCTGAAAGCCTTCAGTCCAACTATTATGTGTCCTTATCAATTCCATTGTTTCTATGCAAATTGCTTTTAAATAACATTGCATAATACAATGTTTTGCTAATTTACATTGAACAACCACTCAATAAACTCCCGCACTGCGCCATCTCCACCGTTTTTAGATGAAATAAAATCTGATACAGCTTTGATTTCGTTTACTGCGTCAGCAGGGCAGCCTTTCTTGTCTGTAATTAACATACATTCTAAATCAGGAATATCGTCTCCTATATAATATGTGTTCGGTAATATTCCCTTTTCACTTTCATAAATACCATAAGAATTTGCAAACTCAATCATCTTTTCTTTTTTATTCGAAATATCTTGAAATACAAATTCAATTCCAAGCTCCTGGCATCGTTTACTAACAATGTCTGATTTTCGCCCTGTTATAATGACAGGAATAATATTGTGTTTGGGTAATAAGTGCGTTATCGCATATCCATCCTTTACGGAAAATGCTTTCATAAGTTCTCCATTATTACCTATATAAATCTTACCATCTGTCAATGTACCATCAACATCCATGAATATAATATGCTTTAATTTATATACTTGAATCTTGATCACCGCCTTTTAAACTTAATACACTTCAATTATCAATATAAGATATATATGCTCGTCCGGTATAGATAATCAAATCACAATTCCGGCTCTTATTATCATTTGCCAAGTAATCGTTCCACATAATATATTCTGCTTATTTACAATCGGCAAATTATTTATTTTATTTTGCTTTATATATTGTAGTGCATCTACCGCTAATTTCTCCGGTTGAAAACTTTTCGGAGATGATGTCATAACTTCCGTTACTTTAACTGAATATAAATCAATGTGTCTTTCTATAATTCTTCTCAAATCACCATCTGTAATAATTCCAAGAAGCATCCTATTCTCATCTACTACAGAAACTACACCAAGTCCTTTTTTTGACATAATTGCTATGGCATCTATTAATAATGTATTTTTTAAGACATATGGGATGTCTTCACCCTTTACCATTAAATCATCCACCTTTAGAATCAACTTCTTTCCCAATGCTCCAGCCGGATGAAATTTGCCAAAATCGCTTCCTGTAAAGCCTGACACTTCGCTTGTTGCGATAGCCAAAGCATCCCCATAGCACAACACTGCTGTTGTACTTGATGTTGGTGCCAGACCTAATGCACATGCTTCATCAAATTCCGGTAATACTTGAAAAATGTCACTAAACTTCGCAAGTGTGGAATCAGCATTTCCAGTAATTCCAATAATTGTTGCACCAATCATACGAATATTCGGTAAAATCCGAACTATTTCATCGCTCTCACCACTATAACTAATAGCAATTACAATATCATCTTCACCCACCATTCCAAGGTCACCATGCATAGCCTCAGCCGGATGTAGGTAAAAAGCCGATATACCCAAGCTTGCAAACGTTGCGGCAAGTTTCGCTGCTATATGTCCCGGCTTTCCCATTCCTGTAAAAATCACCTTTCCAGAACATGTCCGTATCTTTTCAAATATTTGTACAAAAGTATCATCCAAAGAATCTTTTGTCTTTTCTAATGCATTAATTTCAGCATCAAAAACTCTTTTAGCCTCTGTAAGAATATCCATTACATTACCCCTTAATGAACCGCTTTATATACTTTCATAATCCTCTTCATCATCTCTTCAAAATCATTTAAACACACCATATTTGCCCCATCTGATAATGCCCTATCTGGATTAGGGTGCACCTCAAAAAACAAAGCGTCCGCGCCTGCCGCCACCGATGCTTTCGCAAGGGTTTCCACATATTCTCTATTGCCCCCTGTCGCATCTCCTTTTCCACCCGGTTTTTGTACACTGTGTGTTGCATCAAATACCACCGGATAGCCAAATTTTCTCATCTCCTGAATACCTGTCATGTCCACTACAAGCGTATTATATCCAAATGAAGTGCCTCGCTCACAAAGCATAATATTTTTGTTACCTGATTCCTCTAATTTTGTCACAACATTTCTCATATCCCACGGAGCAAGAAATTGCGCTTTTTTTACATTGATTACTTTACCTGTTTTTGCGGCCGCCACAAGTAAATCTGTCTGCCTACATAAAAAAGCAGGAATTTGAATTATATCCGTAACCTTTGAAACAGGCTCTGCCTGCCAAGGTTCATGAATATCTGTAGCAATTTTTAAACCATATGTATCCTTGACCTTTTGGAGAATCCCAAGTCCTTCTTCCATTCCCGGGCCTCGATATGAATGAATTGAAGTTCTGTTGGCTTTATCAAAAGATGCTTTAAAATAGTATTCTACATTTAAATGTTCTGATATTGCTTTAAGCTGTTCAGCTATTTCCAAAACCATTTCTTCTGATTCAATTACGCATGGGCCAGCTAATAATTTAAACTTATTCATTAACATATTCCTTCTCTTTTCATCTGCTCTTCTACTCTGACAACATCAGGTGGTTTGTCAACTCCAATTGATTCATATACGGTTTCTTTCACCCGAATTTTATATCCGTTTTCTATGACCCTTAATTGTTCCAAACATTCTATTTTTTCCAAATTTGTCTGCGGCATATCAACAAATTGTTCTAAAAATGACCTTTTATAACCATATATTCCTATATGTTTATATATCTCTATTTCTCCTTTATTCTCTCTGTCATACGGAATCGCAAATCGTGAAAAATATATAGCGTCATCAAATTTATCTGTAATTACCTTGACCACGTTTGGATTCTTTATATCCTCATTATTAACAATCTTTTTCTTTAAAGTTGCCATTTGCACATCCGAATCATCAAAAGCCTCTATAAGATTACATATCATTTCAGGCTTGATTAACGGCTCATCCCCTTGCACATTTATAACGATATCTGCTTCAATATCTTTACATGCCTGATACACGCGCTCCGTTCCACAGGAGCACTCACCTGTCATAATAGCGTTGCCGCCAAAGTTAATCACTTCGTTATATATTCTTGAATCATCCGTTGCTACGTAAACTTCAACGATATCCTTTACACATTGAACTTGTCTATATACTCTTTCAATCATAGACATGCCATTAATAATAACTAAAGGTTTTCCAAGAAACCTTGTTGAAGCATATCTCGCGGGAATTATTGCAATTATTCTTTTCATACTCTTCCTTCTATACTTTCGAATTTATGATTTATTCTTCTCAATTTGTTCAAGCAATTCCTTTTCTCTGTTAATATAATAAAGCAATCTTTTTTCTGTCGCCTGCAATATACCCTTTAAAACTAAAATTTGTGTTTTTTCGTCAGATAACTCTGATACATGTGTGTCTATATTAGAATAAAATAGCTCTTTATCGTACTCCATACATCTTACTGCCTTTCTTTGATCTATTATTTTTGTTTTTACATAAACCACTTCATCATCTAGATTCGTATAAATATTCCCCGCTCTTTTTTCTTTTGTAATCAATATAGGAATTATTTCATCATAGTTCTCGGCATCTAATGAATACAAAAAATCTGGATCAAAAGAAATAATCAGCCCTTCAAACTCGTCCAGATGAAGAGACCTATATTTCTCATACCCCACATCAAGTATACAAACATCAGCTTCCTTTGGAACATCCACACAAATAATCTCAAAATTAAATTCTGAAAAAAAATTCATATTCAAAAATTGTGTTGTATTTATCCCTTCAAAATACATTTTTATACAATCTTTTGCCGAAAATAGGTTTTCCAAAACTTTAAATCCGCAATAATAAACGTGATTTTTTATATAATCCTTTTCATATTCCATATTAAAATTCAAAATTTTATCGTACTTAGATGAAATATTTCTAATCCCTGTTGATGATACAGCTGCAATAACATCAGGTCTTATAGAACTAATATGTGGCAAAAATTCCGACGGAAACTTTTCTCTAAGAACTAATGAACCATCAAATAATTGACTATAATAAATTAAATCATCTGGATGAACCTTAAAACATAAATTATATTCTTCTAAATAATAATCTATCGTACTTTGATATAAATAAACCTGAGCATCAAAAGACATCATGTTCAAATTAGCAAAATGCTGTGTTAATATTACAGCTGTATTATTTTTGAAACTAATATCGCATGGAACGCTAAAAAAACTTTTTAACATCATTAATTCATCCGCATTTAATGTGTTCATTAAATTAACAACATTGAAATCAAGAGTACTATCATTAGGTATAAACTTTTCTCCTTGTGCCAAATAATTACAAATTATTTTTTTAACGCATACATTATCTCCTGTGTACATTCCATTTTTTTCTGTTATATAATGTTGATACTCATTTATTCCTTTTACAATTCCTCTCAAAGCTTCTGGTTTTGTCAACACTCCCGACGATTCTTCCCAAAAATAAAAAGGAATGTTTTCTTCTATCAAAAGAGAAGAAAAATAATACTGCGCACCTGCCACATGTATCTCTTCAGCTTTTTTATAATCTAACGATAACAAATTCGTTACATCTTTCACTTTCTTTATATGTAAATCATTATGTGGAATAATCCTATATCTAAAGATTTTCACTTCGTCGAAAAACTGTCCTAATTTGTCGAAATTAGGAGTTCTATTTGCTAGAAACTCTGGAACAAGTAAAAGCTTTTCCCTGTTTTTACCAAAAATCATTGCATGAACAATAAATTCTAGCAAATGATATGTCGTAATACAATGATAGATGACCATTTGTTACTTACTCTCCTCTATTGTTATTTTATTACTTTTTCCGTCTACAACCAAAAAATGAGAAACATATCTTGAGAATCCTTCGTCTATCCTTTTCTTTATATGTTCTAAACATTCGTCTATATTATTAATGTCTAAATCAGCTAATATATCCGGTCCATATTCCCACCATTTTATTTCTTGTAACATTGCAATTTGCCTAAAACTAAAGCGATATCCTATAACCTTAGCTGGAGCACCCGCTGCAATTGCATAGTCCGGAATATCCTTTGTCACAACTGACTTAGCTCCTATAACTGCACCATCCCCTATATGTACACCATTACATAAAAACACATCTTTACCTATCCAAACATCATTTCCAATCGATGACATATTTCTTTTATTACCTAAAATTTTGTTACTGGCTTCTTTATTATTATCAATCCATTTGCTATTTTGAAAAATCTTTGAATATTCTTCTGTCCATTCGCTAGTAAATCCTTCAAACATGGGATGAGTACTAATCGAATGTATATTATGATTTCCGTAACCAGCACTAAAATCATTTGCAATCGAGCAAAATCTACCAATGGCTTTTATTCCTTTAATCATTGCTCCTGATGCAATATAACTAAATGCACCTATATATGTCTGCACGCCTCCAAAGACCCCCCCTCCAAATTGTACTGGGGCTTCAACAGTTACTTTCCCATTAAAAATACATTGACGGCTAATATTTAACCCTTGTCCTGATTTATTAAAATCTTCTTTTAATTGCATCATACTTTTTGCCTCACCTAATCCTTATACAACCCCTGTTTAATCAAAACATCCTTTATAGTTTCTAGATATGGCTTATTATCATTCGCACATATGTTTCTGGAAAAAACAAAATCTCCTAAATATTTTTGTATAAACAATGAATTTCTCGTAATCAATCTAAATGGAATAAGAGCATCATACCCTGAAATATTCATCAGCCACGGATAATTGCTGAAAATTCTTTTAAACAAAATACAATAGTCTATAATACCTTTATGAATTTCTGAAATTTTATTTAAGTTTTCAACTTCTGGTATTCCAAAAACATACTGCATATTTTGATTTATTCCCGCAAATGTCGGTGCCTGAGCTTGTGTAAACAGTTCAAAATGTCCTGTGTTAGTATGTTTGTTACTATATGTAAAATAATCAAACATGTCATAATTGTGGGTTTTAGAAAATAGATATGCTTTATATTTTCCATACATCTCTTCTGGCAAATTTCCTGTCACGTCTAAAGCTTTTGATCCCGCTAGCAAACATTCAACTTTACAATTAAGTTTCATTTTTTCTTCTACCAGCCATTTTATCCCAAACAAGCCAGAACCTTGCCATCCAATATCTACAACTGCTACTCTTTTGGAATCTCCTATTATTGCCTTTAAATAGTTTTCTGCAGCTGGCATCAATCTATCAAGTTCCTCTATGATATAGTCCCATTTCGAAATCATAAAGTTTACTACATTATCGGAATTTTGTTCAACAATAATATCATCCCAATCAATTCTATACTTTCTTATATCACGTTCAATTGGTGCAAAGTCTATTTCTAACATATTAAAAACTTCTCTTATAGTCATTGGGAACACGTCATTTTTTCTATGTTTAACAATTCTAAGTAAAAAATCATACTTATCACGTTGTGCCGTAACCTTTGCACAATAAATTCTTGACCAATACAAATAGTCTGTTTTTCTTTCTTGAAATAATAGATTATAAACTTTTTGATAAATCGCACCATCTCGACTTATAAAAAGAACTTTTTCAATATCATTGTTATCCACAAACTTTTTAATCCAATTACAATATCCTAGTACATAAATGCCACCATAAATAAATCCATACTCATACAATTCTGAGAATTGACGTGTTCCATTTAACAAATGCATATCAACTATTCCGCCATAAGTTGATCCAGTAACTTCACTCATACCATCAAATGTAGCTCTATATTTTTTGCCAACATCATGCACTCCTTTATACAGAACTGCTGCCCATCCACATTCTCGAGCATTACAAATATCTGTTTTATAATTATCTCCAATGTGAACAATACTTTTATTTTCATATTTTGAAGATATCAATTGAAATAAACCTTTATTCTTTTTATTACAACTATGTTCGCAAGAAACAAAAATTTCATCATATGCTTCATATCCACATTTTGTTAATATCTTTTCTAATTTGTATGAGTCAAAATACATGTCACTCGTGATTATTATCTTCTTTTTCAGTTCAACACACATTTTGAACACCCTTAGCATAAATGGATTTGCTTGACAAAGGTCTAATTCGACTTCAAATTCTGTCTCAGCACCATACTCAATATCAATCCCCGTATATTTATTAATTTCCTCATAAATATCATATATATTTACTTCTCTACTGCCACGTTCAAAAAAAGCTCTATCCTTAGCCTTCTTTTCCATTTCAATTCTAATCTTTGAAAAATTCAAATAATCAAATTTCTGTTGCAAAATAAAAAACAAATCTGTAGGTTTTGTAAATGGTCTAATTACCAAAGTATCAAAAATATCAAATGAAATAACATCATAATTAATAATTTTTTTTATAAAGAATTCCGGTCTTTCATTGTTCTCTACTTTCGATTCTGCTCCTAGCAAGTATGGTAGCATTCTTTTTTTTACTTCACTTTGGTTAATTTCCGTTTTGACAGTCAATACATCATTAACCTCATTATTATTGCTCTCAATTTTTTCTTCATCATAGTTTTCTAAAGCATTTTGTAAATTCTTTTGTTTTTTCTCATCCTCTTCCAACCCAATCTTATTCCGTTCCAAACAATCAATACCTTCTGGTCGTTTATGTCGAAGTTTCGCTATTATATATTGCTTTAAGCACTCCAGCCAAACTTTTCTCCCCGCTTTGCCATATAAAAAAATTTCTTCTACTGCCTTGATATAATCCTCTGACGAAACAATTCCATTCTCTAATATCTCTCTAAGTCTACCACGAGATTTTTTATATACATAAATATTCTTGAGCGCATTTTTTAAAGTTTTTCCACCCAGCCAACATTTTGCAAAATACTCCGGAATGATTTTTAACGGATTATTTTTCATTTCTTCACACCGAGCATCTTTTATCATTTTAATCTATATTCCTTTCTGTATACCAATTTATCCTTTTAGTATATTAATTATTTTTTGAATACCTGTATCTATATCATGCCGTGCGCAATATCCCAATTCTTTTATTTTTTCATTGACTAACCTTGCTTTTGTTGCCTTACTATAACCCAAAGCCTCTACTGCATCTGGTATTTCAAAAATCAATTTTGTTCCACGTATGTCTGCTATCATAGCCGTCAAATCTTTCAACCGAATATACGAATTCTCATTTACTACATTGTAAGCTTCTCCTTTTTCCCAAGTAACCGTACTGTTAAAATCTCAGCCATCGCAACATGAATAATATACATAAGAATGCTCCTAATTATAATAATAGTATTTTCTAGCTTCTCCAGTATCATAAACAATAATGTTTTTTTAAAGATGTATTTATTCATATTTCCCCTCACATAAAAATCTGTCTGCTTTATTGATGCAGGAACAGAGACATTACCTTCAATTTGCAAAACGTTGTGGTTTAACGTCAAAAAATAAACACAAACTGCAAAATATGACATATTAACAACATCGGTATCAGCTACTCTAATCATTGCATCATTATCTATAGGTATAAGCTGTGCTTCTCTCTTATACTTCATTTCCAATAGCCAAATGATTTTAAGCATCTCAGCCATACCAACAGCATCAATTTCAGTCATCTTACTAAGTTATCGTCTCAAACTGACTTTATTCATTTTCCACTGCCATATTCTTTAGAATAATATCTATAGTTTTATCTTCTCTGTGCATATCCCTTCCCTATTTAGCGTGCTTCTCTACCCATTCATCCTCCGATACTCCTCACAAACCACCTTCGGGTCCCCCGCCATCTGCAGCTCCCCTTTCTCAATCCAGACGCACCTCGAACAATTCTCCAGGATCGTCCCCATACTATGGCTCACCATCAGCACCGTGCTTCCTCCATGTATCATCTCTTTTATCCTCTTAAGACTCTTCTGTCTGAAAAACTCATCCCCGACACTCAAAATCTCATCCAATATCAGAATCTCCGCCGCATCCCCTGCTGTTGCTATGGCGAAGCCGAGGCGGCTGACCATGCCGCTTGAGAAGTTCTTGACCTTCTCATCCATGAAATCCTGAAGCTCTGCAAACTCCACTATTTCATTATAATGCTCCTCTAAGAATTCCTTCCTGTAACCAATAATGGAGCCGTTTAAGAATACGTTCTCTCTGGCAGTCAGTTCCATGTCGAATCCTGTACCGATAGTCAGAAGCTGCACTTTCTTGCGTCCTGCGATTTCCACATGCCCGCTGGTAGGCTTAAGGGCTCCTGAAACAATCTTAAGCAATGTGGATTTACCGGAACCGTTGGTTCCAATCACGCCTATTACTTCACCCTTGTATACATTAAAAGATACATGATAAAGGGCATACAGCCTGCGGTAGGATACTTCTCTTTTTAGCAGTTGTACGATATATTCCTTCAAACCTGACGGATTTACCGAAGACAGCCTGAATTCCATAGTCACGTCTTTGACTCTGATGACCGGTCTTCCCTTCTGCCATTCCAACTCATATTCTTCTTCATTCATCTGGTTAATAAGCTCTTTTTTCCGCTTCGCACGTTTTGCTTCTCCGCTTGTCTCTGATTCATCAAAGTCAAAATCAAGCAGCTCTACTTCATCCAATCCATTCGCGTTTTGCCTTACATTCTCTATACGGCTATGTGAAGCCTTACGGTATCTATTCTGCTTTTCTTTTATCCTTTTCTGCTTTTCTTCTTTCCTCTTACGCTTTGCTCTGGCGCTCTTTATGATTACCCATACTATCATCTCTACCAGAACAATAAGCAAAATTATTGCCAGTGCAATGACGAAATAGGCATTAAAAAATATGTAATCTCTTTTACCCTGCTTAACCTGTTTGGCTTCGCCATCTTCTGCATCCGAATCTACACTAACTCCTTCGTCGTCTCCGTTGTTACCATCACTACCGGGTTCAGTCATATCTTGTTTCAAATTTCCTGCTCCCATCTCATTACCATCTGAGGTTCCCTGTCCTGTATCAGCATCAACTCCGGCTCCATCCTCGCCCTGTCCATCTATCCCGGCATTATCACCATTCTCATCATCTTCCAATTCTTCTCCTTCTCCCAGACCAGTCTGTTCTGCTTCTGCCCTTTCCTGTTCCTCTTCTGCTTGTTCTGCTCTCTCAGCCTCAGCTTCCATCTGCGCTTCAATCGCTGCTGCCGTATCCTCTCCGCTAATATGGATTGGAGCACTGTCATATTCCGTTATGTTAAAAAGCTCATCATCCGCACTATTCCGTAATACGGCTTCCGCGTAATCTACTTCAACATAGGCCTCTCCGCCGCTGATTGCTTTGAATCGAAGCCAGAACTTAATCTCTCTGCTGTTCCGGTTTCCTTCAAGGACAAGCACTCCGTTTTCCTCATCCGCCTCGTCAGCGCCGTCTACATATTCCAAGCGCAGGTTATCATATTTAATTTCTATATAGTAATTCCCGATTGCTGCGTCTGCTTTCAGATATACTCCCACAGGAAAGGTATCTCCGCTCTTTTTATTGTACCAATTCGAGCCAAAGGTTACTGTCGCATCCGCTGCATACACATATAACGGTCTTACAAAGACCCCTAAGATAACAGCGATTAGCAGCGCTGTCACCCTGAATTTCCGCTTCGCTTTCATAGAAGAGCCTTTCCTTCACAACTTAACCTTTTAAACTCTCTGCATGACTTGGTTTTCCCCGCGTTTGAAAGCAGATAAGCCCACCCACATACTTCCCAGACTCCAGCACACCAGTTTAATCCATATCATGACATCCGGTACTTTACCGTACATCACACATTCTCTTGCAAATGCAATGACCAGATAAACAGGATTAAAGCCGATAAATTTCTGCATTGCTTCCGGCAGACCTGAAATCGGGTAAAAAAGCGCCGACATATACATCCATAACGTCAGAAACACGGAATACAGATATTTCACATCCGCAAAAAAAACATACACTACCGACAGAATATAGCTCACTCCGATAGAAATCATAAGCATGAAAACAACGGCTAACGGAAACAGCAGCATAGCAAATGTTGGTTTAATACGGAATATGACAAGCATCAGCACATAAGCAATACAGGTATATCCGAAATTTACAAGCGTCGTATAAATTCTCGATAAGACAAAAGTCTGCTTTGGCAGTTTTGCTTTAATCAGCAGGTTTCTATTGTCTACCAGAGCCGTCATTGCCGAATTGGTTGATCCACTGAAAAGCGTCCAGAAAATCTGTCCTGTCAGGTAATAAATCGGAAAATTTTCGATAGAACGCCGGAACATGGTGGAAAAAATCAGTGACATGACAACCATGTACATAAGCGGGTTCAAGACACTCCATATAATCCCCAGAGAGCTTCTGGCATACTTGCGCTTGATCTCTCTTGATGTCAATTCACGGATTACGAATATGTATTGTCTGATATCGCTGTTATAACCATTATTTTCTGATTTCACTTGCCAACTGCCTTTCTCATATACATAAGGCTCTTATACAGCCGTTCCTGTCTCATATTCACTTCAGTATTTATATCAAGCCTTGCTATACTGCCTTCCGGCCATGCACTCTCATGCAGGCCGGCGGATTTCAGGTTCAGCTTGATTAAGAGCTTATTCAAAAAACGATTCTCTCGCAGTTGTTCTTCATCCCACTCGGCTGCCACCGGCTGCAACTTAAACTCCAGCACATCATCACAAAAAAGCAGCTCTCCAAACGCCTCTGCCTCCTGCCTTGTAGGATTTCCCATCATGGGCTCTAAAAGGCTTGCCACAAAATGAATGCGCTTTGCATGACTCCTATGGTTGGCGGTTAAATTATCAGCCGACGCTTCCAACGCTACCGATGATTCCCCTACTGACATTTCCGCCACTGATGTTACATTTGCCGCTGATGTTACATATGATGCTGATGTTACATATGATGCTGACGTTGCATATGCCGCTTCAATATAAGCAGATGCATATTCCGATAACAACTTAGAAAAACGTTCCATCACATTGGCATTTGAATTTTTCAAATTACTTTCAAATGCTATATATACATGTGCCTGACTATGCATTTCATTCAGCATCATTCCATCAGTCCTCATCTCATATCCGCAGGTCATCCCTTCCGGTGCAGAGAAAACCGTCTCAAACAGGCAATTAGAGAATCTAACTTTTCTCCATACATTCTTTTCACCAAAATAAAACGCTTTATACTGCTCCGCATCTGTTCCCTTTGGTCTTTCATATATTCCGAAATAATATCCATATAATCTGACATCCCGCGATGTCTCATACGCAAGCACCCTTTGCAAACTAAGCTGTAAACTCCCTACCCAGCCGCTGTCTACGAGTGCATATGAAATCAGCTCTGATAATCCTTCCTGTCTTAAATACGCTGTTGTAGTTTCATAGCAGGTTTTGGCATGTTCCTTGATATATATAAACAACTGCTCAATCCTTGACAAATCTTCTTTCAGTTTCTGAAGCTGTCTGTAATTCAATGGCGTTTTATAGGTCTCCGTTCGTCCTGCCAGCCTTGCAATATGAAGCGACTCCTCTTCTGTGAGATTAGCTCTTTTCATTATTTTTTCAAAAGTCGTGTCGATTCCGCCCACACACAAAGTATCCAGTGCAGCTTTTCCGGCAAAATAGTATTCTGCGCTCCTAATGGCAAATCTTGATACTTTCAGATATTTAATTTCTATCTTAAGCTTCCTTGCCCTTACGAGTTTCTCCGCCAACAGGAACATCATATAACAGTCTCTTGCAAGGAAATAGAGTCTCTTTTTACCGGATTTTATAGCTTCATCAAGTACCCATTCCACATATTCCGTAATGACGGGCAGCCACACATGCACGAAAACTTCCTCACGCACCTTTTGACGTTTTGCGACGTTTTTATTATAGTTTTTCACACAGGCGTCCACTGCCTGCATATGCATATGATTATTTTTAAGGCTGGTTCTGTAATACTTAAACCTTCTTTGGTATTCCTCCTGTTCTTTCAAGGCTATACCCCCTGTGCGCTTTAGCGCACATACCAATCAATAGTTCTTGACAATAGAATCCTTCATTGGATTCTATTGTATGAAAGTTTACTTTCAAACTTTCACACCTCCGACTGTACCGGCAGCTTATCCTTCAAACAACTTCTTTTATCCATTCTTATTTCCATCCTTTTGAAACGGCTTCCTTCGTAACGTTTTATAAACTCCAGTACTTTTGTGGGAATCAGGCATGCCGCAATCGGACGGAATACATAAATCCAGCCGATTGGATATAAAATTCCCATTTTTCTATAATTCTTATATCTGATCTTTGCTTCGTTTAAACGAAATCTCAATTTTCTTTTTCTATAAGAGTCTCTCGTCTCACGATAGCAAAAGAGATTTTCTTTCAGGTTATACCCTTTTTGTCCGCGTTTCGTCAGATTCATGAAAATTTCATAATCCTCGCACCTGAGCGTTTCTTCCGACGCAAGATACCCTAAATTTTCATCAAACAGCTCTGCCCTGAACATAACGGAAGGGTGTATGTATGGTGAATAATAAAAATAGTCTTTAAGATTTGGAATCTCCGGCATGGGTCTTAGCCCCCACACACCGTTTTCATCAAACAGTTCCGCATCTGTTCCACACCAGCCGTATTCCGGATGTGTTTCCAGAAATGCTACCTGCTTCTCGATACGTAATGGCTTGGAAATATCATCCGCATCCATGCGCGCTATGTATTTTCCCTTTGCCAGACAGATACATTCATTCAGACTATAAGCAAGTCCCCTGTTTTCTTCCTTTCCTGCCACAATGATTCTCTCATCAAGTCCGTCCAGTTTTTGAACAAGCTTCGCAGCGTCAGGATATGAACCGTCATCCCATATGATAAATTCAAAATTTGAATATGTCTGCTTCAATATAGAGTCCACAGACTCCTTCAATACTTTTTCATCCCATTGGTTAAATACACCCATGATGACAGAAACAAGCGGCTGTCCCATCCTTACACCCCCTGCATATCACAAACCTTGCTTGCGATACTGCTCAGATAAATAATGTATCCGTATTATTTATCTTCTTTCTTTATCATTTCATCAGGTATTTAATGCCAGATATTCAATGCCAAGCATTTAATGCCTTGTTATATACTTCTTTCATTGTTTTTTCTACTTCTCCAACCGTAAACTTCAATGCAGAAGTTCTGCAGTTTTGCGACATTTTTCTACGTAATTCTTTATTCCTATATAACGTATCAATCGCCTGTGCAAACTCCTGTACACTGTCTGCCTTACAGACCAGCGCGTTTTTTCCGTTTACAGCATATTCCTTTGTGCCGCGGTTATCGGAAGCCACAAGCACTACGTCGCAAAGCAGGGCTTCCACTGCTGCGACTCCAAATCCTTCCCTATAGGAGGGGAAAGCGAAACAATCCGCTGTCTGTAAGATTTCTTCCATATCTTTGCGGAATCCTAAAAGCCTTACCCTGTTTTCCAGTTCTTTTTCATTTATCAGTTTCCTTAAATCTTTTTCTCCCGAACCCTTTCCGCAGATGCTGTAATAGATATCTGTCTGCGGTAGTGAGCTGATTGCTTCAATGATTACCTTTTGGTTCTTATTATCATTTAACTCCGCTGCTGTCACAATATGAAAGGCGGATTCCGGTATATTCAAATCCATACGTTTTACTTTACCGTTCTCTCTTTTCGGGGCAAAACGTCCCGGGTCAACTCCCACGCCATGTATCTGAAACACATTCTCTTTGACTTTAATCGGGAGTTTCTTTGCTCTTTCATAATCCTCCCTGTTAATGGTCACAATGATATCCGTCAGGCGGGTGAGCAGCCATTCCGCCGGATAAAACAGCAGCCAGTTTTTCTTAGGCGCGCCTTTATAAAAATGAAATCCATGCGCGGTATAAATTACATACGGCTTTTTTCTGCACAGGCATGCTGCAACGCGTCCTGCGACTCCTCCCATAGGATTATGGCAGTGGATAATGTCAATATCATTTTCATTAATGATGTGGAGAAGCTGTCTGACTGCGCGTAGATTTGTTCTAAGTTTCAACGGGCTTTTGGCAATATCCAGTTGATGCAGTCTGATTCCCTGCGCTTTTAAGTCTGCTTTGTCAAAATCATAGATTGGATTTTTAAAGTTGGATGCATAATGAATCTCACATCCTGCTTCTCGTAGTAGCTTTACATTATTTTTTTCAAACTGCGGCAGGAAGCCACTTATGGTCGTTATGATCAAAACCTTTTTCATAAGTATCCATTGCATTCCTTTCCCGAATCCAATGCTTCAATATTAAATCTAAAAAATCAACTCAATTAATTTTAATAAACAATCATTCTGGCGGAGTGAATGCCCCGCCAGACTTATGCTTATAAACCCACCACATGATATTTATGCAAAATATCTCTTTCCGCTCACTGCCATACCGACAACGCCGATGACAAGAATCACTGCTGCCGCAGGTATGGATGAACCGGTTTTCGGAGACATGGTAACACCTGTCACGCTGAGTTTTACAACAGAAACCGGAGAAAGACTTGCGCTCGCAAATGTTATTGTTCCGTTTGCTACATTCGTAGGAACAATGGTTTCCCATGCGCTTCCTGTATAGTGAAGAACTGCAATTGCATCCCCCGCAGCAATACCGGGAAGACTTAAAGTTACAACATAATTTCCGTTTGCATCCTTAGAAGCAGTTGACGCGCTCAGCTCAACAACCGTAAGGATAGAAGCCGTCACCCGGCTTGCCGGATTTGCAGCCGCATTTACAAGCTCTGCATTTCCGAGTCTGTATCCGATTGCCGCAACATTATTTAATAGGTTATTCTGAACCGCTACCGCTGCTGCCCGGACTGTTGTAGATGATACTGCGGACATATTATATCCCGCTGACACTGTTGTGACGCTTAAGTATGCAGCCGGTGTCGCAGTCGCCGCCACAGCTGTCAAAGCCTGCTGTGTACTGACAGGCGCTTCCGTAGTGCCTACTGTCGGACTTGCCGCAAATGCAGTCACGGAACCCATGGTCAGAACTGCCAATGCAGTTAATACTGCTAAAAACTTTCTTTTCATTTCTATTTCTCCTCTCCTAATGTATTAATGTGGTTATATCAAAACCGAAGATATGCTTCTCCGGAAGATATCGAAAAATTTTTATGATGTTTTCTGCCGGTTTTCTTCTGGCTCATAAAACAGCTCTATGATTAATTTCTGCAGCGCATCATCATCTACATAGAACTCTTCAAAATTATTCCCCTGTATCACTTCACCCTCCAGGGTATACATATTTTCTATATCAAAGTCATAATCCAGATATTCCGTAGCCATATAAGTAAATGCATTCAGATCAATATCCGTAACCATATATTTACGTACTGTCTGGTAAAGGCTGATTGCCACACGGATATCTGACACGGACTGATTCTTCGCCTCTGCTGCAAAAGTAGTCAGATATTGTTTCTGTCTTTGCAGACGAAGCTCATTGGAGTTAAATATATTTTCATTCCGCAGGCGGATGTACCAGTATGCCTTTTCACCATACAGCGTAACTGTTTCTCCCTGATGAAGGTCCATATCATATTCCGGATAGATAATGTCATCCAATACTTCAACAGTAATGCCTCCCACCGCATCATTCAGTTCCGGTATGGCATCCATACTGATTGCCGCATAAGCATTAATAGGGATTCCATGGAACATTCTGGATACCGCTTTTACCTGCCTTAAGCAGCTCTCTTCCTTGCCGTCGCCATAACCGTGCTGGAGCGCAATCTGCTTCGTAAAGATTCCCTGATAATTTCCCTCTTCATCAAAAACGTCCACCTCTGCCATGGCATTTCTGTTAATAGCGATTACATAAACATTTTTGTCATGCGGATTGATAAGCATAAGGAACAATGCATCCGCCTGTCCCCCGGCAAACTCACCTTCCTCATCCGCCGTAAAGCTCTGTCCTCCAACTGTCGTAACAGTTTCTTTGTCAATTCCCATGATAAGCACTGTGATCAGGTCTTCATTTAGAACATATCCCCCGCCTTTATATAAAATCTCATTTTTTTCCAACAACTCTGCTGCTTCGCCCAGTATCACGCTATCTGTTGCCGTAACTGTAACAGACAATGAAGCTTTACCAAGCATGCGCATTACTGTAATTATTCCCACGCCCACTAAAATGACTGCGGCAATCGTAATTATAGTAATTGTGCCGATTCCGATTTTCTTTTTTTCAACAACCATTTCTTTATCTAACATGACATTTCCTACTCTCTCGGATTCACCAGCACACCTGTTACCAGAAACCGTTTACCGGAATCGCTGTCCCTTGTGCATGTAGAAAGTGTGACAATCTTATCTTTTGTCGTGACCTTAATATCTTCTTTTACATTTGCCACCCGGTCCGTTGTCGCATATATTTTTTTCAGGTAATCTTCATATACATATTCATTGGTGTAGTCGTAATTATCCAGAAGATGAATTGCACTGAATTCATAAGCGGCAAAAATCCGGTACACAAACACATAGTCCGGCGTATAAATATAGATGTAATGTTCTTTAGAAAAAACGTCCTTGTTTTCAAAATTATGTAAGGATGTGAACATGGTTTTGTCTTTCAGATTGTGACCGTAAATTACAGTATGGATGTCCGAAAAATCTTTGCTGTTATAATTTTCCGTATATATGCATCCCGGAAATCCCTTAGTTCCGTCTATGTTGTAATTTAAATAATAACTATTATCTGTCGGGTGCTGTAATACAGGATAATCCACTGTTGTGTCCGGTACGTAAATCCACGCATAGATATCACTATTCTGCTCATGCAGGGCATCCCAGTCCAAGTCCTTTTTGGGGATTTCGACAGCGGATACATCAATATTGGATACCCCAATGCATGATGCATCGGTACCGGAGATTTCCGATATATCTATCTCTTCGAGACCTTCCACCGCATTCTTTTCCGCCTCCGCAATTTGAACTTCTCCAATTGCAGTATTTGCATTGACCTCTATAATTTCTTCCTTTGTACCATCTGTTACATTTTCTTCGGCGGTTTCTTGGGTATTCTTATTTATGTAAACCGCTTCTGTATTTTTAACATTTTCATCCGCTTCATCATTAACGCTTGCCTGCATGCTGTCATACTGATTGTTTGCCGCCTGAACATCTATGTAATGTTTGAATAGTATGCCTGCTGCTATAATCACAACCGCAAAGCACGAATAAAATAAAACAGACCATATTTTTGATTTTTCTTTTTTATTATTCATTTTCTTCACATCCAGTCCGGTACTGTTATCCTGTCGCCGGTTATTTCTTCGGGGATTTTTATAATCTGCGAAAAAACTAATACGCAAATAGATATTTTTGTAATAATC
>CAZRKN010000052.1:0-31511 GCA_964600805.1 uncultured Bacteroides sp. | reverse complement strand
TGGAAAATAGTCTTCTGCAACTTTCTTTTATTGTACAATCATATTTTCCCGAATGCATTCATATTTTGTTTAGAACGCATTCTTAAATTTTTGATTCTTATCAACCGGTTTTATGCC
The DNA here is from genome assembly GCA_964600805.1 of uncultured Bacteroides sp. GTDB lineage: Bacteria > Bacillota > Clostridia > Lachnospirales > Lachnospiraceae > UBA3282. The sequence goes on along the minus strand of CAZRKN010000052.1, from coordinate 31,394 downwards.
GGAAAACAGCCTGTTTTCACGAACCTATGTTCATGAGCAAAGTAAGTTAACTTCGTTGGCAAAGTAAGTTAACTTAAATGGCCGATGAACATATGTTCATAAAAACTGTGTTTTAAGGCGTCAGAATCATGCTTGTCCTTGCTTCCCGCTTGACGTTATTTTCTGGAACTTTACACCAGCAAGAGGTTCGTCCTGAAATACTTTACAGCACCTGAAAATATTTCCTGATTCGGTTCATACCGGCAAAAGTATTAAATCTTTTCTTGTTGGTAATTATCGATTATTGCCGGTCTTGAAACCATTCAATAAAAAACATTATCCTCATCATGTGTGGCATCGTAGGTTACATAGGCTATAGAGACAGCTACCCCATCCTCATGGATGGCCTTCATAAATTGGAATACCGGGGTTATGACAGCGCCGGGTGTGCCTTAGTGAATCCCCAGGGCGCCCTGAACATATATAAAGCCAAAGGCAAGGTTTCCTCCTTGGAGAGCATCGCCACCAGCCGAGACTGCACCGGCACCTTGGGCATCGCCCACACCCGCTGGGCCACCCACGGCATCCCCTCGGAAGCCAACGCCCATCCCCATGTATCGGAAAGCGGCAATATCACGTTGGTACATAACGGCATCATCGAGAACTATGCGACCCTGCGGAGCCAGCTTGAGAAACGCGGTTACACATTTAAGAGCGAGACGGACACCGAAGTCCTGGTCCAGCTTGTCGAATATACGATGTCTCTGCATGACGAAGACCTGGTCACCTCCGTACGCATCGCCCTGAAACGGGTTATCGGTGCCTATGCCATCTGCGTCATTGACCGTCGCCACCCGGAGCAGTTGGTCTGCGCCCGCAAATCCTCCCCGATGGTCGTCGGCCTGGTGGACGACAACCGGGAATACTTCATCGCCTCCGACGCCTCACCCATTGCCCAGTACACTAATCAGATGGTTTACCTGAAAGACGAGGAGGTTGTGGTCTGCGAACGCGGCCAGTCCCTGCGGACGTATAATCTTAACGGAGAGGAGATAGACCCGGAAGTGAAGGAGGTCGACCTGGATATCTCGATGCTGAGCAAGGGAGGCTATCCTCATTTCATGCTGAAGGAGATCTTCGACCAGCCGCAGGTGCTGCGGGATTGTATGCGCGGCCGTGTCATCAATGCCCCCTATTCGGAAAGCCCCCGGTTATCGGTAGTCCTGAATGCCGTGACGCAACACCGCAGGGAACTGCTGAGAGCGAGACGTCTGATCATCGTCAGCTGCGGCACCTCGTGGCATGCGGGCCTGATCGGCAAACAGCTGATCGAACACTTCTGTGCCCTGCCGACCGAAGTGGCCTATGCCTCGGAGTTCCGTTACTCGGACAGTGTTATCGAATCGGACGATGTGGTGATGGCGATCTCGCAGTCGGGGGAGACAGCAGACACGATGGCTGCGATGGAAATGGCGAAACGGAAAGGAGCGTTCGTGTTCGGGATAGTGAATACGGTGGGCTCCTCGATAGCCCGGCTCTCTGACACGGGAACCTATATCCATGTAGGCCCTGAAATAGGCGTTGCCTCGACGAAAGCGTTTACCGGCCAGGTGACCGTATTGGTGATGCTGGCATTGGCGTTGGGGATGGCCAAAGGGACGGTCACACAGGAAGAATACGAAGAGGTATTGGAGGAATTGACGCGGATACCAGACAAGATAGAAAAGGTGCTGGAGCAGAACGAAAAGATCCGGAAGATTGCTGCCACGTTCACCTACGCACACAATTTCCTTTACCTGGGCCGCGGTTACAATTACCCGGTAGCCTTGGAAGGCGCGTTGAAACTGAAAGAAATCTCCTACATCCACGCTGAGGGTTACCCGGCGGCGGAGATGAAACATGGCCCGATTGCGCTGGTGGATTCGGAAATGCCGGTGGTCTTCATCGCCACGCATCACCAGCTGTATCGGAAGATCGTTTCGAACATGCAGGAGGTTATCTCGCGGAGAGGGCGGATACTGGCGATAGTCACGGAAGGTGACGAAGAGATCAAGGAGATGGTGGACGACGTTATCGAGGTGCCGTCGACACTGTCCTGCCTGGTCCCGCTGTTGAGTGTGATCCCGTTGCAGCTGTTGAGTTACCATGTAGCTGTTTCGAAGGGCTTGGATGTTGACCAGCCGAGGAATCTGGCTAAGAGTGTGACGGTGGAATAAAGAAAATGTTTTTTATAGGAGGGTTCTATTTTGATTTTCTTAAAATATTATGGTATGCTTTTTCGAGGATATGAATGTCTCGGTGCCGGAATACTTTAGCAAAGTATTTACCAAAATCGTAAGCGGCTGTACATATTACGCCAGCATGCTCTTTATATGGGGGTAGGCGTTAATAAATTTTTAACGAAAATAAAATCTATTCATAGGCTAATAGGCCCTGAATATGCAACTTACAATATTGTCCAACAGAGCTTGGCCGCTTACGATTCGTTTACAGCTCTAAAAATTTAAAGGCCAGTTGGATAGCAGAATTATAATCATTCTCTAAACAATTTATTGTATCCAACGAAAATAATACACCATGCGTGAGAATCAATCAGGGTATATGCCTATTATAGTCCATCTGTAAATATACATTCTTTTACAATGAGAAATTTTAACGAACTCAAAATAGCAGTAGCTGGTACTGGATATGTAGGTCTTAGTATTGCTACACTCTTAGCACAACATCATCATGTAACAGCTGTTGATGTTGTTCCAGAAAAGGTAGATTTAATCAATAACAAAAAGTCTCCTATACAGGACGAATATATTGAAAAGTATCTTGCAGAAAAAGAACTTTATCTAACTGCTACTCTTGATGGCGCATCGGCATATAAGGATGCAGATTACATTGTAATAGCAGCACCTACGAATTATGATCCAGTCAAGAACTTCTTTGACACCCATCATATAGAGGATGTCATTAACTTGGTGCTGAGTGTGAATCCCGATGCGGTAATGGTGATTAAGAGTACGATTCCTGTGGGTTACACTCGTAATCTTTACGTTAAGTATAGCCAGAACGGAGTCAAGACTTTCAATCTCCTTTTCTCACCAGAATTCTTACGCGAGTCAAAAGCACTTTACGATAACCTTTATCCTTCGCGTATCATAGTTGGATATCCAAAGATTATAAATTCTCCAGAATTTGCGGAAGAAAACGAAGCTATTCAGAAGATTGCAGATGTTGCTTACCTCGAATCTAAGGCAAAAGAGTTTGCATCTCTGCTTCAAGAGGGAGCCATCAAGGAAAATATTGATTTATTGATGATGGGAATGAAAGAAGCTGAAGCGGTAAAGTTATTTGCCAATACCTATCTCGCACTTCGTGTTTCATACTTTAACGAGCTGGATACCTACGCAGAAGTCAAGGGCCTTGACCCACGGGCTATAATCTCTGGTGTAGGTCTTGACCCACGCATTGGTACGCATTATAACAACCCTTCGTTTGGTTACGGAGGCTATTGCCTACCAAAGGACACAAAACAGCTCCTTGCCAATTATTCCGATGTCCCTCAGAATATGATGACTGCTATCGTAGAGTCCAACCGCACACGTAAGGACTATATAGCTGACGCTGTTCTCCGTAAGGCTGGATGGTACAATTGTTCTACCAATAACCAGTGTGCAGGAAACAAAGAACAAGTTACAGTTGGTGTATATCGTCTCACTATGAAATCCAATTCTGATAACTTTAGACAGTCGGCTATTCAGGGCATCATGAAGCGTATCAAAGCAAAGGGTGTGAATGTTATCATTTACGAGCCAACTCTCAATGATGGTGATATATTCTTCGGCTCCCTTGTTGTTAATAATCTCGAAGTATTCAAACAACTATCCAATGCCATCATTGCCAACCGCTATGATGTTTGTCTGGATGATGTACAAAATAAGGTATATACCAGAGATATTTTTAGGAGAGATTGATCATGAGCGTTGTCTTGGTCAACAAGTTTTTCCACTCAAACGTGAAGGACATCATGACTGGTTATCGTGTGTTTTCACGTCTATTCGTTAAGCATTTCTCCGTATTGAGTAAAGGATTTGAGATTGAAACAGAAGTGACCATTCATGCTTTGGATAAAAATTTCCTGTTGCAAGAGGTTCCTGTGCAGTATCGAGAAGGCAGCGTATTAAAACTAAACACATATTTTGATGGATTTAAGGTCCTCATGACCATCGCACATTTGTTCCGTGACTACAAGCCATTTGTATTCTTTACGCTGATGTCTATCCTGCTGTTTGCTGTTGTACTCACCATGGATATACCTGTATTCATGGACTATCTCGCAATAGGACTTGTACCAAAGTTCCCTACACTCATAGTAAGTGGAGTCATTGCAATATTCGCATTGCTTTTCTTCTTCTGCGGATTGATATTTGAAGTCATCACCAAGAAGCACAAGCAGATGTTTGAGATAATGATGAACAAATGATGAGCTTAGAAACAACACTTGGCAATCCAAAGGTGCATGAGTTCATCCGCTTCTGTATTGTGGGTGTTATCTGCACCGCAATTGATGCCGGAATATTCTATGCGACCCGCGAACTCACAGGTTATCGCATCGCCATGGTTTGCGGTTTCACTCTCAGTTTGTCCGTAAACTATGTACTCAACATCTACTGGTCATTCAACGCCAAGCCAACGCTGAAGAATGCAATTGGTATGTTGGCAGCACACTGTTTTAACATCTTTGTCGTACGCATGGCATTGATGTGGATGTTTGTGGAATATTTCTGTATTGATGAAAGTATTCCTTATATACCAACTCTCTTAATATCTATAATTACAAATTTTATAATCTTGCGCTTTATTGTTAAGCGTACGTATGTAAAGTGTTATTTATGGCAGAAGAAAATTTAAAACAAGCTACAAAAAAAGGTTTATATTGGAGTGCGGCTAGTAATGTAGCAACACAGGGCATGCGTTTCGTATTCGGTATAATTCTGGCACGACTGCTTACGCCAGATGCATATGGTGTTATAGGCATGCTCACAATCTTTATGTGTATCGTAAGCACATTTATTGATTGCGGATTTTCTCAAGCATTGATAACAAAGCAATATCGTACACAGAAAGATTTCTCTACAGAGTTTTGGTTTAACATAGTTGTGGGGAGTATTGGGTATCTTATACTTTTTACTTCCTCCCCTTTTATTGCAGATTTTTATAATATGCCTATCTTATCACCTATACTAAAGGTAATAGGTATTGGAGTGATTATAAACTCTCTTTGTGTCGTTCAATCAGCACAGTTTGCTATTCGACTTGATTTCAAGACTCCTGCTAAGATAGGCGTATTAATACAGATGTTTACTGGTGTTCTTGGTATTATTCTCGCTTATTTAGGTTGTGGAATATGGGCTCTTGTATTCCAACAAGTTGCAGGTGGTTTACTCAACGCAATCTGTCTTTGGGCGATAGTTCGTTGGAAACCAACTTTTGAATTTTCTTGGGTTTCCTTTCGTTATCTTTGGGGATATGGAAGTAAGGTATTAGGAACAAGCCTTATAGCCCAAATATACGACAATATTCAGCCGTTAATTATAGGTAAGGCGTTTGATGCAAGAACACTGGGATTATATTCAAGAGGTTTAAATTTTGCATCTTTGCCATCAGTGAATTTAAGTAATATACTTGGTGGAGTCACTTTCCCGATTCTTTCAAAAATTAATAATGATATTGAGCGCCTTGGGAATATTTACAGAAAGATGATACGAATCACAAGTCTCTTGGTATTCCCTTTGATGATAGGTCTTTCTGCAGTAGCTGAACCATTGGTTAAAATTCTATTAAACGAAAAATGGTACGAATGCATACCTTTACTTCAACTTATTTGTTTCTTTCTAATGTTTCAGCCAATTAACTACGTTAATATAAATCTTCTGAAAGCAGCACAAAGAACAGATATCATGTTAAAACTCGAAATAATAAAGAAGCCATTGGGATTGGTCCTTCTACTTTGTGCAATACCGTTTGGAATTAAAGCATTTTGTGTTGCCAATATTTTATTCTATTCAGTGTGCATGTTATTAAATACTCGTTTTACTAGTAAGGTTTTGAACAAAAATTTTTTTTTATTGCTTTATGATATGCTTCCTATGATAATTAATGCGTTGGTAATGGGAGGTATAGTGATGGTATTTATCAAATTTGTTTCGGATAATGTTTATGTTCAGTTTCTTGGAGGATGTGCAATAGGGGCTACTACATACCTTTTGACAAGTTATTTCTTCATGAAACCAACATTTATGGAATTTATTAATTTTATAAAAAAGAAAGAATAATGGCAGACAAATTTTACTGTTATATCTCCAAAGTTCTATTAAAGATAATTGGGAAACATATAATAAGATCTAACAATAATTTTTTTAGGACAAACAAGTTGTGTACTTTATACATCAATCTTAAGTATTTCAAATTTAAGGATGCAATAAAATTACCTATTTTGATTTATGGTCCTTGTAGTCTATGCAACCTTGGAGGAAGGATAAAAATAACTGAACCATTGTATAAAGGGATGGTGAAGATAGGAGTGACCGAACCAGTACGTAGCTATGCAAACAGAACAGTTATAGACATAAAAGATGGAACTGTAATCTTTGGCAAGGAAGTTGTTCTTCGAAGAGGTTTAGGGTTGTGTTTATGTAGAGGAGCCAAGGTGACTTTTAAGAACAAATCTTATATTGGTGACAATTGTACTATTATTGCTTTAAAAGAAGTGGAAATAGGAAATAACACTCGTTTTGCGAATGATATTAAAGTTCTGGATAGCGATTTGCATTTCACTGTCAACACAGAAACGAGAGTTGTAAAGAAAAATGAAGCTTCTATAATTATTGGTGACAATAACTGGATAGGAGCATTCACAACAATTAAAAAGGGTACCCATACACCAAAGGGAACAATTGTAGCAGGTCCTAATGCAATGTTAGGTAAAGACTACACAAAAACTATTCCAGAAAATTCACTCATAGCAGGCTCTCCTGCTAAGTTGCTTGTTGAAAACATTAGACGAATCACAGATTATAAGGTTGAAGCAGAATTACAACAATATTTCGGATCGCATAATGAAACCTATATCATACCTGATAATGTAGACATAGAGAGTATTTGCAACCCAATGTAGGATTCTCAATATGCTTGTACTATGCAAACCGCAATACTTATTCTTATATCGGCTTTTCTGCTTTGTCTTACAGCAAAATGGATAGTGTTTATCTTATATTTGCCAGTTGTAAGAAAGCTTGCAGAGGTGAACTATTCTCTTCCAAAGAACCCATGCGTTTTCTTGCGCAAATACTACGCATACGCTCCTGCTATGTACCGTTACTTTGACATTCAGGTTGGACAGATTCCATCATTCAGAATACGAGATTACATCTATACCAGGATATTCAAACTTAATCTAGGTGATAAGGCAACTCTACATTACGGAGCAGAAATTAGGAAACACTGTAGGTTGACCATAGGAAAGGGAACGATAATAGGCGATAAAGCTTTGCTCGATGCACGAAATAGCATCATTATCGGTGAGAATGTGAATATCAGCAGCAGTGTCCAGATTTATACCGAACAGCACGATCACAGAAGTTCAGATTTTAGATGTTACGGCACTCCTGACATGGGAGTGAAGATTGACAACCGCGTATGGATCGGTCCAAGTGTTATCGTTCTTCCTGGTGTTCACATAGGTGAGGGGGCAGTTATAGCCGCAGGAGCTGTAGTCAATAAAGATGTTTCTCCTTTTACTGTTGTTGCAGGTATTCCAGCAAAGAAAGTCGGAGAACGTAGTCACAACCTTAATTATGAGTTCTCTGAAAGACATTGGAGCCATATCTACTAATCCTCAATATGTAAAAAGCAATGACTAAATATAATAGCATAGAGGCTCTTCGCTTTTTCTTCATGCTGATGATATGTTATTGGCATTATCATAGAGGCGAAATATTTGTTCATGGTTATATTGCCGTAGAGTTTTTTTTCATCCTTTCGGGATTTCTTCTCTTCAAATCAGCCTCTAAAGAAAATGTTCTGTCTGATATAGATTATACCAGAAAGAAATTCCTGCGTTTCTTGCCCGACAATCTTATAGCAATCTGCTGTGCATACTTCTTTTACATAGCTTTACCGGCGATTGGGGGGGGCAATAGTAATTTTGATGACTGGATTAGGATTATTCCAGAAACCCTGATGCTTCAGAACATCGGTTTCTACCTCGGTGGACTAAACACTCCAATGTGGTATGTTTCCGTCCTGCTTTGGGGAGGCGCAATACTGTATGCTTTGCTGAGGTACAACAAGCAATTATTCACAAAAGTATTGGCTCCAATAATAGTAATAACCGGTTATACCTATCTTTTTAATATTAATCCAGATGGAAGCATTGAGAGTTTTACAAACAATGGCATTCTTTGTCCTCCTATGGTTCGAGGTATTAGCGACATGAGCTTGGGTATTCTTATTGCCTCTATAGCAAGCAAAGATATAATACGATACGGCTGTATATGGGATTTAGCTTCTTTCGTTTCAATCATTCTGATTATTTATATCTCCATGTCAGACGAGTGCTTTGACAGATACTCTTTGATTTGCTATTCTGTGATGGTCTTTACGTGCTTTCAGCCAAGTTCCACATTAAACAAGTTGTTCAAGGCCAACGTTTGGGGTCATCTTGGAGGAATCACATACCAGATGCTTGCATATCACTATAGTTTGGTATTACCTCTGTACTACATACTGCATGCACATATTTCTTTGGAACAACCGGTTTGGAATACAATTTACCTTGTAAGTGTAGTTTTCATTCCATATCTTATAAAACAAGTCTATAAAAGTTTGAATCTATGGATATTGAAAAAACGGAAGTAACAATAGAGAATCATGAATATTTATAAACAAATCAGAAAAATATTCCGCTATCTGCATGAAGATCGTTGGATGTTAGGAAACTACCCATACACCCTTTTCTTTAACTTCCGCTATCTTCCATTCAAGCAGGCTGTACATGTTCCCATCTTAATACGTAAACCTCATATCCATGTTAGGGGGAAAATCAAGATTACAGCTCCATATATCAGCCACGGAATGATTAAACTTGGAAAGAATGCCGTAAATATATACGAAGATTCGGGGATTACTATGAATATCTATGGCGAGATTATATTCGGAGGTTGTGCTACCATAGGAAACCATTCTTTCATATCAGTTAGCAAATCTGGCGTGCTTGAAATTGGCGAGAAATTCAGAAGTACAGCAGATTTGAAACTTGTTTGCTATAATAGTATCAAGTTCCATGACAATGTTCTCATAGGTTGGAATTGCTTGTTTACCGATACAGATCTTCTGAAGTGCAAGATATTAACACGAGAATAATTCTTCCTAAAGACAAGCCAATAGTTATCGGTGAAAGCAACTGGTTCGCATTTGGTTGTAAAATATTGAAGGGAACAGAAACACCGCCAAATACAGTTGTAGCTTCATGCTCTTTGCTTAACAAGCAATATGTATCCCCTGAATACTCACTTCTCGCAGGAGTCCCAGCAAAGGTAGTTAAGACTGGCATAAAACGTCTATCCTAAATTATCAAATGATACACCTTCTTTATATAACTAATGATGCCTACGTGCCTCATGTAGCAACAGTCCTCTGCTCCGTTTTTGAGAATAATCGGGATATGCAGTTCGTTGTACATGTGATGGCAACAGACATCAGTGACTCTAATCATACTAAGCTCACAGAGTTCGTTTCTCATTATGGGCACACACTTGACGTCAAAGTCATTAACCCAGATGAACTAGAAATAGACATCAGCATCTGTGGCAAGTGGGGAATCTTCCCCTCTTTAAAACTTTATGCGGCAGATTTATATCAAGAGGTTGATCGTATGTTATATATGGATGCTGACATGATATGTGTTGGTTCTTTAGCTAAAATTGAAGACACAGATTTCTCAAACTATTATGTAGCAGCAGTTACTGATGAAGAAGGATGTATCAAGCATAAGGACCGCCTTTCTATGCCTAAGGATGCCTTCTATGGCTGTGCAGGACTAATGTATTTCAACCTTGAAGCATGGAGAAGAGATCATGTACGTGAGAAATGTTTTGCATACTTCAATGATCCCTCTAATCGCGATATTATAAAATGGGGGGAACAGGATGTGATCAATAAAGTCTGTATGAACCGCATTCTCGAACTTCCTATAGAGTACAACATGTTCAGTCATTATTATCTGCATCACGGACGAGGAGTTCCGTCTCAATACAAAGACACCATCAGTCAGCACAAACAGAATGCTGTAATCATTCATTATATTGATGCCTGTAAACCTTGGTTTGATGACAATAAGTTTCCTTTGAAGAAATACTATTGGCAATATCACTCACTCACCCCATGGAGTAAAGAGGGGTATGGTGTCTCGCCTGTGTATGAAGGATATTGGAACGAGCTGAAAGCCAATATAAGATGCTGGTTGCATCAAGTAGGAATAAGGAAAGATGACTTTGGTTATGACTGCTAAATGATTATATGAAACAGATAAAGTTTTCCATAACAATACCAGCATACAAGAAAAAATATCTTGCCGAAGCGATTGAATCATGTCTTTCCCAAACTTATCCTTGCTTTGAGGTTATTATTGTTGATGATGCCTCACCGGAAGATCTTAAATCTGTTGTTAAGGACTATGAGGATTGTAGGTTAAGGTATTTTCGTAATGAACATAATTGTGGGGCAGTAGATGTTGTTGATAATTGGAATATTTGTCTTTCTTATTGCACGGGTGATTATGTAATCTGCATGGGCGATGATGACAAGCTAACGCCAGAATGCCTGCAAAGATATACAGAACTAATACAAAAATATCCCAACTTGGATGCTTACCACGGACATGCGCAGATTATAGACGAAAATTCCGAAGTTTTTGAAGAACAAATCCCAAGACCAAAATATGAAAGTGTCTATTCCTTGATTTACCATCGTTGGACAGATCGCCATCGTCAGTTTATAGGGGATTTCTGCTATAGAGTAGAGACTTTGCGTAAAGTAGGAGGCTATTACAAACTTCCATTAGCATGGGCGAGCGATGATATTACTGCAGTACAAATGACAGGAACTAAAGGGGTTGCAAATACACAGTTGCCGTGTTTCCAGTATCGTGTAAATCGATATACCATTAGTCGTTCCTCAAATGGATATCTGAAACTCGAATCAATTTTTCAAGAAAAGGAATGGTATGAAAAGTTTCTTGAACACTCCCTACATACGGATACGGACTGTGAGCAGAATGTAAAAGCTATTTTTAAGGAACACTTTCATCACAAGTCTTCTCAATATGCATGGGAAGCAGTAGAACAGAATCCATCCAAAATATACCTGTGTTTTTTTAATCATAAAAAGTATGAATTGTCTATCTTATGGCTTATAAGAGTTTTCTGCTCTGTAATGTGCATAAAATTGAAAACGCAATAATACAATGACCATATATATACCATTGTGGGAGAACGATCCATCAAAAATGGGAAATCCTTTCGTCTCAACCTTAACAACTTCTATCTGCAATCTTTATTCCGATGTTGACTTTATATATGATGCAAGGTTCATAATGTCTTCGGAATGCGAAAATATTGACATAATACACGTTATGTGGCCGGATGTATTTGATTATGTCGGCTATAAACCAAATGATTTAAAAAACAGGCTTAAACATCTTAAAGAGAAAGGAATAAAAATTATTTCCACTTGTCACAATATGCAACCGCATTATAGCGACAATTGTGATAAGACCAAACTGTATGATATAGTGTATTTTGAAAGTGAGTATATCATACATCTGGCTAATTATAGTAAAACAATTTTGGAATACCAATATTCACATGCTAATCATATCATAATCCCGCATCATGTATATGATGTTCTGTATCAAAACATTCCGACCCGGGATGATGCTTTGCGTAAATTAGGATTTTCATCAAACAAACGATATATTATATGTATGGGAGCATTCCGTGATCAGCAGGAAAAAAAACTGATATTAGATTTAGGCAAGAAACTTAGAGGAACAAAAATTTATATACTTGCTCCAGGATATGTCTCTCTACCATTCTATACGAAAAATATACGTATATGGAGAAAACCTTTTTTCGAAAGGATAAAAGTCAGATACTTCAATCACATAATATGTAAAGGTTCGTACGTTACAGATGATGAACTCCCAAGTTATTACGCATCATCCGATGTCGCACTTATTCATCGTACGGATATACTGAATTCTGGAAACTTGCCACTCGCAATGCTCATGGGAAAAGTTGTGGTTGGACCAGATACAGGTAATGTAGCGGAAATCTTGCAAACGACAAGAAATATAACCTTTTCCCCTGAAAACAACAATATAATTGACTCTATCTATAAAGCATTATCATTAGCAAAAGAAGAGCATGGAAATGAAAACCGGAACTATGCATTGACAAACTGGAAAACAGTCACAATAGCTCAAAAGCATTACAGTTTATATAAGGAGTTGCTTTATGCAAAAAAATGAGATTTTAGTAACTGCAATCATAATTACCCACAATCGGTTGGAATTCTTGCCACGTGCCATTAATAGCGTTATTTCTCAAACCTACTCTAACGTAGAATGCGTTGTGGTAAGCGACAACTCTGATGATGGTACTGACGAATATTGCAAATATCGTAACGATATTACCTTTATAAGCATTACGAAGTCGGAGAGTAAGGGGGGGAATCATGCTCGTAATATCGGTATAAAAGTTGCTCATGGAATGTATGTGGCATTTCTTGATGATGATGACTATTGGCTTCCCGAGAAGATAGAAAAGCAGCTTGCAATAGCTATTGAGAAAGAGTCAGGTTTCGTATATTGTAGAAGATATTTCGAATGGCAGGATGCAGAAGGAACTCATCGTTATGATGAAGATGTCAAAGAGTGTCCCGAGGGCGATTTGTCAGAAACAATACTGACACGTCTTGTTTCTTCCACTTCTACTTTTTTTGTTAAGAAAGATTTGCTACGAGAAGTAGGCATGTTTGATGAGAAAATGTCAATGTGGCAAGATTATGACCTTAGTATAATGCTCGCACAGAAAACACATGTATTCTGTGTAATGGAGCCTTGTGCCGTATATTGGTTAGCTCCACAAGATAAGAATAAAATAACGAACAGGTTTGACAAGGTAGTAAACTCAATGAAATATTTTGCTGTTAAACATAGGGAACTAGTTTCTTCTTATCCTAAAGAAGTACAAAAAATATTCTATATGAGATTAATAGGCGAGGTAAAACAAAGATCCTGTAAAACAAACATCTCTTACATAAAACTAAAATATAATTTTTTATGCAGTTTGTGCAGTCAACTAATAAATCTGAAATTCATATTTTAAGATATTATTATGCATAAATATAACGAGTTTGGCAATTCTTTAATCTCTATTATAATGCCTGTTTATAATGCAGAGAATACAGTTTCTTGCATGATAGACAGCATACTCGCTCAAACCTATACCAAATGGGAACTCATTTGCGTAAATGATGGTTCCACAGATGGATCCTTTGCATTGCTAAAAAAATATTCCTTTACAGACAAAAGAATAAAAGTTGTCACAAAAGCGAATGAGGGAGTCGCAATGGCACGCCAAATAGGAATTGAGACAGCCCAAGGTGAATACTCTATTCATGCTGATGCTGACGATTGGGTTGAACCAACGATGTTGGCGGAGATGCTGAATTCTATAGGTGATAATGATGTTCTGATATGTGACTATTATGTGGATACAGAAAAAGGAAGTAGACGTATATGTCAAATGCCATCTTCCTTGAATCCTCATGACGTGTTGAAAGCAATGTTTTATGGCCGTACATTTGGATCGCTATGGCATAAACTCATTCGTACTTCGTTGTATAAAGAGTATAATGCAAGATTTTTCAAAGACATTAACCATTGTGAGGATCTGTTGATATGGGTACAGTTGCTGCAACATCAGAATATAAGGATTGCATATCTTCCTAAAGCGTTCTATCACTATTGTATAATCCCGTCTTCTATCACTCGTGCATTTACCCGTGCAACATACGGAACGCGACTTCTGTTTTTGGGCAAGCTGAAAGAGCTGCTTTATTTACCGGACTTCAGTGCAATACCGGAAAGGGTGGCATTTGGAATTTTTACAGAAGGATTCATCTATGATGTATTAAGTGTGAAGGAAATACACGAAGGACTTAAACATCATCATAGACAGATCAAACAGGTTTCATTGAGATGGCGTCTTGGATTTATGTTGTTGTCGGTTGGGTGGTCTTGTATTGCTCGCAAATTGATACATTTCTGATATGGCAGGAATAAATACTATAAAATATTATTGGAATTTATACCAATTGTATAAAAGAGGTGTTCGATATTCAAGAGAGTATCAGTTGAAACTTTACAATTGGTTCCCTCCTTTTTTGCCACAGGATTTGTGGCTATCAAAATTTATAGAGGGTCGAAAGTTCCTGAAAGATAAGCCGAGGTTAAAGGCCGGAATTTTTACCATAAATGGCAAACCTTGGATGATTCGTAAGCAACCTTGTGATTTGAAGATTTTCCTTGCACGTGAAAATCTTGCTTCACGCCCCGTATGGCATGATTTTATGCTTAATGAACCTTGTATAGACCTTTCTATCGGCTTTGATGATATTAAAGATAATCCCAAATACGTTCGCATACCCTTTTGGATAATGTGGACACTTGACCCGATGGAAACATACGAGAGTATCCAAGAAAAGATAATAAAATGGAACTCTTCAGATAATGTATCTTATGTTGACCGCAGATTTTGTTCTTTCCTATGTAGCCATGGCGATAAGGGACGTGAGATGATATTGAAAGAATTGTCAACCGTAGGTAATATAGATAGTGCAGGAAGGTGGATGCACAATGATGATTCTCTAAAGATGGAATTCGGAGACAATAAACTTGCGTGGTCCCGTGGTTATCGGTTCAATCTCACACCGGAAAACTCCAATGCACCGGGATATGTAACAGAAAAGCTTTTAGACTGTATTTGTAGTGGCTGTATCCCTATTTATTGGGGAAGTGATAATCATCCTGATACTGATGTCTTTAATCAGAATGCGATCATCTTCTTTAATATGGGGATGGAAAATCCAGATACAATAAAGTTGATAACAGAACTTAATGCGGATGAGAGAAAGTATATGGATTTTGCATGTCAGCCCCGTTTTTTGTCAGGGGCTGCAGATGTAATCTGGGGATATTATGAAGAACTTGAGAAACGTCTGCGTGAATTAATAAATAATCTATGAAAAGAATTGAACATATTGACACAGCCAAGGGTATTGGAATCATGTTGATTGTTGCTTCTCATGTTGTATTGGATACGGACAATGCATCAGAAATGGAAGGAACAATATATCACTATTGGTGTAATTTCTTATCATCTTTTTATGTGCCTGTATTTTTTCTTTTGTCCGGTGTGTTTGAAACTGATTCCGTGGATATGAATAACTATTTGAGAAGAGTTCTTCGTTGCGTTAAATATGTTTTAGTATCTCTGGTATGGGGAATATTGGCATATTATGTGGTTAATGGAGACTGGGATATAAGGAAAGGGGCTTTAACCTATACTCCGATTTGGTTCTTGATTGTGCTTTTGTATATAACAATTTGTTTCGGATTAATGAGATTAATCACGTATAAATGGATGTATGTTGTCGTACTAATGGGGGGGGTAGGCTATGGTCTGGCTTATACGGGACATAGTTTGTTGATGTTGGGACAGACATGTTTGTGTCTGCCATTTTATGCTGTAGGGTATTGGGGGAAGAAATGGTTTTTGTCAAGTACGTTTCGTCCCAAAGTGTCTTTTGCCTGTTTTTTGATTTGGGTGACAGTGACTTTTTCTTTTAATGGAGAGCAGAACATTGCGTTGAATCTGGTAAACAAGGATCTGTTCTTTTTCTACGTGGACGCATTGTGCGGTAGTGTGTTGCTTATAGAACTGTCAAAACTGATACGTTGGAATCTTATTGAATATATGGGACGGAATTCTATAATTATAATGATGACTCATATGATGTTTATATATCTTAATTATAATATATTGCATATTCATATTGACAGTTTTCCGATATGGCTATTGCTTGTATTGGGTTGTATAATTCTGTCATTCTGTTTTATACCTTTGTTACGCAATAAGTATTACAAAGTTATATGAAAAAAATCGTAGAAGAACACTATTCCCATTTGATAGGACATAGAGATGCTTAGTTGGATGTTATGTGGGCAATTGCCATATTCATGGTGGGGTTGGGGCACGTAATTAGTAATTGTATATATAGAGGATGCGAGTCTATATTAACTGGCATTCTTTATGCTATACATATTCCATTATTTTTGTTTATTAGCATGATACTCGTTAAAGACAAAACTATGCCAACCTTACTCCGATAACTATCGGATTGGATGTTAGAGATTAAAATTGCATTTAATGAAAATTACGAGAATTTACCCCTAAGGCGGATTCTAAAAACTACACTTCTTTCGGGAATGCTTACGATAAACTATAATTATATATAATATGAGAATTCTTCTATTGGCTCCTGTTTATATGAACCTGCATTTGCCAATTATAAATGAAATGCAAAGGCAAGGATGTGAAGTAACATTTATTGAAGATATCATGTTCCCTTATGATTGGAAATACCCTTGGAAACATGCCGTCGAGTGAAATTTTTTATCAACAGAACCTTTCAAAATTATTGGAATGAAGCATTGAACAATAGACCCGAATTGAATCGGACTTTTGAATATCTTATTGTAATAAATGGTTGTAGTTTTCATCCATGTTTAATGGAATCACTGCGAAAGAATTCGCCCGATTTAAAATCGGTACTTTATTTATGGGATAATTCACAATTCTATGATTATTATCATTATGCATTTCTTTTTGATAAAATTATGACGTATGACATAAATGACAGCATAAAATATAATGTAAAACTACTCCCTTTTTATTGGCAACCAGTATCAGCAGATTTGCTAAATTTACCAACAAAATATAAGATCTCAATCATAGGTTCAAATCATAATGGTCGCTATGCAATCGTGCAGAATATTGACAAACAATTAAATACAATATATGGGGGCACAAAAACTTGGTTTCTAAAAATATTTGATAAAACCATGCCGAAGGATAACATTATTATCCATCATCCTCTTCCTATCGACGAGACATTGCGAATTATGATACAAAGTGAGTGTATTCTTGATACGGACAGGGCATCCCAAAGTGGAACTACTCCACGACTAATATGGGCATTAGCTATGGGCAAGAAAATAATAACCACAAATGTTAATATCAAACGTATGCCTTTTTATAATCCGACAATGATAAACATCATAGACAGAAACAATCCGATTATTGACAAAACTTTTCTCGAAAGCCACTATATAAAAACGGATAATACTTATCTACATACCCTTAGAATAGATAATTGGATAAAGAATTTTTTGGAGATATGAAATATCGAGTTGCACAAGTTATTCCATATTTCGGGAAATGGCCGGAATGGATTGAATTATACATGTATTCGTGCGGACGCAATCCGATGGTGGATTTTATTTTCTATACGGACTGTCCCTTACCTAAACGACAATATGGTAATACGATATTTAATCAATGTACGTATAATGAATACCGTTCGCTGGTCAGCAAAAGGCTTGGCATTGACTACCGCCATGGCGATCCATATAAACTGACTGACTTGAAACCTTTCATAGGAGCTATACATGAGCCGGAACTGACAGCGTATGACTTCTGGGGTATGGGGGACATCGATTTGGTGTATGGAAACTTAGGCATGCTTGTCAATGACGATATGTTAGACAAATATGACGTTGTCACCACTCACAATTATCATATAGCTGCTCATTGCTGTTTCTGCAGGAACAATGATTATTACCGTAGGTTGTGCTTTAAGATCAGAGATTGGGAACGAAAGATTACCTTGGAAAAGCCGATGTCTTTAGATGAGGGGGAATGGTCGGATCTGGTGTATCCCCAAATGAGACTTGTACGTCGAATATACAAATATCTGGTAAAACCATTTGGTTTTGACGTAAACAAATACCGTGACTTTATGAGTCGTGCTGTGACTTGCAGAAAACATATAGTCGAATATTGGACGAGCCCTCAGCCCAAAGAAGATGAGGAATGGGTATATAATTTGAAGGAGAATAAAATCATAGATCCCAAAGGACGTTCATTACCTTATCTGCATTTCCTTTTTTTCAAGAAAACGCCATGGCTCAATACAGACTTCTTTTGGCGGGAAGGCTATTGGCAACTTGCAGCGGACTTTGACAGATGTGATGAAATAGTGATTACAAGGAAAGGCATTATAGGAAAATGAAGACAGACAGGAATTCAAGAGAGAGCAAGGCTCTCAATATTATGAGGTTTCCTTTGGCGGCACTGATTGTGTTATTGCATACGGATGTGGCATGCGGTCCGGAAAACCTTGCATATTATTTCGTTCATTATGGAGTTACGTTCATTGTGACTGTGGCTGTGCCTGCATTTTTCTTCATATCGGGTTATCTGTTCTTTATGGGCAAAGAAAATTATTCTCTCGTTGCCTATGTTAACGCCATGCGTAAGAAGGCAAAAGGATTGTTACTGCTTTATATGTTATGGAATATAATCGCTTATGTACTGAGTTGGTTATACTTATGTCAAGACCCATACGATGGGGGGATGCCGTGGGAGATTGGAAAGATATTCTGGGCAAATGGAGATGGAATCACTACTCAATCGCTTCTGGGATATACATATCCTGTCATCGTTTCGCCCGCAGCCGGTGTTCTATGGTTCATGCGTGATCTGATGATGATGATGGTTCTGTCGGTTGTCATGTATCCCATGGTTAAGAGACTCAAATGGGCATTTGTATTGCTTCTGGTTGCAATTAATGTGTTAAAACTCGGTGTTCCATTTCCCGGATTCAGCCTTTCAGCCATCACATGGTTTTATTTAGGGGCAATGTTCAGTATTCATGATGTGAATGTATTTTCTTTGCTGAGGAGATATTGCAGATCGGTATGGTTAATGTGCCCGGTTTTGATAATGGTTCAAATTATCATCAAGGCTTTTAACATAAATGCGCCGTATGTCTCGCTTGTGGCAAATCTAGCAGGAATTGCCTTTGTGTTCAATTGGGCGTATACAGCATGTTTGCGAAAGGACAAATGGCATACTTGTATATACAAATGGGGTGAGACGAGTTTTTTTATTTATACTTTTGCAAATACATTGATTGTATGGTTTTTGAATAAAGATTTGGTCGGACTTTTGATAACGATACCGGCAGTAGGTCCTCTTGTTGGGTATTTTACCTCGTTTGGATTGCGTATATGTGAATGTATAGTTGTGTTCTATGTAATGAAACGACATGCCCCTCAATTACTCGGAGTGCTGGTTGGCGGCAGAATAAAAAGTTAGACAAATATGATACCCAAGATAATACATTATTGCTGGTTTGGGCGCAACCCTATACCGAAGGAATATCTGCATTACATGGATAGTTGGCGCATATATTTTCCCGGCTATGAAATGAAAGAATGGAATGAGGACAATTATGACGTGAACTGCATACCATTTTCCGAGGAGGCATATGCCTTGAGAAAGTTTGCGTATGTCAGTGATTATGCCCGGCTCAAGATTCTATATGAGCATGGCGGTGTGTATTTTGATACCGATGTGGAAGTGATAAGGCCGATGAATGATATTTTGGACAGGGGTGGCTTCATGGCGTTCGAGAAGAACATAAATAACCCGCGAAGTGCCATTATGGTAAATCCGGGATTGGGCTTTGCCTGTGAGGCGCATAATCCTGTAATAAAAGAGATCATGAACTACTATGAAACTCATCATTATTCCTATCCAGACGGGCACATAGAGCAGATCCCTATTGTTCCCGTCACGACAGAGGTGTTGAAACGTCATGGACTGAAGGTGTCCGAGTTGCCGTTGGCCTTGGATTGTGGCATTGTTGTTTATCCATGGGAATATTTTTGTCCTATGGAATATCTGAGCAACAAGCTTGAGATAACATGTAACACACGAACGATACATCATTATTCGGCCACATGGATGAGCCGATGGGACAAGATTAAGATGAAAAAGGGCTTTTGGGCTACTAAAATCAAACGTATGCTGGGACTTTTAAAATAGTTGTCAAATGAATAATGTGTTTAGTTTGAACATATTCAGCAAATACCGTCCTGAACTGATGGGAGTAGCCACTTTACTGATTATACTGTGCCATGCTTCCGCTTTTGGAGTGGAAATGCCTGGTTATATAAAAACGATATTGGGCAATGGAGGCATAGGAGTGGACATGTTTCTCTTTTTATCTGGCATCGGTATGTACAATTCTTTTCAAAAGGTAAAACGGAAAGAACTAAAACTGTGCGTATGGTATTACAGACGTTGGGTGAGAATCGTTGTGCCATGCCTTATTTTGATACTTTCTATAACTTATGCGCTTTCATTTATACGTGAAGTTTCATGGGGAACGTGTTTGCTGGAGATATCCGGGTTTGGTTTCATTGTTCGTAAGGGGGCTTTATGGTTTTTGTCGTGTATCTTGATGCTTTATATATTGACTCCGTTATTAGACCATTTTATTTCTCGTAAAAGTTTCCATGTCTCTTGCTTGTTGATAATTGTATGCTTGATTATGGCGTATACTCATATTTTGCCCGGCAACTTTACATTTTGTATCCAAAGATGGCCTTGTTATATTATTGGTTATTATGTGGCCGGTAGAATCCGTGAAAAGAAATCGGGCAATATATTTCTGTGGGGAGGACTTCCATTGTTGGGTTATGCGCTTTGTTTTCTGGCCAATCATACAGTCGGCACCCATTTCTCTCTGTTCTGGATGCAGGGAATTGCTGTCGTTTCATTAGTAGCCTATGGGATGGATGCGGTTTCATGCAGGCAAGTAAACCGGATGCTGGTGTTTTTGGGTGGAATTTCATTGGAATCATATATTACAAATGAATATGTACTTAGATATTTGCAGAGTCTGTTTAAACATCTATACATTACACCGACATCAAACTTGGCGTTTTATGTCGGAGGAACGGTCTTATGTATAGCGGTTTCTTTTTTAGCTAATAAATTAGGCGTAATGCTGATAAAAAGGATATCATAGTATTGGCCGTAGTAATGTATGCTTGAGAAATGACAGGTAGTTTTTTTCAGATAGAAAATGAGAAAGACAAGGAAAATACTGATATTTATTTTAGTTTGGATGTTGCTTTCTGGCATTGTCAAACAATATGTTTACAATGTGGAAATAATCACGTAATTACTCTAGGTCATGCAAGTCCTTTTGACCGACCAACAACTGGCCAAGTTTTTTGCATATTCTATCGTGTCAAGCCATCGGCTGGCAATTCCACACGTAGCTTACTCTATATGCTTAATTTGACGGAACGAAAAGTCTGTGATGACATTATGACAATCCGGCAAGATATATTGTCTATACCGATATTGATAACAAATTAAAGAAGTATTGTGTTGAATCCATAAGATTCTTTAGAAAAGTTTTAGCACAAATGGAAAGTCGGAAAGTAGAGGTTAGGAGATCCAACATTGAGTTGTTGCGTATTGTTGCGATGCTGATGATTGTCATACATCATATAATCGTACATGGGATTTATCCTTGTGTTAATGATGGTACACCTTTGTTCCTACGTATATTGGACAGCTTTGTGATATATGGCGTGAATATTTTCGTTCTTATTTCGGGATACTTTGGCATTAGGTTGACATGGAAATCATTCTTTAATTTGATGTTGGTTATAGGCTTTTACAAGATATTTAATCTTTGTATTGATACTTTTATGTTGGGTTATGAGCATTCCGTTTTCGAATGGGTTGCAAAACCTTTGAGTGGTCCTGTTTCCGGTGGCGGATGGTTTGTAGATGTTTATGTCTTATTGATGCTAATATCTCCATTGCTCAATAAAATGTTGCACGCATTGTCCAAGAAGGAACATTTGTCCGGCCTTCTGATTCTGTTGCTGCTTGACACCGGTTATGGTTTTTTGTTAGGGAAACATTTCGATTCTTCTGGATACGGTCTTTTGCATTTTATAGTGCTTTATTATATTGGTATGGCATCAGACATTTTTTATCCGTGAATAGACGAGATGTCGTTACATCGTTTGTCGTATGTACCTGTATATCGGTATTGCTGATATGCATATTGTGCTATACTTCTTATGCCGGTAAGATGAGTTCATATTCGAATCCTTTAGTGATATGGGGGGGATGTGTATTCACTTTCTTTACAGAAATCAATATCGGTTATAGTCGAATAATAAATTCCGCCGCGGCTTCCATATTTCCCGTCTATCTTATTCATGATAGTGGGACCGTTGGAAGATTTTTATATGCTTTAGTGGGGGAATGTTATGAAAAGTATTCGTCTGTTATGTTTCTTTCTTATATGGTACTATTGGTTTGCAGTTTGTTTGTACTGTAATTATAGATCAATTGCGTAAGTTGCTTGCCCCTTATATAGCGAATCTGTTGACAAAGTGTGTGGATTAAAAGAATTGTTTCACTTTTATAAGGTGTGTTTACGCAAAAGGAGTATGATTTTTCATATTTAGATATGACAGTTGGAGACAATCTGAAGAACTATAATCTCTTCTCATGACAATTTTATATATAGGCACCCCCGATACATATCGTTTTTATCGTCAGGGCATGAATCCCTCACATTGGCTCTACGGAGCAGTGGAGGTGGAATGGGACGGTCACGAGGTTATTTGGGAGGGGGAAAATGAGGGGCTCCTGCATGATTGGCGGCTCGTCTGTCGACATAGTCCCGACATTGTGTTCATTCCCAACCTTAATCTCCACAACCACCTGTTGCTGCTTCTGTTTTCTGCCATGGGAGTTTTCCGCAAACCCGTTTATGCATGGCTACATCATGAACCGAAAATTAAAAAAGGACTAACGGCTAAGTTCTACCGTCTGTTGTTGTCCGGGTGCAGGCACCTGTTTTTCCTTTCCGAAAAAACGATGCTGAACACTATCTCAGCAGGACTAACTAAGACATCAAGGTGCTCCGTACCAGGATGGGGCGCAGACAATATGTTTTTCTCCGAAATCAAAACGGAGGACAAAGGCTATTTTGTAAGCACGGGAAAAGAGAACCGTGACTTCGACACCCTTATTGAGGCATTTCGCAGAACAGGGGCTCCATTGAAAATCATTACAAGCCGTGGGCATGCCGGAGCCGATTACAGCGACCTGCCCGAACGATGCCGGGATATTCCGAACATAGAAGTGATTATCACGGAAAATTCAGGAGCGGTTTATCCGCAGATGCTTCAGGCTATGGCCGAGGCAAAGGCGTTGGTATGTCCGTTGCGGCGTGATAAACTGAATTATTGCGTCGGTCTGTCCACAATAGCTGATGCCGAGGGACTACGCAAGCCGCTTGTAATCACTCGTAACCCCTATCATGACAATGAACGCTTGCGTCCTTTCCATGTGGTGGAGACCGTTGAAGACTGGTGCAAAGCCATACAGGAAATCTTGGCTGACAGCAACCAGCCGACAGTGGCGGAATATTCCATACAGACGGCTTATGAGAAAATGAGAGGCATAATGTTTAGTGAAATATCTTAGGCAGGAAAAATGAGAGTAATTCGATATTTTAAGTGAGATACTATTGTGAAGAATGCGGCTTATATATGTGAATATAACATTAAAACAGGCTGGATGCTTGATGGTACGGGATTGGAGTTGCCTTATTTGTGTTTCATGTGTTTCAAGAAGAATATATGGATGGTTTCTGAGGTTTACCGGAAGGACGACATTTATGCTATCACTAATGATATTGAGCATTATAATGATATATTTTTGATTACAACGCTATAGCTGGAAATAAAAAATAAGATGAAACAGACAAAAAGACTACTATACTTTGTGATATATTGGGTACTTTATTCAGGATTACTGTATCGATATGTAATATACAGTGAATATTTGCAGTTGGTGCCTGATGCCATTGTTTTCTATTTGTATTTCAAGAATCAGAAGAAACTGAATGTAAAGTTAAGGAATCGCTTTTTAGGAAAGGCGATTCCAGTTCTTTTTATAACGATTCTGTTAATGGGCGTTGTAAGTTCGTTTATAAGTATGAACAATCCTATTTCTATTCTATGGGGGGTAAGAATGATTGGCAGATTTTCCTTACTCATGTTGCTTGTTATGCATTATTTTGATAGCAACGATATTGTAAAAATAAAGAAAATTATTTATAAGTCGTATGGGGTATGCATTGTTTTTTGTTTATTACAGTTTTTTCAAGGTGTATTAGGTGATTCGATGGGTGGAATTTTCATGGGAAATCCAATCCTCGCAGCATATATCATTCTTATAATGCTAATAGCAGCAGGTGATTATTTCAATCATGAGATAAGTCGAATAAAATTCTTTCTGATAGTTTCTGGATTTATTCTAATAGCTATATGGGCTGAAATTAAGCTCTTATATTATATTCTGCCGTTTACGTTTTATGGAATGTACGTATTCATAAAAAAAATTACAGCCCAACATATTGTTGTTTTCATATTTGCATATTTCTTTTTGATTCCTACGTTAAAATACATGATGTCTTTCTATTATAATGAGGATTATATTGAAAATACGTTTGACATACAAAAAATGGATGAGTATAATAAAAACGATTATAGCCTTGGCTTGCTTAGTATGAATCGTGGTACTGCTATAGAAACAACAACTACACTGATAATACCTACTATGCCTCAATTGTTGATAGGGCATGGAATTGGAAGTGGTTCAAATTCAAAAATCTTTGGTGGTCATTTAAAGGATAATTACGCATATACATGTTATTATTTTTTTGCAACTTCATACATTTTGGCAGAATTAGGATGGTTGGGATTTATCTTAGTGCTTGTAACAGCTTTCTTATTAGCCAAACGTTTCTATAATTTCTATTCTAAATATAGGACTGATCCTTCGGTGAAATATTGGGCATCTTGTGGAGTGATGTCTGTTATGATGTCTGTTATATTAGGTTACTATTCTCATGAAGCTTACATCGATTTCTATCTGTACTATGCTTTCTGGGGAGTTTGTTTCGTTGCCATTCAATATTCAATAAACAAGTTAAGCAAGGAGAAATAATGACAATACCCAAGATTAAACGGAGTTTTTTATTTTGACACAAACGTTGAAGTTATAAAACTATTGGACGACGTCTTGTCCAATGGTGGTTTCATGACTTATTGAGAAGAACGTCAATAATCCCGCCTGAGGCATCATGGTAAAACCTATCCTTGTTTTCGTTTACGAGACGCACAATCCCATTATTAAGGAGATAATGGAGTTCTATGAAACTCAACTATATATATTGATATTCATTGTGAACAGATACTCATAGTACCAGTTACTACAGAGGTTTTAAAACATCATGGGTTACATATTAACGCTGATTCTTATTTTTAATATATGATTGAAACAAAGCAGTTAGGGGGGGGGGGGAACTTTTCCAAGAGAATAGAGTATATTGATGCTATGCGTGGGTTCACGATGATGCTGGTAGTTTTAACTCACGTGAGCACATTTGGATTGGGATTATTTGGTTCTAATGTTACAAGCTATAGCAAAATTTTTGCAGAGTTTAGAATGCCATTGTTCTTTTTTGTCAGTGGATTTGTGCTATATAAGGCTACAATCGTTTGGAATGTTGGATATACTTTCTCTTTTTTGAGAAAGAAATTGCCTGTACAACTGATAACGCCTTTCGTATTTATGATGGCAAGTACATGGGTGAGACATATAAATTTTACTGATGCGGTGTTTGATTATCAGAAATCTGGTTACTGGTTTACGTTCACCCTGTTGGAATTTTTTACATTCTACATTCTAACAAACCAATTACTTGATATTTGTAAGATGAAAGGCAAAGTACGTGACGCAATACTTTTGATGTCTGGCTTTGCCATGTATTGTGGAACAGTACCAACACTTGTAGATAAATGCCCATTGCCTGAGAATATAGTGAATCTCGTAGGTATTCCTGTATGGGGTAACTACCTGTTTATGCTAATTGGCACTTTGGTGCGCAAACATTTTGACAAGTTTGAGAAAGCTCTTGATAACACTCCTCTTGTAATGATTAGCATTGCTATATACTTTGTTTTTAACGTGTGGTCTGAGTTAATAAGACCGTTGAGCAGCACTAACTTCAATCTGTTGTGTTCCCTGTCTGGGTTAGTTCTTGTCTTTGCATTCTTCCGCAAGAATGAAGAGACTTTCAAGAAGGATAAAAAGGTAGGCTTAGTAATGCAATATGTTGGTCGGAGAACTCTTGATATTTATCTTATTCACTACTTCTTTGTTTTCAGCGACATGAAAGCGGTACTGCCAAACTTTGGTGAATTGAATTCACCTTTCTTGGAATTTGTGTTATCGTTAATAATTGCAATTTGTGTAATAGCTGCATGTCTTGTTGTGTCAAATGTGTTGAGATTAAGTCCGACTTTGGCACACTGGATGTTTGGGGCAAAAATAGAAAATAAATGAATCCCAAAGTTTCAATTATAGTTCCATGCTACGGTGTTGAGAAGTATCTTGAAAAGTGTGTGAAGAGTTTAATTGGTCAGACGCTAAGAGATATAGAGATTATCCTTGTGGATGATAAGAGTCCTGACGGAACTCCTGTACTTTGCGACCAGTGGGTTGCAAAAGATGAGCGCGTAGAGGTTATCCATAAATCTGTGAACGAAGGGCTTGGTATGGCATGCAATACTGGACTTGATGCTGCTGCCGGTGAGTACGTGGCGTTTTGTGACTCGGATGACTGGGTGGACGCAGAGATGTATAAGGCGATGTATAAGGTTGCTAAGAAAAATGATGCAGATGCAGTGTTCTCTGGTATTCAGACAGTGGATCAGTATGGTGTGGTAAGACTTATGGCAGAGCCAAAGCGGTTTGAAGTGATTGAAGGCGAGAAAGTAAAGGATTTTTTGCTAGATATGATAGGTAAGAAACCATCGGCAAAAGAGGATCGTGACGTACAGATGTCGGCTAAGATAACGCTCTATAGACTTGAAATGATACGGAAGTATGGATTACGTTTTGTTTCGGAGCGTGAAATGATTTCAGAAGACTTGATCTGGCACATAGACATTCTTGGACATGCCCAGAGAATAGTGACAATACCGAAGACCTTCTATTACTACTATAACAATACCGACTCACTGACGAAGACGGTGAGAACGGACAGATTTAGTTTCTTTTTGAGTCTGAGAGAAGAGGTGGTACGTCGTTGTATAGAATTGGGAATAAGCGAAGAGGTGAAGGTCAGAGCGGAACGCCTGTTTATGGGGCATTGCAGACAGTATATGAAACAGATATGCAAAAGTGCGATGTCTTATAAGGAAAAGAAACAACTGATGAAGCAGATTTGCAGTCATGAGGTGTGGGATGTGATATGGAAGAACTATCCTGTAAGTGTTATGCCAAGAATACCAAAGGTGGTTTTAGTTCTGACATACTATAGGATGTACTGGTTGTTGAATATTATTATGAGCCCTAATTTCCGCGATCTCTAATTATAGAAGTATTTCTTTGTGATAAGAAGTTGTAAAAGTTATGAATATATGCTATAAAATGAGAAATACGGCATTCTCTGATATGAAAGACTTGTTCTCTGTCTCGGTGAATACTCCAAATCATAGTTTTTCTAGCTTTCAATTACTTTGTATCCAACAAGACGTTAATCAACAATTGATTCTTTTCTATTGTATTGATGATCATACGATTTGCACTGGAAGCCCAATATGAAATATATTGTTTCTGACAAAAGAGTATCAAATTGCTTCATGATTAAAAATATCCCACCTAAAGGAGTAAGTTTATCTGTATCTTCGCCATGTCAGGTAAGGGTGTTTTTGTAACACAAACTTAAGTAAATTCTCTGATATTACAAGATTCTTGGCAACTTTTATTGCTCAGAATCTTATAAATGTATAATCATATAAAGTTACGAATTTAAGGCGAACTTAGAATAATAACATAGAGACATGAAGAAATTAGCGATAATAAACAGCGACTCAAGGGAGTTTTCTTATGGTGGTGTGGCTCCTATCATGCGTAACATGCATGAATACCTATGCAGGGAGTTTGATGTGAGGTATTTCTATCTGCCGAATTCATGGAAGAAGGCACCCGGACTAGGACGTTTCAAGATGATGGTGTATTTGTGGTTGCACCATAAGGAACTGAAGGAGTGTGACTTCATATTGAGTCATGTGCCAGAGGGTTCGTATGTTGTATCGTATATGGGTGTGCCTTATTCGCACATCTATCATGGTAATGACAACCCGATGACGCAGTCGAGGTATTGGTTCGGTAAGTATTTCGGTTTTGTGTTTGATGTGTTCTTCAAGCGCATAGAAAAGACATGTCCGTTGAAATATACGGTAGGTCCGGTGTGGGACGATAAGAAGAAATTGTTTAATCCTATCTGTCATAATGTGCAACCTAAGCCATACGAGGAGCGTAAAGGATTTATGTTTGCTGGCAGATTGGAGTTGATTAAGAATATTGATCATCTGCTGAAGATATATGCGCAGATACCTAAGGAGGTTAGGGATGAGAATCATTTCTACATAGCTGGTTTTGGTACGCAGGAAGAGAACCTGAGGAAGTTGGCGAAGGGTCTGCGGATAGATGAGTATGTGCATTTCCTCGGCAATCTGCCAAATGCGGAACTGGTGGAGGAAGACAGCCGAAAGAAGATTTTGATAATGGCATCAACTCAAGAGGGTTTGCCTACAGCTATTGCAGAGGCTTTGTCGGTTGGCGTGCCTGTGATTTCTACTAACCCTGGTGATATTGGCGTTGTGCTGAAAAATGATTATAATGGTTATATCTTCCCTCTTGACTTTAAGGATGAAGACTACATCAAGGCAATAATGAATGTTCTGAACGACTATGACCGTTTCTCGAAGGCGGCAAAGGAGAGTTCGGAGATATTTAATGGAGAAAAAATCACGAGAGGAGTGATTGAGGATATTAATGCTGTACTGAACAGAGGATGATGGGTAAGATGATTTATTACAATGAGATTACGGTGATGAAGGCGATAGAAATGTTGTTCATTACGTGGTTTCATTTCAAATTTGAGTGGTTTTACCCCACGAAGTTTTGGTTTGTTAATTCCATTATTATTAATCTGCACAATCTGCTTGTTGCTAACGGGAGTTGTGTATTTCTGTATGGGCGACAGAACCTCTGAGAATATTGATAGCGGAGGTTTTGACGGATGGTATTTTCTCGCTTTCATGCTGTGGGGGTATTATGACAGAAATATGGAGAAGCATTATAGAACGGGTGTGTGGTCTATTGTGGAGGCAATTGCTTCGATAGTGCTGTTCTTTGCCTATAAGAAGATGGCAGAGAGGATGCGTATGCTTGTGGATGTGCAAGTGGTGATTGTTCCATTGTTGTTAGGGTATGTCATCTTTGCATTCGGGCTGTTGACACAATGGTTGTATTCGTTTGGTATAACAGAGAGGGGCAAGAAGGCGATAGGTTTTCTTGCTGGTTATACGTTGGAAATATACATCGTGCAGGTGTACCTGATAAATTGGTTGGTTCCTATGATGCCGTTTAGCATTGGGGTGATGGTGACATTTGTAATAATATTGATTGCGGCTTGGTTGTTACAAAAAGTAACTGGGTTGATAGATTTTAATAGATTGGTAAGATGAATTTTGATCGTATTTCAAAATACAGAAGTTTGTTGATGGGTATTGCCATATTATGGTATTAAGGGTGAATGTATTTCATCATCCTTTTGTGCATATCCGAGCTATAGATACAGATAATAGTGTTAAAAATAATGGTTTTGAAAGTGAAAATGATACCGAAGAAACTTTTTTCGTCTTAATGTTATTGATATTCGAGATAAATGTTGTACCTTTGTAGGTAAATATTCCGCATATTATGAAAATGGTGTTGAATCAAATGAGCAAAAAGTCTATAGAAAAACAAACTGGATTAAGTTGGAGCCAGATTGTTAGTATGGATGTTGAAGAACTGGATAAAGCGATAGAAAGAAAAATCGGGAAAAAATTGTCTTTCTCTAAAAAAAATGATTTGCGTTTATCTGGTAGAGGATCTGTATATTTAGCATTAAATAGGTTTTTTGATTTTAACCATAAAAAAATGGATGAAATCATAGATTCAATGTCTATACAATAATTCTATGCCAATGAATATAGACTTTTTTGAACGATTAACGCCATTATATAACAAGTACAATATTGTAATCAAACCTCTTATAGCAGAGATTGAGGTTAGATTTGAATCTTTCCCAATCTCAATATTTAATGAAATAAGGGCATTTAATGATCATGTGTCTCGTTGTTACCTAAAACCAGACGATAAAGAATGGATAAATAATCAAATCCATAAAGCAGAAGGTCATATAGAAAGAATTATATTAGATTGCTATAAGTTTCTAAATGTTTCATTGTACGACTCTGTCATTAAGAAGTTCGACAAAGAGTATAAGGGAGTGGACTTGTCAAATATTAACAATGGGGATTTTCTAATTCAGCATAAGAAGATTGCAAGAGAAATAATTGTTAGTCTTAAAGAGGCTAAATCTAAAGAAGTGTTAGAGGATAAAAGTGAATCCATTGCAATCTATGAAAAAGTTCATAATAAATATACAGAGTTGGAAGACTTGATTGAGCAAAATAGCAGAAATTTATTTTGGGCAAAAAGTAAATTTTACGTAAATAAATTCTGGAATATTATATTTTGGTTTACTTCTGCAGTTGTTTCTGGCATAGTATCTACATGTTTGTTGCCATATAATGAAATCGTTGATTATATTAAGTCTATATTCAATTAAGAAGTTGTGGGTCTGCATTTAGGAACGTTTTAAGCTGTTCAGAATTGAGTGTATGTCTTGAGCGTTCCCTTCATGTTGCTTTTGAGCTTTGTTATGAGCTGTATGCCATTGACAAAAATCCAATGGAATAATCTTTTGCTAATGTAGCCCTTGTCTGCCACGAACTTGTCGAAGATTATCTCAGCAAATCGCTAGTTCTTAGGTTATTTTCTATTATCTACGTCACCGATATGTGGTTGTTGTGCCTTGTAGAAACATGCCACCTGTTTTGTAGACGTCGGAAAGAGCTCTGTAGAAAATCAATGGGGGATTAAATCAAAAGTACATAAAAAACTTGAGATTTTTACACCGGCAGGATAAAAAATCAAGGC
>CAZRKN010000051.1:0-31588 GCA_964600805.1 uncultured Bacteroides sp. | reverse complement strand
AGGAAATTACGCCGCAGCATAAATCATTCCATTGAGAATGCGAAGCATTCTCTTATTCGTCGCTGCCGAGCGACGATTTTTTACCGTGGGGCGTATGATTTGACGTTTACGAGAAAATAGAGGAAATGATAGAAAGAAAACGTGTATTATTACTTGAATCTTGTAGGCTTGTTATCTTATAATATAACATAGAATAATCAGAGAGGGCGATATACTATGGAGAAGATACAAAAAAGAATGCCCGACAAGGCAGTAAGGTTTCTTGCGTTTATGCTTGTGGTGGCGCTTCTGGTATTAGTTGGGAGCACCGAAGTTGTACATGGCGCGGGAAAGCGCACAGTCCGTGTCGGCTTTTTCCCTATGGAAGGTTATAATGAGACCAAAGCGGACGGCACCCGCGCAGGTATGGATGTTGAGTATCTGGGGGCGCTGAGCGATTATGTCAACTGGAATATTGAGTATGTGGAGTGTGAAAGCTGGGATGACGCTCTGACGATGCTTGCGAATGAGCAGATAGATCTCGTGGGTTCTGCGCAGTATTCTGCGGAACGGGCGAAGCTGTACCAGTATGCGAACTTAGCCAGCGGATATACCTTTGGTGTGATTGCCGTAAATGGTGACAGTACATTTGCATATGAAGACTTTGACGCAATGCGCGATGCCACTTTTGGTGTTGTGGGCACTTACATACGAAAAGAAGAATTTTACGAATATATGGCTGATCACGGTATTCCGAGTCCCAAGGTTAAAGAATACGAAAATACGGCAGCTCTGCATGAAGCATTGAATACCGGAGAAATTGATGCCCTCGTACATTCCTTGACAGAGGTTCGTGAAGGGCAGCGCGTGGTCGGCAGGTTTGCGCCCATGCCTTTTTATTACATTACTTATCAGGGCAATAATGATCTGATGCGGGAACTCAATCAGGGAATCGCGGATTTGAAGATGAACCGTCCGGGGCTGGAAAATGAACTGATGGTAAAGCATTATGACAACAGACTGGATCAGACGATTTTGTTGACAAATAGTGAGAAGCAGTATATTGCGGAGCAAGGGATATTGAATGTGGGATATTTAGATGGCTATTATCCGTTCTCCTACGGAAATGAGGGAGCCTATATGGGGCTTTCTAAGCAAATGTTGGAGGAGGTGTCTGTGAGCACGGGTATCCTCTTTAACTATGTGAAACTGGAAAGCATGGAGGAGGCTAAGAAAGCCTTAAAAACCGGTAAAATCGACATCCTGAGCTACTGTGGTGAGACGATTCAAAGCATACAGTCAGACGGACTGGCAGCCACAAAAGAGTATGCTCAGGTACCTCAAGTCATTATTATGAGAAGGAATAACAAATCAGATTCGATAAATGCTCTGGCTGTGGAAGAAAGCAACGCCTCAGGTGCAGCAGTGCAGAATTTCATTGATGAGAATACGCGTCTTTTGCTCTATTCAACACAGCTTGAGAGCTTGAATGCGGTGAGGTCCGGAGAGGCGGACGCTGCCATATGTGACGGATATCTGGCGGAGTATCTGCTTGGTTCGGGGCTTCGTTTCAACAAGATGGAGATCCACAGTGTGCTGAGCGATGTCCACAGTATCTGTATGCTTGTGGCAGATAACGAGGATTCTCTTCTTCTTGGCATATTAAATAAGGAGTTGCTGGAGGTCAGCGACAAGATGGTCAATGACTATATGCTTCAGGATAATTTCTATTCCAAGATGAGTATGGCGAACTTTATCAGCGATCATAGTATTCCGATTATCCTTGTTGTATCTTGCTGTGCTGTCGCAATTATTCTGGTGCTGTTCTTTCTTTTGCGGAACAGTATACGGGTTCAGAAACTCATGTACAAGGATACGGAGTTTAATATTTGGAATCTTCATTATCTGAGGTATCGGGCGGCACAGAAACTGGCAGTGGACAAAAACAGTAATTATGCCATCGCCTACACGGATATCGGTCAATTTAAAAGTTACAACGCGTTGTATGGCTGGGACGCAGGGCAGCGTATACTGGAATTAGTCATAACAACGCTCTTAGAGGAAATGGATGATAAAAACGAACTCTGTGCCAGAAGTTATGGGAGCCATTTTGTACTTTTTATGAAGTATGAAAATGTGGAAGCTCTGCGAAATCGTCTGATGAACATTGCGGACAAAATATCATTACGAATCTACGAGAAGGAAGATACCCATATGTCGCTGGCTATAGGTGTAGGCTGTCTGGAAAACGGGGATGATGATTTACAGCGTGCTTTGTCTGAGGGTATACAGCTGGTAGATTCTTTAAAGAGCAGCTACAGCAACGCTGTGCAGATTTATGATGACAAGCTGCGGGCACAGCTGCGGGAGACACATGAACGGGAAAAACTTTTGGAATCTGTCGATATCAATAAGGACTTTGTGGCTTATTATCAGGCGAAGGTGGATATTCGCAATGAAAATATCGTAGGCGCTGAAGCGTTGATACGATTCAAGGATCCTACAGCGGATGGAGCCATTCGCACGCCGTGGTTCTTTGTACCCTATTATGAGCGTACAGGCAGGATTAAGGAGATTGATTTCTTTGTTATGGAAAGCGTGTGTAAAATGCTGCGCCGGCGAATTGATGCCGGCAGGAATGTTGTGCCTGTGTCCTGCAATTTTTCAAGAATGCATTTTACGGAGGATGGTTTTCCTGAAAAGTTTGTGTCCATTATTGACAAATACGGGATTCCCAAAGAACTGATCGAAGTGGAGATTACAGAGACGCTTGTGGTAGAAGATGTGCAGCAGCAGAAGGTCAAGGAGATAGTAGACATCCTGCGGGAAAAGGGCGTACATCTATCCATAGACGACTTTGGTTCGGGGTATTCTTCCCTGGGAGTGTTTGAACAGATACCGGCCTCCGTTATTAAGCTGGATCGTTCTTTCCTGCTCAATAACGAAAATCGTACAAGACAGGTGCAGATTATGAAGAATATCGTAAATCTTGCTAAAGATCTGAACGCACAGGTGGTCTGTGAGGGCGTAGAGACAGAGGACGATACGGAACTCATGATGGAGATTGGCGCTTATGTGGCACAGGGTTACCGCTACTGTAAGCCGGTACCTGAGGATATATTTGAGAAGATGCTTGAGGAAAATACAACTTCTATTTAGTTCTCCGCCACCGGCATCACAAGCCTCGAACAATATTTCCCCGGATCGATCTCCTGTCCGGTATAAGGTGCCACGATGCCGATTGTACGCGGCAGTGCGGCAGGGACAAGCCCGTGTTCCTTCGCTTCCCTGCCAAGCCTGAACCATGCTTCATCCATGCGGATGTAATCGCCGTAAAATAAGACGGAGAGCGCCTTGCAGGAAGGGAATCGGACAGCGTTTTCAGGTGCACTATCGGGCCGGACGGGTACACATACCTGGAACGGATAGGGTTCCGTGGTAATCTGCCCTTCCAGATAATCGGTACGATCATGTACGACAAAAAGCGGCTCCCGTGCAAGCAAATATCCGTTTTCAACACATTCATGGAAAAAGTCATACATGGCATCATATTTTTCCTGTGGCGTCAGCCCGATGCACCTGCGCATACAGCAGACTGTTTCGGGAAGCGTCATTATCTGTACAAACATATCAGTGCTTGAAGCTGCACGAATCCGCAATTCTTCCACATTTCTTTGAAGAAGGCTCAGTTTATCTTCTAATATCGAGAGAAGCTCTGTTGCGTCGCCGCCCTTTGTAAAATAGGAGGCTGTTTCTTCCGTACTAAAGCCCATTGACTGGAACTGCTGTACATGTAAAATACGGTTGATGTTGTTGTTGTCGTAGTAACGCCGCCCGCTTTTTGGAGCTATGTAGACGGGGGTAAGCAGCCCTTTCTCTTCCATGCGCATGAGGGTGCTGCGGGAGAGTCCGCAGGCAGCAGCCGCCTGAGTAATCGAAAAAAGTCCTTTGATCTTATCGTCCATAAAACTCCTTCTTTCTTGTATAAATATAAAAGAGTATATATGCTCTTTCAGATCTTTGTCAATCAAAAAAATTTCCACAAACCTCTTGATTCGCTCATGGGTGAACGCAGTATAATATAGAAAATAGGCACAATTTAGAGAAATCAGGAAATAATATGCAGACTTTAGTCTAGCCAAATCTGCCTAAAAACCGACCAATTCTGCCAAAACCACTTTTTAAGAATTTTTTTGTTACTATGAAATAGAGTAGAGTAAAACACATAAAAAGAAAAAAGTAATGATAAGAGGAGGTACGTGATGAGTTCCATTAAAGTAAGAGTTTTGATGACAGTGATTGTGTGCACGCTTCTTACTGCTTTCATCTGCGGCGGGGTAAGTGTTTTTAATTCCGGCAAGACCGTGTATGAGGACTCCAAGAAGGAGCTGCAGTATGCATGCGAGAATCAGGCGGCTCAGCTTGACAGGAAGATGGGCAATGTAGAACAGGCTGTTACCACGGTGCATCAGGTGGCACTGCAGCAGCTCACGGATGTGGAGGCTTTCAAGACAGACAAGGCTTATGTGGATAATTTCACAAAGATCATGAGTCAGATGCTCTATGAGGTGGCTGGAAATACGGAAGGTGCGATGACTGCTTATATCTTCTGCTATAATCCGGAGTTTACGGAGCCGGAAAGCGGTGCTTTTTGGGCGAGAAGCAGTGAGACAGAGGATTTTTCGTCGGTTTTTCCTTCGGATTTCTCCCAGTGCTCACCCGACGACCCGGATGTGGGCTGGTATTACATACCCATACAGAACGGGAAACCGACATGGGTGGACCCCTACATAGATGCCACTATTGACGTTTACATGGTGTCCTATATAATCCCCATTATTATCAATGGAGAGACCATCGGCGTCATCGGCATGGATATCAATTTTGACAATTTTACAGAGGTCGTGGACAATGCAACGGTATTTGATACAGGATTCGCCTTTCTTGTCGATGATCAGGGCAATATTGTCTATCATAAGTCCATTGATCAGGGAACGCCTGTATCCGATATCGAGGAAACCGGTACCATGACGGCAGCTCTGGCGAACCCCGACATGGAGGGAACGGCTGTCACATACCGCTATCAGGGCGTCGATAAGGATATGAGTTATGTGACACTCACAAACGGAATGCGATATGTATTGACGGCATTGGATCAGGAGATGACTGCTTCGGCAAGGCATCTTGCCCTGCTGATTATGATAGGTGCGCTCGTTGCCGTGGTCGCTGCCGGCGTGATCGGTATGTCCATGGGCATGGCCATCACCAGACCGATTACACAGATCAATGGTATCGTCTCTAAGACGGCGCACTTTAATTTCTCCAGTGACGAGAACAACGATAAGCTCTGTAAGAGACGGGATGAGAGCGGCAATATGGCCAATTCCCTGAGCGAGATGCGGACAAGCCTCCGCGCAATGGTAGCGGATATCCAGAGAACCTATTCAGATTTGGAAAATACGCTGCATCAGCTCTTGGACACCACCGATCGGGTGAAGGATATGAGCGGTGAGAATACGGAGACAACACAAGGACTTGCGGCTGCCATGCAGGAGACGGCAGCGGCTATGGAGACAGTAGATGCAACGGTAGGCCATATCAGGGAGCGCGCTCAGGCGATCCGCGACAATTCCAAGGAAGGTGAGAGAGCTTCTTTGGAGAGCAAGCTACGCGCAGACGATCTGAAAAATACCACGGGAGAAGCCCAGAACAAAACCACGCAGATGTACAAGAGTGTGCAGGAGAAGACAACGGCGGCCATGGAACAGGCACAGGCCGTGCAGAAGATCAATCAGCTCACCCAGGCTATCCTGGATATTTCCGGACAGACCAATCTGCTTGCGCTGAATGCTTCCATCGAGGCGGCCCGAGCGGGTGAGGCGGGCAAAGGCTTTGCTGTGGTGGCGGATGAGATCGGCAGTCTCGCATCTCAGACATCCTCCACGGTTAGCAATATCAACGGTATTACCACGGAGGTCAATCAGGCGGTACAGAGTATGGAAGCCTGCCTGCAGGAGACGCTGAGTTTCCTGGAGGAGACAGTGCTCAGAGATTACAGCGACTTTATGGGTGTGGCCGAAAAGTATACCGAAGACGCAACCAATTTCGAGGAGAATATGAAGGCCATCGGCGAGGAAGTGGATACCCTGCTGGCGGCTATCGTAGAGATTGCCGAATCCGTGAGCAATATCACTGTCACGGTAGGGGAGGCGGCAAATAATATTTCCAGTATCGCCCAGAAGACGCAGGATGTATCCCGGCTTGTGGAAGGCAATGCCGAACTCATGGAAACCAACTCGGAGAATGTGGTGAAGTTAAAGAATATTGTGGATATGTTCCAGAATTAAGCTTCGGAATGAAAAACCCCTCTTGCAGGAGGGGGGTTACGGTATAGTATTAATTAAAAATCAGGCACATTTTAGAGAAAGCAGGAAATGGTATGCAGATAGCGATATGCGATGATATACAGAAGGAATTGGAAACAATCAGGACAGCTTTAGATATATACGCAATGGCACATACTGAATTGCACTTTGATATTGACGAATATGCTACGGCGATTGATATCTTAAATGCAGTGGAAAAAGGAAAAACATATGATATAGTTCTGTTGGACATTTGTTTGCCGGGGGTTCTCGGAACGGATGTGGCGGAGGAAATGCTTGCTAAAAGTCCGGATATGGGTATTGTTTTTCTGTCAACCAGCACCGAATATGCGGTAACGGCATTTGCGCTGAATGCCACCCATTATCTGCTCAAGCCTTTTATGCAGGAACAATTCAATGAAGCGCTGGATCGTGCGGTTAAGAAAACAGAGGAACGTGATTTCATTTCCCTTGCCTGTGTGGATGGTATGTACCGGGTCTGCATATCTGAAATTATGTTTATAGAATCGCAGAACCACTATCTGATGGGCTATCTTTCTTCAGGTGAGGTTCTTAAGCTGCGCATGAAATTATCGCAGATGTTTGAGGAAATGCAGAAGTATTCCGGATTTATCAAAGTGGGAGCCTCTTATATTGTGAACCTCGCTTTTGTGAGGAAGATTTCCGGAAATACTTTGGAAATGTTTAGCTGTGCCCAAATTTCTATTCCCAGAAGGAGCAGCGAAGAAGTGCGGAAAATATATATGGATTTCTGCCGGAAGGAGGCGTTGAAATGAGCGGACTATACCGGATTCCGGGGCTGTTCCTTACGGCACTGTGTCATGCAATTGTAATCTATTATATGGCAGATCACAGATATTCCAAGAAAAAATTTGTACTTTATAGCTGTATATATATCCTCAGTTTTGTGAGTATGAGCGGGTATGGATATGCAACATGGGGAATGCCTGCTCTTTTTTTATATATAGGAATCGTAGTAGAATTGTTTCTTTACTCATGTATTGTTTCAAAGGACTGTTTTCCCAAAAAGTGTTTTCTGTTTATCACATACTTTGGCTTATTTACCGTTTTAGATAATATATTGAAACTGATGGTCAGCTTATTCTTGTCTCAGATTTCTGAAGTGGCAGGATATTATGCAGCAATCGTACTGCGCAGTATGCTCTTATTGTTGGCAGCGGATATGTATAAGAAGTATGCCGTAGCAGTTTTCCGTTCTCTGGCGGACAGCGGTAAAAGATGGTGGAATCTGGCGCTTATCGCCCTATTGTTCTATCTGTTACAGGCTGCGGTGACTGTTTTGAATGCAGGAAATCTCATACCGAATGGGTATCTGCTTTTGACGTTTGCCGCAATCAGCTTTCTTATGTGCGCGGTATATGGCGTTGTTTTCAGCAATGTCAGTTACATGAAAAAGGATACGGAGGCGGCGTTAGTCCGCCAGAACGCAGAATATCTTTCTAACCGGCTATTGGTACTTCAAAGAGCAGAGGAAGCAAACCGCAGGCTCCGGCATGATATGAAGCACCACATTGAAACGATTGCGGAGTATGCAAAAACAGGCGATACTTCTGCCATTCTTGCATATATTGGAGAATACAGCACTGAAATCTCGGAGGCCGCAGTAAAGAGTTACTCTCTGAATCGGACAATAAACAGTATCATTTCAGTCTATGCGGACAAGGCAGGGGAAGGCGGCATTGTCTTTTCAGTGCGGTGTAATGTCCCGAAAGAATTAAAGATACGGGAGATCGACCTGATTGCCCTTTTGGGGAATCTGCTTGAAAATGCCCTGCACGGATGTCAGGAGTCCGGAAAAGAAAAACCATGTATTGAAATTCATATCCGGCTGCAAAACAACAGGCTGATCATTGTTTGTAATAACACCTGTTCTGATAAACTGAAGCTTTCCAATCGTCTCCCTGCGGGAAAAAGTATCGGTATTTCCAGTATTCTTTCCGTCTGTCAGAAATATGACGGCAATCTGGATTACAAGATAGAAAATAATGTCTGTTCCGCCTGTGCGGTCTTGAATCAGTAAGCCTGTCAATGGTATGTCAATAAAAATAATGCTATTTAATTTAGCCAAATCTGTCTAAAAACCGACCGATTGTGCCAAAACCACTTTTTTAAGTAATTTTTTGTTATAGTAAATCGAGAGTTTATGCAAATATGACATAAATAATATTACAGAAAGAGGGACAAAACGCTATGCTTAAAACTTGGATGAAAGATTTTGAAAACAAACTACTTAATAAAAAGATGCAGGAGAAAATGTCAGTATCATTTAGCATGGTAATACGGCTTTTGATAGCGTGTCTGATAGTTTCAATTGTCGGTTTGACTTATGTATCTTCTAAACTTAAAACTTTTTATCAGTCTTCCTATAATAATGTGGCGTTGGCGCATTCAAGTTATGGGAACCTTCAGGAAGGTGCGAAGAACCTTCTTCACGCATGTCTCATATCGGACCCTGATATTGTAGAGAGCAGGCTTGCGCTTGCAGATACCTGCTTTGATAAGATGAAACAGGAACTTAATGATTTGAAAAGTACCAGTTTCGCAGATAAATCCGTATTTGATGCAATGGATGGTGACATAGAGGTAATTGATGCATTGATTGTACAATTTCGTGAATTCAGCCGCCAGAATGATATTGAAAATGCATTTATAGTATATAGCCAGCAAATGCTTTCGTATTTTGCAGATATAAGCGCTAACATCACGACAATTGAGGAAGTAGAGGCTGAGAACGCAGCAGCTATGTACAAAGCTTCCCAAATCACCAAGTATATCTGCATAGCCATATTGGTCTTGGCAGGTGTTCTCAGTATTTTTCTTGGAAGGAATGTTTCAGCAATACTGTCCAGGGCACTCAACAGCTCAACTTCTGAGCTGCAGGCGGCATCAGTACAGATGGCGTCGGGTAATTTTGATGTCAGCATTAACTATACATCGGAAGATGAGCTGGGATGTCTGGCGGACGCCATGCGGAATATGGTAGATACAACACATGCGGTTGTTTCTGACACAGGCAGGATGCTCAGTGGTCTGGCAGAGGGAGATTTTACCGTACAAACAGAAATGGAAGGAAAATACATCGGCATTTATGAAACTTTAAAAAATGCTATGCAGAATTTAAAAGTCAGGTTAAGTAAAACGATACAAGGTATAGGCGATGTAGCCGATCAGGTGAATACCGGAGCCGAGCAGCTTGCCCAAAGCGCACAGCAGCTTGCGGAAGGCGCCACGGAGCAGGCCGGAGCCATTGAGGAGCTTACTGCGCAGGTTGAGAATGTGACTAATATGACAAAGGATAGTGCGGCGGAAACGCAAAAAGCGGCAGAGAGTATAGAAACGATTGCGGACGAAGCCATGCAGGGGCAGGAAGAGGTTTACCGCCTGATTGATGCGATGGATAGAATCAACAACACATCGAAGGAAATAGAAAATATCATCACTGATATTGAGGATATTGCTTCGCAGACGAATCTGCTTTCATTGAATGCTTCCATAGAGGCTGCAAGAGCCGGAGAAGCAGGAAGGGGATTTGCCGTTGTGGCAGACCAGATTGGAAATCTTGCCTCCAGCAGTGCACAATCTGCCGTACATACAAGAGAACTGATAGCTAAGGCACTTGAGGAGGTTACAGATGGAAGCAGGATTACAATGAATACCGCAGAGGTGCTTAAGAAAGTGCTGAGCTCCATGAATGGAATAAAGGAAAATGCTAAAAATTCAAGTGCAAGTTCCAGGCAACAGGTAGAAATGATGAATGAGATATTGCTTGGAATCGAACAGATTTCCACTGTCATACAGACTAATTCCGCTATGGCGCAGCAGACTTCCGCTACCAGCGAGGAGCTGACAAGCCAGTCGGAAACATTAAACAGTATGGTTTCTGCTTTTAAAACAAACGCCTGATAGCCCGTTAGGCAAGGAGTTTGACACAACCTGTCAGATGGCAATCCGATTTTTAGATAATCAGATTTACCATATTTGCAGCGGGGAGGTACATAATTATGGATGAACAGCGTGCATGGATAAAATCAAGGAGAAAGAGATACAGCTTATAAGCGACGGTAAGACCATAGAGATCAGAATAGAGGTGACGGACATTTCAGAGAATGTACCGCCACAGGATAAGGAAGTGATAGAAGACGGTATAGATGCATATCAGAAAGAACTGCCGGGGCTTAAGCTGGGCATGTATATCGACATTTCCATATTTATCAGAGTCGGCGAAGGCGAATGGAATACCGTTACTTCTACAGAGGAACCGTTTGACGTCATCATCGGGATACCGGAGGAATTCCAGGGGAACGGAAGAGAGTTTTATATCATCCGTGCCCATGACGGCGAATGTACGTTGATGAATGATGCGGATGATACGCCGGACACTATAACCATCAGTACGAATATGTTTTCTGTTTATGCTATAGCATTTACACAGGCAGATGCGGATCATACGCAGGACGGAAATACGAAATGCGGGCTGTGCCATATCTGTCCGACCTTCTTAGGAATCTGCTGCTTTATCTGGCTGGCAGTCATAGCAGCTGTTACCATAGTAGTTGTGATTGTGATCCTGAGAGGAAAAAAGAAAAATGCAGCATAGCAATGCGCTATTATTTGAAATGAAAAATGAAAAGCGAAAGGGGGAAATATTCCCCCTTTCTGTTAATCAATCAGTTGAATGTTTAAGTTATTAAACACATTTTCTATCGTACAGAAAATAGATGTACCGCCTAATGTACTGTTGCCGGCGAAGTGAAGACCGACAAGTTTATGGTTTTCTTTCAGAACAACGGGTGAACCGGAGTCTCCGCTGGTGGAAAACAGGGTGCCTGTATCGGCTGCTACTATTACGCAGTCATCACGATAGACATCGCCTATTTTGACACGGGCAGAAATCGACTTTATTGTACCTTCTGTTACCAGAGTGGTTCGTCCTCTTTTTAAAACCCTCTTTCCCAGGATACTGCTGTCAACTTTAGTCCAACCCGATATTTCGCCGACATCCTGTATTAATCTGTTGCCGAATTCAATATTATCGTTGAGAACGGCGAGCGCGGCGTCAGTATTCGGAAAGTCCGTGTCAAAGACTACTTTTCCTATAATATTTCGATTAGCGCTGTCAGGCTGAAAACACCCTAATTCTTTCTTGCTGAGAACATGTCTGTTAGACAGAATGTACTTTTTGGTATCGGATTTATCTTTTGACTGCACAATAGTGCCCAGAGTGCCAAACCAGCCGCTGCTTTTCTCATGAAGATAAAGCTGGATACCGCCTATTATAGGATTATATTTGTTAAAATCCTTACTTGGAGGAGTATATGCTATCTCGTTTCCTGACTGAT
The DNA here is from genome assembly GCA_964600805.1 of uncultured Bacteroides sp. Classification (GTDB taxonomy): domain Bacteria; phylum Bacillota; class Clostridia; order Lachnospirales; family Lachnospiraceae; genus UBA3282. Next base: position 19,863 of record CAZRKN010000051.1, on the reverse strand, counting down.
TATATACATGATATTCTTCTTTGCCTTCATCATTTAAATATAGAATATCGTTGGTCGGAGCAGACTGCACTACATAATCTATTGTTAAGTTGTCGTTGAGACTTAAAGCACGCGCCCTGAGAGTCTCTACAGAGGATTCTTTTGTCGTATAGACAATAATTTTATATTCATTATCGCCTTTTTCACTGTCTAAACCGATTCCTACGGCAAAAACGTCCGGAGTTTTAAATAACTCAGATTCTATTTCTTTTTTTACTGCAAGGGTTTCATTATAATCCATATTTATTCCTCCTTTACGCTTAGACGTTTACTGTTTTTCGGAGCTGTTCACCTTTCCATAAAGACCAGCGTTCAAGCTCTTCCAATAATTCATTGTCTATAGGTTCTGCTTCATTTTGAAGTTCAAATATATTATCTTCACCAATAGGCGCAGTCCGGTAGTCACCGACAAGATATCCGTTTGCTTCAACCAGCGCGCTGTGTTCCAATTCCAGACTGTAAACTGTATCGTTGTAATCTATTCCGGCGAGATAACCTATTTCCATTATTTCTCCCGAATTTGTTATAAGACAGTCGTTTACGGTAAGGCTTCCGGCAGATATAAGACCTCTTTGTGTGCTGATTGGATGTTCATGGGTAAGCCAGACCGCATCTTCTTCGCATGTGCCGACAGCTATGATTTTCTCTGATTTTCCGGTTATGAGCTGTTTCAGAACTGACTCACCGGCGTCTGTTATGATGATATCGCCTTTACACAGTTCGCTTATGACTTTTGCACCCTGCTTTGTCATAATCCGGGTATTTTTTCCCAGGCACCCCCACGCGATGGAACTCTTTAATACTTTGTACATATTGGGAGAAGTATCTATATCCGGCAAATCTACGCTTGTTACAATGATGGCGGTACTAAGCGGCAGAGAGGAACCTTTATAGTGATATTTAATTTTAGCGTTCAGATGAAAATCGAAATATCCTGACGCTTGTTTTCCTGATAATGTCATGTCTGTACCCCAGTAGGTCTTGTCGGTGTCAGAATCATATGGTAAGGTCAGGGTAAGAATATTACCCTTTGCCGTAACGTTGAGTTTGCTTCTCTTATACACTTCGTTGAAGTGGACTTCCCCTCCACCGCCGTTATTATCCTTTTTTATTACGTCGCTTGCTAAGGTAATATAAAAATTTTCGTCATATTCGATAGGAACATTGTCAAATTCAAAATCATCGTCCAGTATCACCTGAATGGAAAACGGAAAGTAGACTGTTACGGCGTTTCCGTTTTTTTGGGCTTTTTTGAATGTATAAGCTGCATCTTTATCAGAACGGTTCTTATAGACAATTTTAATGAATTTGTCACTTTTATTTTTAGGAACAGGAGCAGAAACATTTATTTCCTTTATATCATTTCCCATATTAAGCAGACTGATATCCTTCGTTCTGTTTATAACGCTTGTGTCGCAGACATTTTTGCCATTAACATTTTTTACCGTCATATATTCTGATTTCACCTGAATATCAACGTTGTCGCTGTAATTAAGTAAGTTGCCGGATACACGCTGCGTTGTGTCCAAATAGCTTTTATTTTTATCATGAACGGCGTTAGCATAAAATATTTTCCCGTTTTTAGGGTCGGATATTTCATATGACATATGAAGAAAAGAGCGTTCGTCAACAAGAGACATAGAAGACCTTGTATATATTGACGTACATTTTTTTGCTGCATCGTTTGAAAGAGAAGATTGCGACTGCAGTTTTGTCGTTGTTTCGGGAAGCTCGATGATTTCATACGTATCCTCATATCCGGTGCTTTCATCTCCGTCGTTTTCAAGAGCACTTTCTAAAGAAAGTCCGTTGCTTTGCTCATGTAACTCTTTTGTTGCATAGACCATCTGCAGAATATTCGGAAAATTGTTTTTCAGATGTTCCTCACCGCCAAAGTAGTCTAAGACTGTCAAGTAATCTTTTTCGTCTGCAAAATTCAGATGTGTTTTATTGTCCATATTGTTCTCCTTTCATGTATGACCTAATGTTTTAATACATTTTAATGTAACATATATGTTTAAGCCAAACAATCCGGTTAGTGATTTTTACAGAAAAAGCGGTAAAATTTGCAGTTTTGACATATATAGACAATAAACAGTAAGAAGGAAGCATTGCAATAAATCAACAACGGCTTGATTGTCAAACAATGAATTGATAATTGATTATTAATAGAGCGCTTTGCTATACTGTAAGCATACCGGTGAACATAAAATTGGAGGTAGACAGTATGCAAATCAAACTTGGAGAGAAAATCAAAGAACTGCTTAAACGTGACGGAAGAAAGCAGGAAGAACTTGCAGTGGCTCTAGGTGTTACCAATCAGGCAGTTTCCCGTTGGGAAGCAAACGGCGGATACCCCGATATAGAAATGCTTCCGGGAATCGCAAATTATTTTCATATCACCATAGACGAGCTTTTCGGATATGATAACGACAGGCAGACAAAACTTCAGTCGTATATAGATCAGGCTGATCAGATGTTGGATACGGTATTCGAAAAAAAAGACAGTGAGCTGCGTGTCGAGTTTCTGAGGAATGCAATTTCGGAGTTTCCGTCGGAGTGGCAGCTTCAGTTCCGTCTCGCGGGTGCCCTGTTGGCAATGGGAGCTCAAAAATATAAAACACATGCAATAGCTGCCGAATGCGGTGATATTCAAAAGGATGCGGAGGATGAATATAAGGAATGTTTGAAAGAAGCGATTTCTTTATATGAAGAAGTCTTGAAAAAGGAAATTGACGATGAAAATCGTGCAGTGGCAATCGACCAACTTCTTTGGCTATATTCATATATGGGAGATTTCGAAAGCGCTGAAAGGATGGCACTTTCCCAATCGTCAGTAAAAATCAGCAGGGAGGTACTTCTTGCAAGAGCGGCAGAAGGCGAAAAAGGTGAGGAATACAGCGAAGAGGCAATACTTACCCTGATGCACCAATTATTCAGAGTAATAGAATTATACTTTTGGAAAAACCATTCACTGGCGCACTCACGGACGGCGCTTGATACATCCCTCGCCGCTGCACGGTTATATGAAAGTATTATTGACGATGGAAACTTCGGAATGCACCACAACGATATGTGTATGATTTATCTGAGATGTTCCTCCGCAGCTATTCATCTGAATGATTCTGAGCGGGCTTTGAATTATTTTGAAATTGCACTAGACCATTGCATTAAATTCAATCAAGTAATGAAATCACCTCAAATGCCTAAGTTCACGGCACCGTTAGTCAGTAAAGCGAAGAGTTGCGTGTCAGAAATTTTAGTGATGGACCGCAAATTATTTGAGAACCATATGCAGGAATTTCCGGCAGAATGTGCGGATGCAATAAGAAACAATCCAAAGTACGCAGTGATTTTTAATCAATAAATGTTTATAAAACAATTCTGCTGATTTGGCAAGAGGGTTTAAATGGGGTGCTTTGGCACTCCTTTTTTTGTGCGTGAATCGTAATCCGAGATTTCCGAAAAAATAAGTATTGACGCGCACATCTTGAAAAATATGTAAAAAGAGAGTAGAATAATTGCATTATGGCTCATATGAAGGGGGATTAAGATGGCATTAAGTAAGAAACCGGTCACCGGTATGAGAGATATTCTGCCGGAAGAGATGGAAATTCGTGATTATGTAATGAATGTAATTAAGGAGACATATGGGAATTTTGGATTTACTTCAATAGAAACACCATGTGTCGAGAATATTGCCAATTTGAATTGTAAGGCAGGCGGAGAAAACGAGAAACTGATATTTAAAATCTTAAAAAGAGGCGAAAAGCTTCGCATTGAGGAGGCTAAAGAAGAAAATGATCTGGTGGACGGTGGTCTGCGCTATGATTTGACAGTGCCGCTAGTGCGTTATTATGCTGCTCATGCAAACGAGCTGCCCTCACCATTTAAGGCTTTGCAGATGGGGAATGTCTGGAGAGCGGACAGGCCTCAGCGCGGACGCTACCGTCAGTTCATGCAGTGCGACATAGATATATTGGGAGAAGCTTCCAATCTGGCTGAGATAGAATTGATTCTTGCTACTACTACGACGCTTGGAAAACTGGGATTTAAGAATTTTCAGATTCGTATTAACGATCGGCAGATTCTTAAGGCAATGGCGTCTTACAGCGGATTCAGTGAAGAAGATTATGATAAGGTTTTTATCATTTTAGATAAAATGGATAAAATAGGTATGGACGGTGTGGAAGAAGAGCTGATTGAGTCTGGCTTTAGTAAAGAGCAGACCGAAAAATACCTTGGGTTATTCAAAGGTATGGAAGGAGCAGAGAATGCCTTTGAATATATTATGGATATTTTAACGGATGTTATGCCGGACAGAGTAGAAGAGAGCTTCCGGGAAATTATTGACAGCGTTGAGGCGACGAAAGGTGACTTCTTTGAACTTAAATTCGACCCCACTCTTGTAAGGGGAATGTCTTATTATACAGGTACGATTTTTGAAATTGCTATGCCTGAATTCGGCGGAAGCTGTGGCGGAGGCGGAAGATATGATAAGATGGTCGGCAAGTTCACGGGAAACGACGTGCCTGCGTGTGGATTTTCCATAGGATTTGAAAGAATTATTCTTTTACTGTTAGAGAGCGGTTTCAAGGTTCCTAAGGAGGGTAAAAAAATTGCCTATCTGATGGAGAAAGGTCTTCCGTCGGAAGAACTTTATAAAGTGATGGCAGAGGCGCAGAAGGAGCGTGAGAGCGGCAATAGAATTCTTGTAGCGCATATGAATAAAAATAAAAAGTTCCAGAAGGAACAATTAACTTCGCAGGGTTATACTGAGTTTAAGGAATTTTACAAAGAACCTTTAAAAATGGCAGAGAATAACAAATAGTATGGCAAAACTAAAAAGAGATTAACACAATATTAATAATGGTTACACTGAAGCAGAATAATTATTATCATAGAGCAGGAGGATGAAGAAATGGCTGAGTCAATGAAGGGTTGGAAAAGAACACATCGCTGCGCAGAGCTTTCTATCGCTAATGCAGGCGGGGATGTGACCGTAATGGGCTGGGTTCAGAAACAGAGAAATAAAGGCGGCATTATATTTGTAGATTTAAGAGACCGTACAGGTATTTTACAGATTATTTTTGAGGAGAGCGACTGTGGCGTAGAAAGCTTTGCCAAAGCGGAAAGAATGCGCAGCGAGTTTGTCATTGCGGTAGTGGGCAAAGTGGAGAAACGTTCTGGGGCTGTAAATGAAAATATTGCAACCGGAGAAATTGAGATTCGTGCAAAAGAGGTTCGTATTTTATCGGAATCGGAGACACCGCCGTTCCCTGTAGAGAGTGATTCGCGGACAAAAGAGGAAATACGCCTGAAATACCGTTATCTCGACTTAAGAAGACCTGACCTGCAGCAGAAAATGATGCTTCGCAGCAGGATTGTTTCTGAGATGAGAGCCTTTATGGCAAATGAAGGATTTTTGGAAATAGAAACGCCTATTTTGTGTAAATCAACGCCGGAAGGAGCAAGGGATTATCTTGTACCAAGCCGTGTGCATCCCGGACATTTCTACGCGCTTCCTCAGTCGCCGCAGCTGTATAAGCAGCTTCTGATGTGCTCCGGCTATGACAGGTATTTCCAGATAGCAAAGTGCTTCCGCGACGAAGATTTACGTGCGGACAGACAGCCTGAATTTACACAGGCGGATATGGAACTGTCTTTTGTGGACGTAGATGATGTAATTGAAGTTAATGAGAGACTTATACAGCATGTATGTAAAGAAGCTATAGGGCTTAACGTGCAGCTTCCTATTCCGAGAATGACATGGCATGAAGCTATGGAGCGGTATGGAACCGATAAACCGGATACACGTTTTGCAATGGAACTGGTCAATGTATCGGAGACAGTAAAGGGCTGTGGGTTCGGAGTATTTACGTCTGCACTTGAAAACGGAGGCTCCGTCAGGGGATTAAATGTTAAAGGGCAGGCATCTATGCCACGTAAGAAAATAGATGCGCTGACGGATTTTGCCAAAGGCTACGGAGCTAAAGGGTTAGCTTATTTATGCATACAGGAGGACGGAACCTATAAATCCTCTTTTGCCAAATTTATGACTGAAGAACAGCTCGATGCTCTGGTAAGTGCAATGAAGGGAGAAAATGGAGATTTGCTCTTGTTCGCTGCAGATAAGAGCGCGATTGTATACAGTGTGCTTGGCGCGCTGCGCGTGGAGCTGGGAAAAGAGCTTGGTCTGATTGACGAATCAAAATTCAATTTCCTGTGGGTAGTTGAGTTCCCTCTGCTTGAGTGGAGCGATGAAGAAAACAGATTCATGGCTATGCATCATCCGTTTACCATGCCGATGGAAGAAGACTGGCAGTATATTGATTCCGACCCGAGACGTGTACGTGCCAAAGCTTATGATATAGTTTTAAACGGTGTTGAACTGGGAGGCGGTTCCGTGAGAATCCATCAGGACGACATTCAGGAGAAGATGTTCGAGGTACTTGGATTTACGAAGGAACAGGCATGGTCACAGTTCGGATTTTTACTTAATGCATTTAAGTATGGAGTTCCGCCGCATGCTGGCCTTGCATATGGCCTTGACCGTTTGGTAATGCTGCTTGTCCATACTGATAATATACGTGAAGTTATAGCATTTCCGAAGATAAAGGATGCTTCATGCCTTATGACAGAGGCTCCGGGAACGGTAGATGAAAAACAGCTTGAAGAATTACAGATAGCAGTAGTTCCTCAGACAGAAAGGCAGGAATAAATATGTCATTTCAAAACCCGGCTGCGATTTTACAGATGATGAATCTTTGGAATAAGTTCAAACAGAACCATCCAAAATTTCCTAAGTTCATGGCCGCAGTGTATCAGAACGGAATTAAAGAGGGAAGCATCATAGAAATAAATGTCACGACAGCAGATGGCCAGAGCCTTAACTCAAACTTGAAAATCAGTGCCGATGACATGGAATTGATAGAGCAGCTAAAGAATCTTACAATGAATCCATAGTGTGATTGTTACTATATTGACTTCACTTCAGAGAATTGTCAACCTTAAAAACAAATAGGTTGACAATTCTCTGATTTACTTATATACTATATAGAAATTGCGAAACTTCACATTTCCAAAACCTAGTTGTACAATATATACAAAACATAAGCAGGTGCTCTGCCGCCGTAGTCCACTGAAAGTGGACTTGTACTTTAGGTGCCGTATTTTGGCACCTTATGTACCGTTGCTGGCGGCAATGCTGCGAAAGCGTGCCTGCGTTGATTTGTATATATTGTACAACGATCGTCTTGATAAACATAGTTTCACAAGCCAAATAGTATATAACGAATGTGAGGACAAAAATATGATGCATCGACTGACAAACCAATTAGCAAATGAAGCAAAAGACGAAAAAACAATAAAGTCAAGTGCAGTAAGGCCTGCAACAAGAGAAATCGTCTACATAGGAATGTTTGCCGCCATCCTGGCAATCTTATCCCAGATATCAATTCCGATGCCGTCCGGCATGCCTATTACGTTACAGACATTCGCGGTAGCATTAACCGGTTTTGTACTGTCATGGAAGCGTGGTACGGCAGGCACGCTTATATATATCCTTTTAGGTGCAGTCGGTGTTCCCGTGTTTTCAGGATTACGCGGCGGTATTCAGGTGCTTGCAGGTCATACCGGAGGGTTTATATGGGGATTCGTATTTATGGCGATGCTGTGTGGTATCGGCATTATGCAGGAAAGCAAAACGGTCGGTATAATAATTGGTATTATTGGCCTTGCCATATGTCATCTGTTTGGCGTTATACAGTTCGCAGTAGTGATGGAAATGGATTTTTTGAAATCTTTTCTTTTAGCGTCGGCACCCTATTTGATTAAAGACGCAGTTTCTGTTATACTTGCTTATATACTCGGTTACAGAATAAGAAAAAGCCTTATTAGGGCGAATTTAATATGCTTTTAGGACTTTTCTATATCAGGAAATTCTGCTATACTGTATGAAAAGAACTGTATGAGAAAGGATATTATCACAGAAATGATGGATAATGGCAGAACGGAAATAGATAACAGTGAATTAGAAGCAACAATAGAAGAATTTATTAATAACAGGACTAAGGAAAACTTTGTAAAGATTATGGAGCTGCTGGAAAAAGCAGTTATATACATGCCGGCGATGAAACCCGAAAACCTTGATGATGAGGCTGTAAAAATGGCAAAAGAGGGTAAAGAAGTAAAACTTCCGAATAATGCCATGATAACGCCATGCCTTTTAAAAAAGAATACAGGAGAGCAGGTGCTTCCGATTTTTTCTTTGAGAAAGCATATTGTTAAGGAGGGAATGAGTCCGGCGGTTCTTGCAATGCCTTTTCTTACCTGTGTATCAATGGTGATGGCAAATTCAGATAAGGTAGAGTCGGTTGTATTGAATCCTTTTACCCAGAATATCACCATACCGAAGCAGATTCTGGAAGTTGCGCATAAAAGAATCAGGGCAGGAAATCAGAAGTCGGTACAGATAACCGAGCAGATCTTTCATCAGTTGGCACATAAACGTATTTCCTGTGAGCTTCTGCCTGTTTTTTTGTATGAAAAGCAGAAGGAAGGTTTGGAACAGATGCAGAGAGAAGCGGGGAAATTTCTGCTGTCATTGTATACATCAATATATCCGGCAGAAATAAAAGTACCTTATGCGGAAGATGATTTTTCACTGATGACTTTGAATGTGGCGGAGAATCTGCAGATTACCCGAATCGATATGCCCGAAAAAAATATGGCGAAGGAACTATGCCTTCGCATATATGTAGTATGGAAAAGAGATACTGAAACTTTAGAGTACTTTACCATTGAAAAGGCAGAAAACGGTAATGAAGTTGGCCGGATATATGCGGACAGAACACATGAAATTATTGCCAAAGCTCCTGAAAACGGCACCGAAATTGAGATGATTATGAATCTTTCTTCTTAAGACTGAGGCTCGGTATGAGCCTCGTCAGTTTCTTCGGTTTCTTTTGACGGAAGCGTAATAAGCACTTTCAGGATACGGTTTTTATTAATACCCTGAGCCTGAAGTGCAATTCCGTTTTCAAGCAGAATTGATTCATTGTTTTCCGGAAGCCTTTCCAGCTGCTCAATCATCAGACCGCCTATGGAATCAAAATCCTCTGAGTTTAATTCGGTTTCCAATGCGTTATTGATATCATCCAGCTTCATACCGGCTTCTACGAGGAACTTTCCTGCTTCGATTTCTTTGATAAGTTCTTCCTCGTCTTCATCATATTCATCACGTATATCACCGACTATTTCTTCAATTATGTCTTCCATTGTGATCATTCCGACTGTTGCACCATACTCGCTCAGCACGAAGGTAATATTATGGGATTTTTCCCTCATTTCCATCATAAGGTCTGAAATCTTTTTATATTCATATGTATAATAAGCTTTTCTAAGTAACTTTTTAATCTGGAATTTCTCTTTGTCCTTTACCAGAATGAAATCTTTGATATTGATAATGCCGATAATGTCATCCGGGTCCTCATTATATACAGGAATACGCGTAAACATGAAGGCACGGAAGGTGGACAATACCTCTTCATAAGAAGCGGATACATGAATGCTGGTCATATGGATCCGCGGTATCATAATATCTTTGGCTACAGTGTCTCCGAAATCGAACACATTGTAGATAAGTTCACGTTCTTCCGATTCAATAGCGCCGCCCTCGTGACTCACATCTACATAAGTCTTTAGTTCATTCTCTGAGATACAAGTATCCTTGCCCTCGGAATTTATATGCAACAGGTGTGAAATACCGGCAGCAACTTTGTCAACGATAAAAATAACAGGTGTAAATATTGTCATCAACAGCTGGATAATGCCGGCATAAAACAGGGAGATGGATTCCGAATTGCTCATAGCCCACGTTTTGGGAATAATCTCACCGAATATCAGTATAGCGATAGTCAATATACCTGTAATAATACCTACGGCATAACTTCCCCAGACTCTGATGGCAAACGTCGTCGCAACGGAAGAAGCGCTGATATTGACAATGTTATTCCCTATCAGAATAGTGCTGAGCATTTTACTGTATTTACTGAGAATGGAAAGCGCTCTGGCGGCACTCTTGGAGCCTTCCTGAGCCAGTGTGCGGAGACGTACTTCATTTACTGTCGTTAAAGCTGTCTCGGCAGAAGAAAAGAATGCTGATAATAGAACAAGAACAAGTAATGCTGTAATCTGTATGACACCTGTGGTATCCAATTTAAAAATTCACTCTCCTTAAAAATAATTGTAATCCAATCTTACATGATAGAGAATATTGTGTCAAGTTTTTCATGTGCGCAGAATATATATTAGTGTAACAGTTAAGCCACGAAATGATTTATGGAAGGAGGAGAATAGCCATGGAGAGAAAAGTAATCGATAGCGGAAAAATAATATTCGTCATGAAATGTATGCTTGCCGCCTATCTTCTGACAGCGGGACTTCTACTGCTTTTAGCGCTCATGCTGTATCGTTTCGGATTGTCGGAGAAGGTTGTATCTATCTGTATAATCCTCATTTACATAGCAGTTACTTTTTTGGCGGGATTTATTGCGGGAAAAAGAGCGGGTGAGAAAAAATTCATATGGGGACTTGTTATGGGCTGCGTATATTTTCTGATTCTTATGGTCGTATCTATTATTGTAAACAGGGGAATAGAGGAGCCTGTAAGCAGAATGGCTACCGTATTTATGCTGTGCAGCGGCAGCGGTATGCTTGGAGGTATGCTGAGCTGAAAAAAAATACTTTTCATGCTGAAAAATATATGATATACTACTTAAAGTTATGAAATGGTCTGTATTTGTTTACAGAGAAAGGCACGGTAATAGTGTGAAAAATATATTTTTCACACGCAAATTTGTGCTTGAGTGCACAAATTTGCAGGTTGAGAAAGGAGCATAGTTATTAATATGAAACACATTAAGACATTAACTACAAGAGATTTGAAAGAATCAATGAAAAAGGGCGGCTGCGGTGAGTGCCAGACATCCTGTCAGTCAGCTTGTAAGACCTCATGCACTGTTGGCAACCAGAGTTGCGAAAATGCAAAATAGGCAGGAAAAAAGAAGATTTTATAAGCAGCGGTGTAAATCGCTGCTTATTATGCGTTCATAAAAGGAGAACTTTTTTTCGTGATACATCAATATAAGAACAATGGCTGTAATATTGTACTGGATGTCAATAGCGGCAGCGTGCATATAGCAGATGATATAGTTTATGATGCCATACCTGTTATTGAGCGGCTTTTAGCAGAGCGCGTGACTGACAGAGACGAGATTTTGGACAAGGTCATTAAAGCGTGGGAACCTGCTTTGGTGGATTCGGCATTAAAGGAACAGCTCACGGAAGCGGTAGATGAGATTTTGGAGCTAAAAGATGCCGGAATGCTTTTTACCGAAGACATATATGAGAAATATATTGCAGATATGGGAAAACGGGAAACTGTCGTTAAGGCGCTGTGCCTGCATATTGCCCATGACTGTAATCTGGCATGTAAGTATTGTTTCGCAAAAGAAGGGGAATATCATGGCAGGCGTGCGCTGATGAGTTTTGAAGTCGGTAAGAAAGCACTGGATTTCCTGGTTGCCAATTCCGGAAACAGGGTGAATCTGGAGGTGGATTTCTTCGGAGGCGAGCCTCTCCTCAACTGGGATGTCGTAAAGGCGCTGGTAGAATACGGCAGGAGCATTGAAAAAGAGCATAACAAAAAGTTCCGCTTTACACTGACCACGAACGGTACTTTATTAAATGATGAAATTCTTGATTTTGTTAATCGGGAAATGAGCAACATAGTTTTGAGTATCGACGGGCGTAAAACTGTTAATGATATGATGAGGCCCCATCGTGGCGGGCAGGGAAGCTATGATGAAATCGTACCGAAATTCAGGAAGGCGGCGGAGAGCAGAAACCAGATGAATTATTACGTACGCGGAACATTTACAAGAAACAATCTTGATTTTGCGGAAGATGTAAAACATCTGGCCGACTTAGGCTTTGAACAGATATCAGTAGAGCCGGTAGTCGGGGGAAAGGATGAGGATTATGCTCTGAGGGAAGATGATATTCCGATTCTTTTAGAAGAATATGATAAGCTGGCTTTGGAATATTTAATGAGAAGAAAAGAAGGAAAAGCTTTCAATTTCTTTCATTTTATGATAGATTTAGAAGGAGGTCCATGCGTTGCTAAGAGACTATCGGGCTGCGGCTCCGGAGATGAATATCTGGCGGTCACTCCATGGGGAGATTTGTATCCCTGCCATCAGTTTGTAGGAAATGAAGATTTTCTTATGGGAAACGTAGATGAAGGAATTACCCGCAGCGATATCAGGGAAAGATTTGAAAACTGTAATGTGTATACAAAAGAGAAGTGCAGAAATTGTTTTGCAAAGTTTTATTGCAGCGGCGGCTGTGCTGCCAATTCATATCAGTTTAACGGAAACATAGACGATGTATATGATATAGGCTGTATGTTACAGAGAAAGCGCATCGAATGTGCGATTATGATAAAAGCGGTTAACGCTCAGGATGAAAGGAAAGAGGTATAGAAATGAAAAAGAACAAAGCAATTATAGGTCTGCTGATATTTGTGTTAGCCTTGGTGGGCTCAGTGTATATGGCGGTTTTCGGCGTCGGTGAAGACAAATCAGGCTCCGCTTCCAGTGTTAAGCTGGGTCTTGACCTTGCGGGAGGCGTCAGTATCACATATCAGGTTGTAGGAGATACTAAACCTGATAAAGAGGATATGAGTGATACAATCTATAAGTTACAGCAGCGTGTTGAGAATTACAGCACAGAGGCACAGGTTTATCAGGAAGGTGATGACAGAATCAATATTGAGATTCCCGGTGTTTCCGATGCCAATGCTATTCTGCAGGAACTTGGACGACCGGGCTCCCTGTATTTCATTGCCCAGACGGACAGTGAAGGAAATCAGAATTATTATCAAACCGGTTATGGAATGGATGATGATGGCAGTATCACCGCGCAGTATGAATTGACGAAAAGCATAGAGGAACTGCAGGCAGATGGCTCCATAGTTATTACGGGTACCGATGTCGCTGAGGCAGCGGCAGCTTCCAGACGTGACGATATGCAGAACTCCGAGTATGTTGTTCAGCTGACTCTGACGGATGCGGGAACCAAGGCATTTGCTGATGCAACAACCAGAGCGCTTGCAGCAGGCGAGTCCATAGCTATTTATTATGACGGTAAGTTTGTAAGCGTGCCGAATGTAATTGCTGCAATTACCGATGGAAGTGCAGTAATAACAGGGCAGAAAAGCTTCGAAGAAGCGGAAAAATTAGCTTCTACCATTCGTATCGGCGGTCTGAAACTGGAATTACAGGAATTACGTTCTAACGTGGTTGGAGCACAGCTTGGTTCAGATGCGATAAAAAGCAGTCTTATAGCGGCAGCCGTTGGTTTTGCACTTGTTGTAGTATTCATGATTGCAGTCTATTTTGTGCCGGGTATTGCTGCTAGCTTTGCACTTTGTCTGTATACCGCATTGATGGTTATTCTATTGTATGCTTTTGAAATTACTCTTACTTTGCCGGGTATAGCAGGTATTATTCTTTCAATCGGTATGGCGGTTGATGCGAATGTAATTATTTTCGCCCGTATCAGAGAAGAGCTTGCTACAGGAAAGACGGTCCAGTCATCAGTCAGGATTGGTTTTTCAAAAGCGTTATCCGCAATACTTGACGGTAATATTACAACATTGATTGCAGCACTTGTTTTGGGTATTAAAGGAACAGGAAGTATCAGAGGATTTGCACAGACTCTGGCGCTTGGTATTATACTTTCCATGTTTACGGCGTTAGTTATAACTAAGTTTATATTGAATGCACTCTATGCGCTTGGGGTTCAGAGTCTGAAAGCATACGGTGTGGCAAAGGAAAAAAATGCATTGAAGATATTATCAAAGAAAAAGCTGTTCTTTGCACTTTCGGTGGTAGTTATTGTTGCAGGTTTCGCTGTTATGGGAATTAACAGTTCAGCCAAAGGCTCTGCACTTAATTATAGTCTTGAATTTGTAGGCGGTACTTCTACAACTCTTACGCTGAATAAAGATATGACTATTGAAGAAATTGACTCCGAGATAGTACCTCATATTGAAAATATCACTGGCGATGGCAATGTACAGACAACTAAAGTGGCCGGCTCCAATCAGATTATAATTAAGACGAGAACTTTAGATGTAGCAGAAAGAGAAGAATTCGCAAATGTCATGATAAATAATTTCGGTGTGGATGCAAGCTCTATTACTGCCGAGACAATTAGTGCGACTGTAAGCTCTGAAATGAAAACCGATGCAATTGTTGCGATTGTAATAGCTACTTTATGTATGCTGGTTTATATATGGTTCCGATTCAAAGATATTCGTTTCGGTGCGAGCGCTGTTATTGCACTGCTGCATGATGTTCTGGTGGTGCTTGCATTTTATGCAATAGCAAGAGTGTCTGTCGGTAATACATTCATTGCATGTATGCTGACAATAGTCGGTTATTCAATTAATGCGACGATTGTTATATTTGACCGTATTCGTGAGAACATGAAAGAAATGGGAAGAAAAGAAAGTCTGGAAGACGTTGTGGATAAGAGTATCTCACAGACATTATCCAGAAGCGTATTCACTTCCATGACAACATTCTTCATGGTAGCGGCTCTTGAGGTGTTCGGCGTTTCATCAATCAGGGAGTTTGCACTTCCTCTGATGGCAGGTATTATATGCGGTACCTATTCGTCCATCTGTCTGGCTGGCGCTTTCTGGTATATATTGCGTACAAAGATAGTTAATAAAGAAAGTACTGCGAAATAATATATTGAAAAATTAAAAATTTTCAATTGCAAGTTTAGTGATAAGGCGCTTTCGGCGTTTCTCAAGCTTGTTGGTTGATTGTGTAAGGTGTTCTGTGTATCCATATGCAGAGCGCCTTTTGCATCTATTGTTGCAATACTTGAAGAATCTTGATAAAATTAGGGAAGAATTTTAGAAAGGCGCGTGAAAATATTTATGGAAACGAATGATGATTTGGTCGTAGGCGGATATAAGTTCGCTACGGTAGCGGACTCCGAAACAGCGAGACTGGATGCCAAAAGGGTTAAAAATCTTGAAGATAATCTTGATTACAGAAAACCGCATAATGTCCTGATACTTTATCATAAAGCCATAGATACCGGAATATTCCAGACTCCGATAGGATTTTCCTATCTGGTGGAAATGCAGGAACATCTGGAACGCTGCGGTATCCCGAAAGAGAATATAAGACCTATTCCGCTTAATATGACATTTACCAATAAGACAGAAGCGAACCGTTCAATCAGAAGGAGTATAGCAGCCAGAAAGCCTATACCGGAATATAGGGGAAGATTCATTACATCAGTACTCATCAACCTGCTTATGGTGGTAGTAATCATAGCAATGTTTGTCATCTGTCTGGAAAGCGACTCGCCTAATATCGTTAATTATAGAAGAGTAGTAACAAATGAATTCTCCGAGTGGGAGCAGGAATTGTCAGAAAGAGAGAACGCGCTGCGCGAGGCAGAAAGAAAGTATTATGATAATCCATAGATATATGAAGGGAGTTTTGTATCAAAATGAAAATATTGGTAGTAGATGACGAAAGCCGCATGCGCAAACTTGTGAAAGATTTCCTTATGAAAAGTAATTATGAGGTTCTGGAGGCTGAAGACGGAAGTCAGGCATTGGATATTTTTTTTGAACATAACGATATTGATTTAATTATTTTGGATGTCATGATGCCCAAAATTGATGGTTATCAGGTGTGCAGGGAAATCCGCTCTTATTCTAAAGTACCGATTATCATGCTGACAGCGAAATCAGATGAGCGGGATGAACTGATGGGGTTTGAACTTGGTGTAGACGAATATATTTCCAAACCATTCAGCCCCAAGATACTGGTAGCAAGAGTGGAAGCCATACTTCGTCGTACGAATCAGGCAAACGCAGGAGAGATTCTTGAAGCAGGCGGTATAGTCATTAATAAGGCAGCCCATAGCGTAACAATAGATGGACAGCAGGTGGAACTCAGCTTTAAGGAATATGAATTATTGACATTCTTTTTGGAAAATAAAGGTCTTGCATTATCAAGAGAAAAAATATTGAACAGCGTATGGAATTATGACTATTTTGGAGATGCCAGGACTATTGACACGCATGTGAAGAAACTGCGCAGTAAGATGGGTGCCAAAGGAGATATGATTAAGACTATTTGGGGGATGGGTTATAAATTTGAAGCGGAGTGAAAATATATGGATGATATGAATTTGGAGCAAATCATTGCAATGCTGGATGGTTTTGCGGCTTCCGATGCAGGCAGATTGAAAATTAACGTATCTGATGAATATACGCAGGGAGAGGTGAAGCGTGAATACCACCACGGACGCTGCGACATAGGAAGTCCATGGGCAAGAGGCTGTTCTTTTGATGTGATAGAGGATGAGTAATAATGAAGTATTCCATTAAGAAACAATTTGCATGGGTTTTCTGTCTTCTGATAATAGGAACAATAGTACTGTGCTGGTTTATAAATAATACTTTTTTGGAAAAGTATTATATAAAGAATAAACAGAACTTCCTGATGAATGCCTATAATTATATGAATGCCGCCTCAAATGCCGGAACGATAAGCACCGAAGAATTTGATATTGAATTTCAAAAAATCTGTGGCAGATATAATATCAGCTTTATTTTACTGGATGCAGAGTCGCAGACATTGAAAACTTCCAGCAACGACTATGAAATAATGAGCAGACGCCTGCTTAACAATCTGTTCGGGCAGGGAAACTCCCAGAATATTCAGGTCTTGGAAGAAGGGGAAAATTATTCGATAAGAATTATGCTTGATGACAGAACCAAAACGGAATATGTGGAAATGTGGGGTGTTCTGGACAACGGCAACCTTTTTCTGTTTCAAAATCCCATGGAAAGTATTGAGGAAAGTGTAAAGCTGGCAAACAAATTCCTTGCGTATGTAGGTATTTTTGCGGCTGTAGTAAGCGCTGTAATCGGGTTATGGGTGTCAGGCAGAATAACAAAGCCGATAATGGAGCTTACCAAGATATCCGAGCGTATGATACATCTGGATTTTGACGCAAAATACAGTGGGAGGGACAGAACTGAGATTGCTTTGTTAGGCAGTAATATCAATGAATTATCATATACACTGGAGAAGACAATTTCAGAACTAAAAAGCGCTAATAATGAACTGCAAAGGGATATAGAGAAGAAAAATGAAATAGACGAGATGCGTAAAGAATTTCTGTCCAATGTATCACATGAATTAAAGACGCCGATTGCACTTATTCAAGGATATGCGGAAGGCCTGAAGGAGGGTATCAGCGATGATGCCGAGAGCAGGGAGTTTTATTGTGATGTAATTATGGATGAAGCAGTCAAGATGAATACGATGGTAAAAAAGCTTCTGACGCTGAACCAATTAGAATCCGGCAATGATGTAGTTACAATGGAGCGTTTTGATATAGTTTCGCTGATAAGGAATTATATACAGTCGTCGGAAATATTGTTAAAGCAAAAAGAGATTTCCGTACGAATGGAAGAATATGAGCCGATTTATGTATGGGCTGATGAATATAAGACAGAAGAAGTCTTTATGAACTATTTCAGCAATGCCATTAACTATGCGCTAAATGAAAAAATCATAGATGTGAAGCTGCATAAAACGGAAAATAAAGTCAGGATATCCGTCTTTAATACCGGCAATCCGATACCGGAAGAGAGCCTGACACATTTATGGGAGAAATTCTATAAAGTTGATAAGGCGAGAACGAGGGAATACGGCGGAAGCGGTATCGGTCTATCCATAGTCAAAGCAATTATGATATCCATGAATCAGGCATACGGAGTCAGGAATTATGACAATGGGGTGGAGTTCTGGTTTGAGTTGGAGCAGGCGTAAAAAGGAGTGTTTATATGAACGTTACCTTTAAAAATCCAGGAGTGGACTATATGATTGAACGGATTATGTTATTTCAGACAGAGGATGAGTCGGAATTTTGGTCGGAGCCTCTATACCGTTTTTATCCACAGCTTGACAAATCTTATGCTGATAACCTGCCATTTGCTGAGAGAAAAGCTTATATTGAGCTCACTTTACGGACGGTTTATATGGAGCTGGAGGATTCCATCAATGAAAAAGTGGCTTCGTATTCCAGATATTGGGAAGTTTGCAGGGAGCAGATAACTGCTGCTTTGTCAGCTGCTTTTAACGTTGACTGCGAAAAACTTTTTAATGATTTAGTGTGCAATGTCAGTATGAATCCTATATGCCCACGGTTCCTGAAAGAACGGCACTATGATGTTTTCTATTTAAACAGTGAAAGAGGAGCCATTGGCATGAGTATCCACGAGATTATTCACTTTTTCTGGTTCTATGTATGGAATCGGGTATTTGAGGATAGTTACGATGAATACGAGCGTCCCTCTCTGAAATGGATTCTGAGTGAGATGGTGGTCGAGTCCGTGATGAAAGATTCCAGGCTAAGTTCCATAAACCCATATTTTCCCAGAGAACACGGCGGCTGTATCTATCCATATTTCTTTAATATGAAAGCAGACGGCGTTTTTATTCTTGATACATTGGATGAAATGTACAAAAAGCAGCCGATTGAAGAATTCATGAAGAGCAGTTATGCTTATTGTCAGGAACATGAAGCGGAGATTAGGGAACATATTAGAAAATCAGAAGGCGGACAATAAAGAACTAATTCGGGATTGGAGAAAATGGAATAATGAAAATAATATTTGTTTGAGTTTGATATTTAAGGTTTGATATTTAATAATAAATAATTTGTCATAAGTCAAATTATGGAGTATAATGTAAAGTACGGCAGAGAGCAATGCAGATTATATTATTATGCCGGATTATACAATATAAATATAGGAGAATGATGTTTCAGTGAAGAAATTACGTGTTTTATTGTGTGGGCTAGGTTTTTCATTTATATTATCGGGATGTGGCGTCACTGTGCCTGAACTGACTGAAGAAGAAAATGATATAATTACGGAATATACAGTCAGTTTGTTGTTAAAGTATGACAAGTATTATAACAGCCGCTTGGTTGATCTGACCGCATATGAAGAGCAATCGGACAGTGAACAGAATGAACCGGAAGTTAATGGCGATTTGGAAGATGAACCTATACCTGAGGAAAATAACGAGAACGCGGAATCCAATACGGAAGTAATAGATATCAGCGAAAAAGCATCAACGATAGAAGAATTTTATGGCATTGAGGGTTTTTCTTTTCAATATACGGGCTGCGATTTGATGTCAGAATATCCTGATATGGCGGAAGATAGCGCAGATGCATATTTTGCGATGCAGGCTACGCCGGGTATGCAGCTGTTGATTTTGAAATTCGCGGTAAATAATCAGAGCGGTTCGGACAGAGAGCTTGATATGTTGAACTATGGGCTCAGGGCAAGAGTTTCGATTAACGGTGAATCATCCAAAAGCACATTATCCACAATGCTGTTAAATGATTTACATACCTATAAGGGTATTTTAGGAGAAAACAGTTCGACAGAACTTGTCGCAGTTGTAGAAGTGCCGGAGGGTACTTATATAGAAAGTCTTTCTTTGATATTAAGAAGTGACATAGATAGTGTTGAATTTGCACTTCAATAAGTTTAATTAAACTTTGTTAAACTTTTTGTTTTTTCTTGTTGACAACATAATTTTATGGTGATATACTCATTTTTGTTGTTGAATTTTATAGAAATTCAGCAGACCAGTACCTTGACAAACAAACAGTAATGCAACCCTGAAAATTCAAGAA
>CAZRKN010000050.1:0-32629 GCA_964600805.1 uncultured Bacteroides sp. | reverse complement strand
CTGTGAACGGTCAAGCCAGAACACAATCCCCAAAAGTACAAGCGTCAAAAGACAATTCCCTGCTCCAACACTGATATGCAGCACCTTGGAAAGTCCCTGCATAAATACAGTAAAAGAGTCAGAACCTATCCCCACCGCAAGAAACGTAGCAACCGCAAGCTGTATCATCGCCAGCCCCATAAAAAATTTAACCAGTCTAACTGCCATTATAATACCCTTTCTAAGCTAAAACTCTGCTTCATATTCCATTGATTTCATTTTGCAGCTTCCGTCAAGTTTTTGAAACTCTCCATATTGTACAAACTTCAGTCCACACTTTTCCATAACTTTGCCCGAAGCAATATTAGGCTCGGCATGGCTTGAAGTAAAACGTGCTGCTCCGAAATTCCTGCGCACATATTCCATCATGGCTTTAACAGCTTCTGTTGCATATCCGTTTCCCCAGCAATCATATCGCAAATTATATCCAAATCCCCAATATCCGCTTTTGCTATCGGGACCTATATCTCCACTGCCTATGAGCTTTCCGTCTGAAATCCGTTCAAAACCAAAATTATATGTACCGGAATCTTTTTCAACAAATGCAAGCCATTCTCTAACCTGCCCGACGTTTGTATAAGTATTATAAACCATATATCGTGAAACCCTTTCGTCACTGACCCATTCAAAAACTGCCTCAGCATCAGCAACTGTCAGAGGACGAAGCAGAAGACGTTCTGTTTTTATTTTAATATTATGCATAGTATCCATCCCCTCTCCGTTTCACCCCGACAATAAGAATCGAACCTGTTTTAATGAAATCGGAACTTCACTACTGCTTTTTACTAAGCTTCTTAACGCATATACAAATTACGATAGCTGTTGCAATAAGAAATTCCGAAAAAATTACTGACGGATTCCAGATTTCAAAATAATAATGTCCGATGAAATAGACCGCAAAAAATATGAGATATACCGCAACCGAATACATTACACATTCAAAGTTTCTTTGCTTTTTTTGTTCCCGGAGAAGCATCATCTGCTGTTGTTTTTCCAACATTTCGGTTTTTACTGATAAATCATCTATCTCTGATGACTTTAACAGATAATCAGTCGTAACATTAAAAACCGTACTTAATGCCACTATCTTTTCCAAATCCGGCGTAGCCTGCCCGCTTTCCCATTTTGAAACAGACTGCCTTGAAACATCAAGTTTCTCGGCAAGCTGCTCTTGCGTCATGTCGTTAGCCTTTCGTAACGTTAAAAGTTTTTCTGAAAAATCCATAATATTCTTACCTCCTGTTTTTGATAACTGAACAATACCAAAAACCCCGGTTACATTCCATATAGCTTCTTATACATTACAGCAACCGGTGGTAGAAATACTTAATCAATTTATAGAATTCCACATCTCCAAATCAGTACAACTACTATAATATCACAATCAGAATAATTTCACTATCGCATTTACACTAAAATTCTTCCTGCATTAAATCACTACATTAAATAACGTTAAATTTCTATTTGCAATTTCCCACATTCCATGCTACCATGAATTCAATTTATTTGATTTGGAGGTGAATAGATTGAAAAATCAAAGATTTTTAAATCGGCAAATTTGGTGCAAAAGCGCTTCTGGCGCTGCCCAAATTCGCAGTTTGAGAAAAGTTCATGGTTTTTTGAAATATATCCGAGATATCTACTCAGTACAGTTGAAATAAACTGTTAGCAGATTGTGCTGAGGATAAGTTAAATACCCTGTCGCAAACAGTGGGTATCAAACTTAAAGTGCTCCAACAGGCAGGGTATTTGACTCTCGCGGCAGTCGCCAAATAACTGCAAGCAGTTACTTGGCTCGTTGCTCGCGGAAATAAACTTGCTGACAGTCACAACTGTACTGATTCAATGGGAAAATCGACATTAGAAAAGGAGTACAGTTATGCGCTATATGAAAGAAATCTTAAAAAATAATAGAAATTGGGTTATTGTATATCTGGTAATAGGATTATTCAATGCATTTATATCAAATTATAAGGCTGACTGTTTTCAAAAGATTATAGATGGATTGACAGACAGGACAATAATGGTTTACGGAATCCTGTTTTATGGTGTTATTCTTATTGTAAATTACGGAATGAACTATTTGGATGAGTATCCGTCATCAAAACTTGAAAATGCGATTTATCTGGATTTCAAATTACTGGCATTGCAAAAAATTGGCAGAATGGACTATTCTGAATACCAAAAGCTGGGAACAGGTAAATTAGTACAGCAGATTGAAAATGGCGCTAATGCAGGAAAAGGTGTTCTTTATGACTTTTGGTTCTGCGTTGTCAGGAATTTGATTCCGACAATCCTGTTCAGTTTATATTTTATCCGGAAAATAGACAGAAATATAACTTATTTTCTTATGGCAGGATATATCATCGTATTTATAGTGACAAATATATTGCTTAAGGGATTATACCGTATAAAGGAAAAAATATTAACCAACGAAGAGGAACTAAATCATTTTCTTGTGCGTGGTTTCATGGAAATGCCTGTTTTTCGCATGAAAAATCAATTCTCAAATGAGGTAAAAAAGGCAGCAAAAGCCAAGCGAATCATAGTATCGTCAAAAGTGAAAATGACCATGATACATGAAGCATTTTTCACTATTTTTGCATTGTTAGTTGCTTGCCTTGATATCGGGATTCTGGTCTATGCATGGAAAAACGGTCATTTGTCTGTTGGTTCTGTGGCAGCATTAATCACGTTGATTGATAATGCATATACCCCAATTGCAATATTTAACGTTATTTATGTTCAGTACAAATTGAACAAAACGGCGTGGCTGCGATTTACGGAGCTGTTAGATTTAAAAGAGGATATGCAGCTTAAAGAAGGCGTTGCTTTTGATACTCTCTTAAACGAGATTCGCGTTGAGAATTTGTCATTTTGCTATGAAAAATCATCGCTCGGCAGTGACTATTCAGAGAATGCTTTGCATTCTCCCTGTAATGATTTACGCTGCGGCATAATTTCCTATAAGAATGAAAAATTTTCTGGCGTAAATAAAAAAGTGCTTAAGTCTGTCAACCTGACAATTAGAAAGGGAGAAAAAATAGCATTTGTCGGTGAGTCGGGGTCCGGAAAATCAACATTGGCAAAAATATTAATCGGATTACTCAAATACGATGAAGGTGATATTCTATTTGACGATAAACCGTTAAAAAGTTTCTCGTTAGAATCGCTGTATAAAAAAGTATCCTATTTATCGCAGGATGCACCCGTATTTGATGGCACAATCAGAGAAAATCTGGTATTTGACAAAGAAGTTCCGGATGTCGATATTCATGAGAGCCTTAAGGTCACACAGCTGCTGCCAATGCTTTCGTCATTGGACAACGGAGTGGATACAAGAATCGGTGAAAAAGGAACCTGCTTATCCGGCGGAGAAAAGCAGCGGCTGGCATTAGCCAGACTGTGGTTTGATCATTCTGAGATAGTTGTTTTGGACGAAGCAACATCGGCATTGGATAATGTGACGGAAAGCATTGTCATGAAAAATGTTTTAGAACAGGTAAATAATGCCACAGTAATTGCCATTGCCCATCGTTTGTCTTCAATTATCGGATTTGACCGAATCATTGTATTCAGGAACGGTAATATTGTCGGTAATGGAACTTTTGAGGAATTACTGGCAAAAAACAGCTATTTTATAGAATTGTACAAAAAAGAAAAAGAGAAATTTTAATCAACCATATAGCATTTATGACATTTTGCAATTAAAGGAGTATTGCCTCATAGCTAAATACCGGCTGTGAATCAATACTCCTTTTTCCTGATAAAAGCAAAACAGTATTATATGCTATTCTATTCTATTCTATTCTGCTCTGCTCATCGCCGTCTTGAAATCATTCCGATCCGTAAACTTCTATTTCCTTAATATTAAATTCGTTCCCCTGCAAAAGCCATGTATCCGGGCTCTTGCAGTAAGGACAAATTTTTCCGTGTTCCACGGTCGGGTATGTTTTCTCACACCCCTCACAATATGTGATGGCCGGCAGCGTTTCCACAATCAGCTCCGCTTCGGAAAACAACTCTCGTTTTTTTATAGCCCATTTCCAACAATTCTGCAAATATGATTCTATGACCGTAGATACTTCGCCAAGTTCCAGTACTACTTTGGAAATACCTTCCACATCGTTTTCCGAAGCTACTTTTTCCAATGTGTCCATGATATGGAATACTACGCCGAGTTCGTGCATAATCAACCTCAATCCTTTTTCTTTGCAAATTTGACCTTGATGGACTGTTTGACCATATTGGGAAGAACATATTTTAACTTATCCTCCGATTTTACCATTTCAGAGCAGCCCGGAAGTTCTCTGTGGAGTGAAATAGCATCAAATACGCATTTGGTCGTACAAACGCCGCATCCGATACATTTATTCGGATCGACCACAGACGCCCCACAGGAAAGGCAACGCGAAGTTTCCGCCTTGACCTGTTCTTCCGTTAAGGTATGGGACATGTCACGGAAAGAACGAAGCTGCGCTTCTTCAGCCTTCTCCGGTCTTTGTCTGTCCGTATTATCGTAGTTTGCGATGAAGATATCTTCTTTATCAAGCTCTATGAAATCTCTTCTGTTTCTTCCTATAGTCAGCGTACAATGCTCATGCACGAATCTGTGCAGGGAAATAGCGCCTTCCCGTCCTGCCGCAATCGCATCTATTGCAAACTTCGGTCCGGTGTAAACATCGCCGCCTACGAAAATATCCGGCTCTGCCGTCTGGTATGTCAGTTTATCGGCAATCGCGCCGCCATTCGGACGAAGTTCAACCTTTGTTCCTTTCAAAAGATCTCCCCAATTGATTCCCTGGCCTACGCTGAAAATGACATTTGCACAGGAAACCGCCATCGTATCGTTTTCGTCATAAAGCGGTGCAAACCTGTGATTCTCATCATATACACGAGTACACTTTTTAAATATAACACCTGTTACTTTTCCATTTTCCGTCAGTATTTCTTTCGGGCCCCAACCATTATTAATAGAAATCTTCTCTTCCGACGCTTCCAGGATTTCCTCCCTGCTTGCCGGCATTTCATCCCTACTCTCTAAGCAGAACATCGAAACCTTGCCCTGTCCGCAACGGCCTGCAGTTCTTGCCGCATCAATAGCAACGTTACCGCCGCCGATTACGACTACATCTCCGCCCAGTGCAAACGCTTCCTTGCTTCCGGCATCGCGCAAGAACTCTACTGCCGTATAAGCGCCTTCTGCATCTTCACCGGGAATACCGGGTTTCCTGCCGCTCTGGCAGCCGATTGCAATATAGAATCCTTTGTATCCTTCCTTACGAAGCTGTTCAATGGTGATATCTTTGCCGACTTCAACGCCATATTTGATTTCGACGCCCATTGCAGTAATCACATCTACCTCGGCCTGAATCAAATCTTTTTCCAATTTGTAGGAAGGTACACCATAAGTCAGCATACCTCCGGGTTTTTCATTCTTTTCAAAAATAGTCGGCTTATATCCTTTATCCGCCAGATAATAAGCGCAGGAAAGACCTGCCGGTCCGGCGCCGATAATTGCTATTTTTTCATCAAAATGCCCTTTTAATGAAGGAACCGTAGGCTTCGGAATGTATCGTGTCTTGGCATTCAAATCCTGTTCCGCTACAAAACGCTTAACTGCATCAATTGCAACTGCCTCATCTATTGTAGCACGCGTACATGCATCCTCACACCGTCTGTTACAGATTCTTCCGCAAATAGCCGGCAGCGGATTGTCCTTTTTAATAAGCGCCAGCGCATCCTGATAACGACCTTCTTTGGCAAGCTGCAAGTACCCCTGTATGGCAATATGCGCGGGACATGCCGTTTTACAAGGCGCCGTACCGGTATCATAACAGTTGATCCTGTTGACATCCCGGTAATTATGCGTCCACATATGCTCTCCCCACTTTTGCTCCTGTGGAAGAGGCATCTTCGGATAAGTCACCTCGCTGCCGTCTTTTTTGCAAAGTTTCTGTCCCAATTTCACCGCACCGGCAGGACAGGCTTCCACACATTTGCCGCAAGCTACGCATTTTGCCTTATCCACTTTGGCTACGTACGCGGAACGTGACATATTCGGCGTATTGAAAAGCTGCGAAGTACGAAGGGCATAACATACGTTCACATTACAGTTACAGATGGCAAATATCTTGTTGGCACCGTCAATATTGGTGATCTGATGTACAAACCCGTTATCTTCCGCCTGTTTAAAAATAGCCAGTGCTTCTTCTCTTGTAATATAGTGCCCATCCTTCTGTGTTTCTACTACATAATCCGCCATATCGCCTACCGCAACGCACCAGCCTTCAGGATCGTCCCCGCATCCCTCATCATGCGTCAGTCTGGAACGACGGCAGGAACAGGGACTTGCCGCATATTTTCCTTCATATTTAGTCAGCCAGTAAGAAATATGCTCCAGATCAATGGACTCACTTTCCATTTCAATCGCTTTTTCTACCGGAATGACATGCATTCCGATTCCGTTTCCGCCTTCTCCGACAAACGGTGTGACATGCTCTAAGGGCAGTCTGGACATATGTTCAAAAAACAGGCTGACCTCCGGATTTTTGGCTATTACGGAACTGTTCATATTGAAAAACTCCGCCGCACCGGGCACGAACATAGGCAGCACATACTGCTTTTCATGCGCAGGGTTTTCCCAGTTGTATTCCAATAGGCCTTTTACCGACATCTCCTGAAGCTTCGGCTCCAGTTCTTTTTCCGGAATGCCGGTCAGTTTTACCATTTCCTGCAGGGTTTTCGGTTTTCTTACCCCCATCTTTAGGGCAATCTCCGCTTCCTCATCGGTAACCACCCCGGCCAGTCCCCAATACTCCGGATCATCCTGCGTGATCTTTTTTATCCCCAGCTTCTGAGGAATCCTGTCTGTTATCATCTTACCGAGCTTAACAATGTTCTCCCTGACAGGTTCATTGTGGTCCGCCTTATGTTCAGGATAAACATAATCAGGATATAGTTCTTTGTCTAACGTTCTTCCCATATTTTTCTCCCTCTGTTTGTATATTTATTTTAACCTTTCTCAACCTGCGAATTTGTATGTGTGCTTTGCACACAATTTCTAAGGCATCAATGATGCCTGCACAAATATTGCATAACACATGAAAACATGTGTATGAAAATTTATTCATTCTATGCTTCTTTCCAGTTTACTACTTCATCTAACAGCCATTTCGCCCACTCTTCTATTCCTTCTCCGGTCTTAGCACAGATTGGAATGATCTTTGCCTTGGGATTGCGCATACGGATATATTCCCTGCACTTATCCATATCAAAGTCAAAGTATGGCATGACATCGATTTTATTGATAAGCACCACGTCGCAAATAGAAAACATCAGCGGATACTTTAACGGTTTGTCATCTCCTTCCGGTACGGATAGGATCATGGCATTTTTAGAAGCTCCCGTATCAAATTCCGCCGGACAGACCAGATTTCCTACGTTTTCCAGAATAGCCAGTTCCACGTCTTTCGTGTCTAATCCTTCAAGTCCCTGTCTGGTCATCTCTGCATCCAAATGACACATTCCGCCCGTATGAAGCTGGATAACCTTTGCTCCCGACAGGGCAATTGTCTTAGCATCCACATCCGAGTCAATATCCGCTTCCATAACACCAATCTTTATTTTCCCCTTCAGTGCATCAATGGTACGCATCAGTGTAGTTGTCTTGCCGGAACCGGGAGAAGACATCAGATTCAGTAAAAACACACCTTTTCCCTTAAGTTCCTGACGCAGTTTATCCGCCTGCATATCATTATCTGCAAAAACACTCTGCTTGATTTCTAAAACTCTCACTTCTTTCATGGTATTCTCCTGTCAAATCAACATTTTTTCCGGGTATAAATTGTCCTTGTATATTTGATATCCTCACCACCGGTTTCACCAACGGTCATATCAAATTTACTTTTATCAAATTCAGGAAAGAACACATCTCCGTCTTCTATTTCCACATCAATTTCAGTGATATACATTTTATCCACAATGGGCATCGCTTCCTTAAACAAGCCATAACCTCCGGACACATAAACATCCGCATCACCAGCTGCCTCAATTGCTTCCTTCAGCGATTTTACCGTCAGCAGGTTTTCTCCTGTATAATTAATGCTGCCGGAAACGACAATATTCATTCTGTTTGGAAGAGGATGACCGATTTCTTCATAAGATTTCCTTCCCATAATAACGACATTACCGGTTGTCAGTTCCCTGAACTGCTTCTGTTCTCCTTTTATTTTCCAGGGAATCTGACCATTCTTCCCGATAACATTATTCTTAGAACGAGCAACGATTAATCCTATCATCTTTTATTTCAGTCCTTCCGTAAATACAATCCTTATCATTCTAATCTGCTTTACTATATCATATAAACTCGCAAACCCGCTCTTACAGCGCTTTATGTCCGATTTCATCGGACGTTTGCTCGTTAATAATGGCAGAAAAACAAATGCCGCTTCGCGTCGCTTGTTTTTCTTTGCAATTATTATATTGAAGCCACAGAAGCGATAAAAGTATATCATTAAAAAAAGAATTACGAAATAATTCTTGTAACGCAAGCTGCTGAGCTTGCGTTTATTATATCATAGCCACTAAAGCCATAAAAGTAAACATTCCAGCAAGAATTGCATCGCAATTCTTGTAACGCAAGCTGCTGAGCTTGCGTTTATTATATCATAAATATTTCTTTCATTTCAATACACTGGCTTTATCCGGCAATAAATGTTACAATATCAAAAAAAGGAGGCTTTACTATGCAGGAAGTTTATGATTTTTTAAAGAGCTGTGGTACTTATTATCTGGCAACGACAGAAGGCGAACAACCAAGAGTCCGCCCTTTCGGCACTATCGATTTATTTGAGGAAAAGCTATATATCCAGACAGGCAAATCTAAGGATGTATCTAAGCAGATTTCCACAAACCCGAAGGTTGAAATATGCGCATTTGCAGATGGAAAATGGCTGCGCATCGCGTGCTCTCTTGTAAGAGATGACCGCGTAGAGGCAAAGGAACATATGCTTGATGCCTATCCGAATTTAAAAGGAATGTATTCCGCTACGGATGATAATACGGAAGTTCTGTATATGAAAGATGCTGTCGCTACTTTCTCATCCTTTACGGAACCGCCTAAAACCGTTCATTTTTGATGGAGTTTTATGAAAATTGCAAGAAAATTTAAAAAATGTCATTATATTTTAGGACTATTATTACTCTTAGTTTTCTATATCGCAGGCAATGCCGTAAGTATATGCAGTTACTCGACAAAAGATGAAACCCGAAATGCTGATGCAGCAATCATCTTAGGCGCGGCTGCTGCGGACGAAGGAGTTTCCCCGGTATTCAGGGAACGAATAAATCACGGAATTTGGTTATATCAAAACGGCTATGTCAAAAAACTGATTATCACCGGCGGATATGGAGATGGAAACCTCTATTCAGATTCCTATATCGGAAAGCAATACGCCATCGGGCAGGGAATTCCGGAGGACGCAATATTACTTGAAGAAGCTTCTGCCATTACGGAAGAGAATCTGGAAAACGCAATGTAAGGGGAGTTTTCTGATTCACCTGGAAACCAGTAAATTCCCCTTATGTTTATTGAAAAATATATCTGCAGAAATTGTAGATTCCGCTGCTGATTGCCGGGTCGCCGTGATCGGAACCGGGGATTTCCCACCACACATGCTCCACCCCGTTTTTCTCAAAAATATCATGGTAGCTCTTGGGGAATTGTCCCACAGTGCCGTCTTTGTCGCCGCAGCAGACCATCAGGAGGATTGGTTTCTCACCGTTAAACACCAGCTCTTCCTCGGTAAACTGGCCCTCGTGCTCCATCGCCCAGTCTTTTCCCGGCACCAGACCGGGTGCCGGAGCGATGGCACCCACATACCCGAACAAATCAGGACGCTGCAGTCCGATTGCCAGCGTCTCTCTTCCTCCCATGGAAAATCCTGCAATCGCTGTATTCTCCCTTCCTTCGGCTATGGAGTAGTTTTCTTTAATAAAAGGCATCAGATCCGTCACCAGATCATTGATGAAATTATCATAGGCCGCTACATTTTCCTTATCAATGGCAGTACATTTATCCTGAGTTTTGCTGGCATACATATAAGGATAAACAACAATCATATCTTTAGCTATTCCCTCTGTCATCATATTCTGGATTGTAATGCTGTTATTGTTCATATCGTTCTGAGTTCCAAAAATGCCATGCAGTACATACAGAACCGGATACTCCTTATCCTCCGAGTACCCATCCGGCAGCACAATATTCACCGGTCTGTCCTTCTCACAGGTCGTAGAGTAATATGTAGTCTTAATCACATCACTGTACTTGACACCGGTATTTCTTTTTGTATATTCCTCCGGGCAAAAAATCTCTATTTCGTTGTTCTGCATAATCTTATCCTCCTCATTTTCATTGTTATATTCGGTCGAGTCAACTTGATTTTCCATCGACTCAATGAGTTTCATTTCGTCATCATCTTTCACTTCATCCGGCACGTCCGACGGCTTTTCATCCGGCTGAGTCTCAGAGTCCTGCTTTTCCTGTGTAACCCGTTTTTCCGGATTTTGACTCTCCTGTATATTTCCTTCAATCTGCTCCTGCGAGATATCCTCTCCTGCTGACTCTGTGTCCCTGATTCCTTCGGAAGTTCCGCAGCCTGCCGTGGAAATTATCATCGCTGCCAGAACGCCAAGCGCTATTCCTCGTATATATTTAGTTTTCATATTTTTCCCTCTTCTCTTATTAAAATGCCAGCTTCAATCCGGATGACGAATTTTGATATTTGTCCAATCTGCATCTCTTCCGCATTCTATTAATCAACGATTTTATTATACACTATATAAGGTATAAAACAAATGTAAATGTTTCAAAGATGATACAAAAATGATGCAAGTCTGCTTTATAATATAACCCGTCGTTGATTTTGCCGGGAACAGAACTCATAATGCCCTGGTGCTAATATTAATTTATTCTATTTACTCTTCTTCATCCGCCAAAGCAATAATGCGGATATTAATATGAATATCAAACAAATATGCGGATTTATTATTATATGAGAAATAGCTTCACTAGATGTAATAATATAGACTGCCGTGTTTGCTGACGCATGGAATAAAAAAGCATGAAAAAATCTGCCATACCGCTCATAAGTACAGGCAATCAGAATCCCCATGAGAAACCCGTAAGCTCCCTGTACAATATTTCCATGATAAAGTCCGAAAAGCAATGCAGACAAAAAAACTGCCGCAGTAATTGAGCAGTTTCTTCTTATTCGATTATAAATGATACCGCGGAACACTGCTTCCTCCGCAAGCGGTGATATAATACCGTACAAAATAAGACCTGTGATAAGGCTTACACCATACTGATGCTCTGCAACACGGCTATAGGTTTCCGAATTTTCTGTCAAGTGCAGCCGGATAAACAAAATATTAATTGCGACAGAACTTGTGATAGCAAGTGTTATTGTAATTAGGACAGATTTATATAATGGAATGTCTTTTATAACTTTTATATTTTTTAAATCTGTTGTATTTCCTACATGTATGTCTTGTTTCTGCCGTCCGTCCAGTTCTCTCCTGAGGCTGGAAATAAGCGGCAGGATTCCTATTAACATAGATATAACGCCAAGAATTGCTCTAGTTGTAGTTTCATGCCCGAAGATATACCTATCCAATTGCATGATTTTAATGACTACTATAGTCAACGCAATGTATGACAGCAGATAGGTGATATAATAAATAACGAATGGTATTATTATTTCTCCGGCAATCCTAATAAAATGAATATATTTATTATGTGGTTTATTACCTGATTTATTTTTTATATCCATAAGCAAAATCCCATACTGCTTAACCCGCAAGCAGTTTCTCCAATTCCTGTACGGTATCCACGATATAGTCTGCACCTGCCTGCTCCAATTCGCCCGGAGCCGGATAACCATAAGAAACGCCTATAGAAGCAATTCCAAAAGCTTTGGCGGCATTTATGTCAAATTTCCTATCGCCTATCATGACAAATGTGTCATAATCAGATTCTTCCACCGCATATTGCTTCAGCTGCCTCAATGCCTCCTCTACCACTTCTTCCTTTTTGTTACGGGTTCCGTCCATTTCACTGCCTACTACTACATCAAAATACTGCTCTATATTAAAGTATTGTAAAATACGTTTCACATACACCGTAGTTTTGCTCGATGCAATAGCCAGCACCTTTCCTTCCTGCTTCAAATGAGCAAGCATCTCTTCCATGCCGGGATATATTTCATTTTCATATAAACCCACGTCACTGAACCTCTCCCTGTAATATGCCACCGCCTCGGCTATCTTCTGCTCGTCAAAACCATAAAACTCCCTAAAACTTTCCTGCAGCGGCGGTCCGATAAATGGATCAAACTTATCCAAATCTGTCTCTTCAATTCCTAATTTACTCAAAGCATATTGTACACATCTTGAAATCCCCTGCTTCGGGTCTGTCAGAGTACCGTCCAAATCAAACAATAGGTATTGAAACTTTCCGGTTGATGTTTTCATCTATGTACCTTCTCCTTTCATGTTCATTGTAAAACATACGTTATTTATAAACTTATTTCCCACTTTTCAGCAAGCATCATTATTAATATTATATAACCGTATATACAATGAAAGTCAATATAATAAATTCAATTAGAGAAGCCAATAAGAGAACCTGTCAATATAGTTCATAAGCTAAAATAAGCAAATGGAATGCGCTGCCTTGCAGGCTATGTGCGATTTCCGGGGGTTAAATCTATACACATTCTTTACGAGCGGAGATCTGCGTGACGCACCTGAATGGGATACCAGGCGAAAAGAAGGGCAAACCAAAGGTACTCAGCACGATGCAGGTCATTTCGACATCGCATTGGAACTGGCACGATATGTAGTGGAATAAATATAAGCTTGACAATCCACTCATAAAGCCTTATAGTTATTATCAGATTTCAGCAAGCCCTGTTTACCGGCTTTCTGATGTCACAACAAAATAAACTCGCT
The DNA here is from genome assembly GCA_964600805.1 of uncultured Bacteroides sp. Lineage (GTDB taxonomy): Bacteria > Bacillota > Clostridia > Lachnospirales > Lachnospiraceae > UBA3282. The sequence continues at coordinate 19,576 of CAZRKN010000050.1, read as the reverse complement.
AGGGGAGCACATCGCTGAGATTGAAGTATGATGATAATTGTTACTGTCACCACAGATATAAGGCGGAAAGCAGTACTAAAGCATCTCATATTTCTAACCCTCACTACTTGAACCGGATAATACCGGCGTAAGGAAGCAAGGCTCATAAAAATTACATGCGTAATTTTTATGGCATGATGTCGTTCCTCCTCGCAAAAACGAAGGAGGTCTTTTTATGTCACTATTTTTAAATCAGGAAGATGGCTATTATTCATTAACAAGCACAGGTACAATAGCTTTCGTTATAATCATAGTCATTCTGATTGCACTCACCGCTCTGCTAAAGAATAAGGAAAGCAGTACGGAAACACGAAATACCAAAACATTCTCCACCAGGCAGCTCGTGTTTTCTGCTGTTGCTATCGCACTAGGCTTCGCCACGTCCTATATCAAAATCATTCATATGCCCTGGGGTGGTTCCGTAACACTCTGCTCCATGCTGTTTATCGCCATGATTGGTTACTGGTACGGACCGAAAATCGGCTTAATCTCAGGATTCGCATACGGTATACTGCAATTTATCCAAGGTGGCGGCGGCTATATTCTCTCACCCTTGCAGGCCTGTATGGACTACATCATCGCCTTTGCAGCCCTTGGTCTTTCCGGCTTCTTCTATAAAAAGGAAAACGGTCTGATAAAAGGTTACCTTTTTGCAATTTTCATGAGGGGATTGTTTCATACAATTGGCGGATATCTGTACTGGATGGATTATATGCCGGATAATTTTCCGAAATCTCTGGCTGCCATATATCCGATTGCATATAACTATGCTTATATTATTGTTGAAGGGGTGATAACAATTGTTATTTTGCTATTGCCTCCTGTTAGAAATGCAATATCCAATGTAAAAAAGATGGCCATAGAATAATTTTTAAAATAATTAAGAATAATTAAATGTAAAATAAATCCTCATTTGAGAACAGAATACCAGTCAAATGAGGATTTAATTTTTTAAATAACTTATGCTATCATAAACATTTCATATGCCTGGATCGCTCTCTGCATCATCGAAGAGCCGGAATTATTTCCTTCCGCAGCCGCTTCATCAGCAGTTGCAGCTATAGTTGCATTTTCATTCGCCGCTGTATTTTCTGATTCATCTTTTGCCTTTGCAACGTTATTTATCTCTTCTCTATTTTCAACAGGCTTAAGCCCTTCCGGCATAATCTTTGCTGCACGGTTCCGCCCCTGCTGCATCTGTTTTGCAAGCATCCCCTCGAAATCAATAGTCTGACCCTTCTTCAAAGGATTCTGATTCTCTTCTTTCGCTTCAACTCCGGAATAATCTACTTTCTTATCCAGCACATCATCCGATATTCTGGATAATTTATTCATGCTCTTAGAGCTTACAGTCCCTGGATTATATACGTATGTAGGATATACACTGCTAAGACCACCTATTCTCATAAAATATCCATGCTCCTTTCTCAACCTGCGAATTTGGGTGCCCAAGACATCTACGATGTCTGTACAAATATTGCATAACACATGCAAAGCATAACACATACAAGTATGTGTGTGAAAAATTTATTTTTCACACTATAACTACATTCTGCATCTATGATGCATTAAAGCATAACTGCCAGATAGAATTATTATACCTCACTTATTACCGTAAAGCAAGAGGATATCACGTTTTTACACCGTTTTTATATATAATCTTAATCCACCGCAATCTGCTTTTTCTTTGTAACTTTATCTCCGCGTCTATTTTATCTCCCTTGCATCAACATCCACAGCCCCGGCTTCCTGTTTCAGATATTTAGCCACATGAGAGACTCTGGAAACTATCCAGATATCCGAAACTCCATCATAAATAAGAAAAATACCGATAAACATAACAAGTGTTTCCACTGCTTCAAACGGATTGAATATAAGCAGGATACCGAAACCTAACGTTATAAGTCCAAGCAGCAGCGCCACCCACCATTTATCATATCTGTTCCGGCAGAGAGATACCGTCTGCTGTAAATCATTGATTCCATGAATAATAACAATTATTCCTACCAAAATAGGAATCAGCTTAATAATCGTATCCGGCTGAAACAGAATCCATGCGCCAATCAAAGTGACTATAACACCTGTAATTAAATTCATACGTGAATATATACTGCCATCTCCTCCAAAAATAAATCCACACAGTCTGTTCACCCCACTGGCTACCAATACGAAGCCAATCGTCATACATACCGCGCGTACAGTCAATCCCGGCCAAACCACCAGGATAATTCCCAGAACAACACACATTAACGCCGATACTATAGCGTTTGTCTTAATTCTCTTTAACAATGCCTCCATACTAATACCATGCTCCTTTCAATACATTTTAATACCTATGCTCTTTCCTCAGTCCATTAAATAATCTCCCACTTATTCTCTTTTCCCTCCATGAAAAGTTTACAGCTTATCAGCGAATCCCTCACGACAGTCTCCACACAATTATCGGTATAAAAAGCCATGTGATGCGACACAGTCACGTTTGGAAATCCCCGTAAGATTGCCAGTTCCCTATTATTTAATATATCCGATTTGTGATCATAATAGTATAATCCAAACTCATTTTCCACAACATCCAAGCCTGCTGCACCTATTTTGCCGGATTCAACTGCGCCAATCAGCGCCTGTGAATCTATCAATGCGCCTCTCGCAGTATTAATTATAACCACGCCATCCTTCATTATAGCTATGCTTTTTTCATCAATCATATGATAATTATCATCCGTAAGCGGCGTATGTAACGTAATCACATCAGCTTCTTCAAAAAGCTGCTTAAGCGGTATGTATTCTGCATATTGCTTTACTTCTTCCTGTTCGTATGGGTCATAAGCGATTATTCTGCATCCAAAGCCTGAAAGGTTATGGATTACGGTTTTTCCAATTCTCCCCGTTCCTACGACTCCTACGGTTAAATCCTTCAATTCCTTCCCCTGTATCCCTGCCAGAGTGTAGTCCTGTATATTTGTACGCTCCATAATACGTTTCATTTTTCGTATAGACATGAGAATCAGCATCACCGTATAATCTGCAACTCCATTCGGTCCGTAAGGTGCATTTCCCACCTTGATTCCGAATTCTCTCGCTGCCTCTATATCTATATGATCATACCCAATCGTCCTTGTAATCAGATATTTCACACCGTTTTCATGAAACGCCACCATAAGTTCTCTTGTTATTTTAGACGTAATAATATCTACACATTCACTGTCTTTAGTCAGTTCTGCATTTTCTAACGATGGAGCCTGCGCACACAGATTCAGCTCTAATCCAAGTTCCTTCGCGTAACGAAGAAACAGCTCTTTCTCATCAAACTCCCTGCAATTATATACCGTAACTTTCATAGCAATAATTAAGCTCCTTTCAACCCTTAATCCTTCTCGCGAATTTCCTTTCGGTAAGAATCCTTCATTTCCTTCTCATATTCATTTACCATCTGTTTATCTTTACTATTAAGCCGTCTGAATCTGTTGAAGCCTGCAACAAGGATTCTGAGGCTTTCTTTTGTTGTATCAAAAACACCTTCTTCATATAGATTAATGAATATTATTCCAATAGGCAGGGCAAAAATCATGCCCGCTACGCCTGCCAGCTTGTATCCTATATAGAGCAAAAACAGCGTCGGAATCGGAGCGATACCGATAGAATCCCCCATAATCTTAGGCTGTATCAGCTGACGAACAAGCTGTCCGACGCCCCAGATAATTAAAAGACCTATTGCCATCTTATATTCGCCGCTGAGTATCGCAATAACAGCCCATGGAAGCATTACTGTTCCCGTTCCGAAAACCGGCAGTAAATCAAGAAAAGCAATGCCGAAAGCAATCAGAAAGGCAAAATTAACCTTCAAAATCATAAGTCCGATGAAAACGATAATGTATACCCATATCTCTATCTTAAACTGTGCCTTAAAATATCCGCCTATTGCATTCTGTAAGCTTCTGCGTATCAACTCAAACCGATAATAAATCGAACCGGGCATATTTTTCTTAATAAATCCGGATAAAGATGCTTTATCCGCCACAAAGAAATATGCAGATAATAACGTCATTATTACAGCCATAAAAATATCCGGCAGCCGCTTTGCCATATTTCCCACTGCGGTAAATGTCGGGGTTCCGATATCTCCTATAATATCCGAGAAAAAGTTTCCCAACTCATTTCCAAGAGTCACCAGTCTTTCCTGCATATCTACGGGAAGCCGCCTGTATAACACATCCAGATTATTTCCTATCCGGTTAAATTCCGTCTCAACCTTATGCCATAAATCCGGCAGTTCGTTGGCAAAACCAACAGCCTCATTAATTAGCTTGGCACATATTCCATATACAAGCAATACAACGCATGCCAGAACAATAATAATCACAAAAGCAGAAACAGCTTTTCTCTTAATCTTCAGTTTTTCTTCAAGAAATCTTGCTAAAGGTGCGGCAATCAAAGAAATAATCCAGCCTATTACAAACGGCATAAAGAAAATAATTGCACGCGGCAGCAGAAAAATGCAAAGTGCAAGTATCACAAGTGCAGTTAATATATTTAATATTGCCTTTATATATGTTACCATTTCATGTTTCATAAGATCAACCTTCGCACAAACTGTCTATAAGATCATATATTTCTTCCCTTCCCTGCTTTGAAAGTGAAGAATATGGTATAACTATAGTATCATCTTCTACCTTCAATGTATTACGTATAAGCGTCACCTGCTTTTCTATCTGGCTTCGCTTGATTTTATCGAGTTTAGTCGCAATTATAACCGGTCTGTGTCCTCTTTCTACAATCCAGTCATACATAATGCAATCGTTTTCGGAAGGTGCATGCCTTATATCAATCAAAAGAAAAACCGCCTTTATCATCTTTGACTGATGAAGATAATCTTCAATCATCTTTCCCCACTGAGCCTTGACCTGTACATTGGCAGTTGCATATCCATATCCCGGTAAATCCACGAAATACATTTCATCATTGATATTATAATAATTTATCGTCTGTGTCTTTCCCGGTTTGGAACTGGTTCTTGCCAGTGACTTACGGTTCATAAGTCCATTGATCAGAGACGATTTGCCTACATTACTTTTTCCCGAAAAAGCAATTTCCATAAGCTTATTTTCCGGCAGTCTGCTGGTAATTCCGCATACCGTTTCCAAATTTACGCTTTTTATCACCATATTCCATACCTCTTTTATACCCAAAACGCCGCCTGATATATTATATATTCAGCGGCGTTTTCCTTCTATTCTGCCTGCAGCAGCTTATTTCTATAATGGACAAGCGGTCCGCTTTTTCCCTCAACGGCATCCTTTGTAACAATGCACTCTGAAATATTGTCGTCCGAAGGGATTTCGTACATAATATCCATCATGACATTTTCCATTATGGAGCGAAGTCCTCTTGCTCCGGTCTTTCTTTCAAATGCCAGTTCCGCAATTGCATCAACGGCATCATCATCAACTTTCAAATTGACTTCGTCAAACTCAAAAAGTTTTTTGTACTGCTTAATCAGGGCGTTCTTAGGCTCCACCAGTATTTTAATAAGCGCTTCCTTATCAAGCCCTTCCAACGTGACTGTGATAGGCACACGTCCGATAAATTCAGGAATCAATCCGAATTTCATTAAATCCTGCGGTGCAACCTCTTTCAAAATAGCGCCTATGTCTTTGGTGCTCTTTTCCATAATCTGAGCATTAAAGCCAATGGAATTTCTGTCCAGCCTCTCCTCTACAATCTTTTCCAGACCGTCAAACGCACCGCCGCAGATAAACAAAATATTGGAAGTGTCGATCTGTATCAATTCCTGATGCGGATGCTTCCTTCCTCCCTGAGGCGGAACACTGGCAACCGTTCCTTCTATAATCTTTAAAAGAGCCTGCTGAACGCCTTCACCGGAAACATCTCTGGTTATGGAAACATTTTCGCTTTTCTTGGTAATCTTATCAATTTCATCAATATAAATAATGCCAAACTTAGCGCGTTCAATATCATAATCTGCCGCCTGAATCAGTTTAAGCAGAATATTTTCAACATCTTCACCTACATATCCCGCTTCGGTAAGCGTCGTTGCATCGGCAATCGCAAACGGAACATTAATTATTTTCGCCAGCGTCTGAGCAAGATACGTTTTACCTGAACCTGTAGGTCCTATCATTATGATGTTGCTTTTTTGCAGCTCTACTCCGTCATTATCAGGCGGTGCCATTACCCTTTTATAATGATTGTATACGGAAACCGCGAGAACCTTTTTGGCTTCTTCCTGTCCTATTACATAATCATCAAGAAATTTCTTTATTTCCACCGGTTTTAACAGATTAATATCCAGTTCTTCTACCGCTTCCGCTTCGTCTTCATACTCTTCCTCGATGATATCAGCACAGACGTCTACACATTCGTCACAAATATATACGCTCCCCGGACCGGCAATCATTTTCTTGACCTGATCCTGAGTCTTATTGCAAAAAGAACATCTAACTTTGTTGTCAGAATTTTTCCCTGCCATTTTTACTGCCTATACCTTTCTTATTGTTTTGCCGCCTCGGTATGATTGGTTATTACGCGGTCGATGATACCGTAAGCCAGCGCTTCTTCTGCTGATTTCCAGTTGTCACGCTCAGTATCCGCCGCAACCACTTCAAGATCCTGACCCGTATTTTCAGCAAGAATCCTGTTCAGTTTAGCTTTAGTATGCAAAATATGCTTAGCGGTAATCTCTATCTCTGTTGCCTGTCCCTGCGCCCCGCCTGATGGCTGATGAATCATAATCTCTGCATTCGGAAGCGCCATTCTCTTTCCCTTAGTTCCGCCTGCAAGCAAAAATGCCCCCATACTGGCAGCCATGCCTATACATACCGTAGATACATCGCATTTGATAAACCGCATCGTATCATAAATTGCCATCCCTGCCGTAACAGAGCCACCCGGACTGTTGATATATAAATGGATATCTTTTTCAGGGTCCTCAGACTCCAAAAACAGCATCTGTGCAACCACCAGACTTGCTGTTGTATCATTGACCTCTTCACCTAAGAAGATGATTCTTTCTTTTAAAAGTCTTGAATAAATATCATATGAGCGTTCCCCTTTTGAGGTCTGCTCAATGACGTATGGTACCAATGCCATAATATACCTCCTTATAAACCTAATACCTTATATTTCTAATTCTCCTTGGCGTTTTCCACTACAAATTCTACAGCTTTCTTCACAGCTAAGTCTTTTCTGATATTCTCTGCTTCCTTCTCGCCAAGCATCTCTTTGACTTTTGCGCTCTCCATCTGATAGACTTCCGACATAGTTTCTATTTCTTTATCATACTCTTCATCAGTCACTTCGATGTTTTCAGCGGCAGCAACAGCTTCCATTACAAGTCTGGACTTGATTCTCGACTCAGCCTGCGGTTTTACCTGCTCAAGCATCTTTTCATAATTTGTGCCCGTAAACTGGAAGTACTGCTCCATAGAAAGTCCCTGCATAGTGATTCTCTGTGCAAATTCATCAAGCATCTGCCTTTGCTGTGTTTCTATCATAGCCTCCGGTATTTCCATTTCGGACGCTTCTATTATAGCATTAACAACGGCTTCTTCCTTTGCATTCTTTGCATCTTTTGTCTTCTTCTCTTCCAGATTCTTCTTTACATCTTCTTTATACTCAGCTAATGTGTCAAATTCAGATACTTCACTTGCAAATTCATCATCCACCTCAGGAAGCTCTTTTTCTTTGATTTCTTTAACCGTACATTTGAAAACCGCTGCTTTTCCCTTTAATGTTTCTTCATGATAATCCTCAGGGAAAGTAACGTTTACTTCAACTTCCTTGCCAATCTCTGCGCCGATGAGCTGCTCTTCAAAGCCGGGAATAAAAGCGCCTGAACCAATCGTCAACGGATAATTTTCACCTTTTCCGCCATCAAAGGCAACTCCGTCAACAAAACCCTCAAAATCTATAACTGTAATATCGCCATCCTTCACCGGTCTGTCATCTATGGAAATATTCCTTGCGTTGTTCTCACGCTCCCGCTCAATGACCTCATTTATCTCATCTTCTGTCACTTCTACATCAATCTTATCTACTTTTACGCCCTTGTATTTTCCTAATTTAACTTCCGGCTTCAGGGCAACTAATGCCGTAAAGATAAAAGGTTTTCCTGCTTCTATCTGTGTCACCTCTATCTTCGGGGAAGATACGATATCTTCTTCGCACTCGTCAAGCGCATTTTCATAAGCCGTCGGAATCAGTTCGTTTGCTGCGTCTTCATAAAATATCTCTTTGCCATACATTCTCTCAATAACCTGACGGGGAACTTTTCCTTTCCTAAAACCCGGGATACTGATTTTTCCTTTCTGTTTCTGATAAGCTGTATTGATTGCCTTTTCCAGCTCTTCCGCACTCGCTTCAATAGTAAGTCTTGCCATGTTCTTCTCTAATTTTTCCACCTGTAAACTCATAAGTCGGTTTCCTCCTTCAATTACCTCTGCAACATTTATCACTTTAATATCCTTGCTCTTTCCTCAGCCTGCGAATTTGTGCCATCAAGCACAAATTTGCGATTGAAAAATCAAAGATTTTTCAATCTAATATCCATGCCATTTCCATAACCTGCAAACTTTTAGCTGCAGGCGCAAATTTGCGATTGAAAAATCTTTGATTTTTCAATCCAGGAACCTTTACAGAGCACCTGGTCACAGTCATTTTAAGATTATAGCACAATCACTGGAAAAATACTAGCATTTATTTCTTTCCATAAATCACTTTTGAATTAATTCCTTTAATCATCCCCAGCTTTCCTGACAGAGCGCTTATCTTATCCTGAGGCGCATCCATGACAATGCTGATAATATTCATTTTTTTCCTTCTATAAGGAATCCCCATTCTTCCGATTATATATTCAGAATATTCGTGAAGCACTCTGTTTAGTCGCTCTACCTCCTCCGTGTTTTCCACAATAATTCCAAGCAAAGCAACTCTTGTTTCTGTTTCCATATTAATAAATCAACCTCCTTGAACTTATAATAATATGTAATCATTTATGACGCTCACTATTTAAAAACAGGCAACTGACACAACAAAAGATTGTCAGCTGCCTGTTTCAGACGCATTAAGTTATTATGTAGCTTGCGCGGTCTCTATACCGTTTTCCAACCATAATCTGTTTTCTGTGCTTTTCCCCCATGCATCCAGTGCAAGCTGATAAGTATCCGAAACCTTCCTGTTTATTTCTCTGGTCTCATTCCTTATTTCCAACTGTCCCTCCCTTAAAGCCGACACCTGAGATTCCAGCTTATCCATACGACCTTCCATTTTGTCCATACTGCCTTCCATTTTGTCCATACTGCCTTCCATTTTGTCCATACGGCCTTCGATTTTATCCATATGTTCCTCAATTTTATCCATTCGGATTTTTATAGGCTCCAGTTTCTTATCAAGTTTCTCATCCAGCTTTTTATCAAGTATATCGGAAATTTCCTGTAATAGTTGTTCATTATTCATATAAATAGCTCCTTTTGTTAAGTATGCCCCCGCTTTTTCTATTTTGCACTGTAACAAATATATCATAATCAAAATTAAAAATCTACTAAATTTTCAAAATATTTTATAATATTTTTCCACTTTGCAGCTTTATCTGTACTGCATTCAGCAGATTCACATCTTCTTCTCTGTGCGTTGATACAATAAGCGTTCTCCCATTCAATTTATCCAGAATATATGCCGCAGTTTTCTCACGGTTTTCATCATCCAGTCCGGTAAACGGTTCGTCCATTATAAAAAGTTCGGCATCTGAAAGCAATGCACGTAATATTGCGCAACGTCTTCTCATACCACCGCTCAGTTCACTTACTTTTTTTGTCAGACATTCCTCCGTCAGGATGTGCATAGCTTCTTTACTTACTGACTCTATGGTTATTTTGTTTTTGTAACTTCTAACCTTTCCACTGTTTCCCCTCCTCATGGTTAACATAATATTGGCAATAACATCATACTCTTCGCACAGCCTGTCCTCTTGGAAAACTGTTCCTATATATTCCGGAAGTCCGTCTATTGTCCCGGTATCCGGTCGTTCAATGCGATTCATCAGCCTGAGCAGGGTAGTCTTTCCACTTCCAGAAGGCGCCATCAGACAATAATGCCCTCCGTTCTTTATTGTACACGTAAAATCCGTTATAACCTGCTGTTTTCCATAAGTTTTGCTTAAATTACAAATATGAATGTCCGTCATGACAGTATTTACGTTGTGTCTGCAAAGCGCTGACCGGAACCTGATATCTTCTTCTTTTTGTATTGTTTGCCTGTCTGCAATCGGATATGGTTTCCACTCTGCAAATTCCTTTATCAGATAAAGTACTGCCTTTTCAAATATAAAACTTAAAAAGATAACCATGAGAGTCCATGCAAACACCCCTGCCGTATCCAGATAAATCTTGGACATATACAATCTCTCACCAAGCGAAAACTTAGGTATTCCGATTACTTCGGCTGCCACGCCCGACTTCCAGCTCATGCCCAGTGAAATTTTCAGACCGCTTATCAAATATGGCATAAACGCAGGTCTATAGAGATATAAAAAACGATTCCATCCTCTAACATGAAATACATCCGCCATTTCTAAAAGCTGTTTATCCGTGCTTTTAAATCCCGACATTGTATTAATATATACGCTTGGAAATACGACCAGAAAACTACAGAAAAATGACAGTGCCTCAGAGCCGAACCATATAAGCAGAAGTACAACAAAGGAGGCTACCGGAATAGACTGCAGTGTCGTTATGAGCGGTGCAAGAAATGCTTCTAAAGTCCTGTATCTATAGCTAAATGCTCCTAAGAAAAATCCCAGAATAAGAGCTGACAGAAAACCAAGCCCTATGCGTCCAAAAGAATATATAATAATTTTTAAAAAATCCACTCTTGAGATATTATCCAAAAGAGCCTTTCCAACCTGAAAAGGTCCTACAAGCAGAATATCATTATGCATCATGTCAGCCACAAACTGCCAGACGCACAGCCAGAACAGAATAATTATACATTTTTGAACAGAATTCTTCCGAAAAAGCCCGATTCTTTCTTTTTGAGAATGACTATCTTTCACAATTCACCCCATGATTCAGATATTTATACGAAATAAAGGATAATTACTTAATAATTATAGAGGCATCAGCATTTACGGAATATAATAAAAATCGTCTCCCGGAAGACTTCCGCCTATAGATGATGCATCCTGTTCATACAACACTTCCAGATATCCGGAAAGCGCCTGCTTCATATCTTCTCCGTCTATATATGTGATATTACAATAGGGCATCGCCTTCGCTGCTACAGGCGCCCTTTCAGTGATGCCATAACCTGCAGCAAGTTCCGCTGCTGCTTCAACATTATCGTTTGCATAAGCCGCACTGGCTTTATGTTCTCTCAAAAAATCTGCTACCGCTTCGGGATTTTCCCGTAAAAATTCATTTCTGATAACGGTAACACCCGTCACAAGGCTGCTGCCGCCTTCACCTTGCAGAGCCGCCCATTCTGCCGTCATATCAATCACAATTGACAACGCTTCATTCTGCATGCAGGCTGCTGTCACGAATGGCTGCGGCAATACGCCCACTTCATCAGGATTCTCCGCAAGCACTGCTGCTGCCTCTGTTGCCTCGGATTTATATTCCAATACCACATCATCAGTTGTTAATCCGTTTTCAGTTAACAGATACTGCAATACATAATCCGGCGTTGTTCCTTTTCCCGTAAGATAAACAGTCCTGCCTTTCAAATCCTCCATAGACATAATTGACGCATCGCCGGATACCATATAAAGAACTCCCAGTGTATTAATATCAATAACTGAAACCCCGCCTTCGGTTTTACTATACAAAACACTTGCCACATTAGAAGGCACCAGCACAATGTCCAAGTCCCCCGAAACCATCTTAGGAAGCAGTTCATCAGCTGCCGCTGCCATTGTAAAGGAATAATTGCTTACCGTTTCGCCTTTTTCCGACTGACTCATTAAATAGACAAGTCCCATGGAAGTCGGTCCCTTCAATGAACCAATCCGTATTTCCACCGTTTTCTGTTCCTTCTCAGCAGTTTCCGCAGCATTTGCACACCCCACTAAAGAAGCAGCGCAAAGCGCGATACTCATCATTACCGCTAAAACTTTCCTTTTCATACCGGCTTCTTCTTTCTTTATTTTATCGCTTTTCGCGACGCGCAGCTCTGCTGCTCGTTTTCGCGACGCTCGTCAAACATTCGCTCAAGCAAACTTGGCTCTCGCTTGCCTCGCTGTTCGCGAAAAAAAAGCACACCTGAATAAGGCGCACTGGATATATGAATATATGAGCGGCCTTTCCTCTCAGAACAAATCTTTGAGTGTCAGAATTTATGCTGCGATTCTCCGTCAGGACGAACCTTTTGGATTATCATAACAAAAATACTTTACCATATATTTCTCAAAAAAACAACCCGCCTGTTTCCAAGCGGGTCGTTCTCATTTTCTCTTATAGTTAACGGCATTGTAAATGTCGTTTACTATTGATTAAGAGAGCGTTATTTCATCTGCTCTTCCTGCTTCTTAATCATTCTACGAACCATCTCACCACCGATGGAACCGGCTTCCTTAGATGTCAGGTCACCATTGTAACCTTCCTTAAGGTTAACGCCTAATTCAGAAGCAACCTCTGTTTTAAAACGATCCATAGCTGCCTTAGCTTCAGGAACTTCAACTCTATTAGTTTTGTTACTTGCCATTTCTTTTCACCTCCGAAAATACATTCATCTTTTATCTATATTTGAGATAAGCGATTGTAACACCGCTTATCCCAGAAAAAATGATATTAATTCGAAACCGAATTACGTTATCTGTTTAAGCGTGCTTATATCACTTATCTTGATGTTAGTATAAACGGATTGTAAAAAAATATTTTGGTAAGTTTTACAAATTATAAACAAGTTTTTCTTTCATAGAGCTGACAGTTTCCACGTCCTTCAACTGCTCTAAAATAGCAAGTCCGAAAGGAATAGCCGTTCCCATTCCGCGGCTTGTAATTACATTTCCCGAAACGACAGCCGGAGAATTCTTAACATCAGCTCCCTCTAAATGGCTTTCAAATGACGGATTAGAACATGCCTCTTTGCCTTTAAGAATGCCTCGGTGTCCAAATATACTTGGCGCCGCACAGATTGCCGCAACATATTTTCCGTCTGCATAAAAAGCGTCTACCTGTTTCATTAATGGTTCAAAAGCTTCCAGATTCTTCGTTCCCGGCATTCCTCCCGGCAAAACAAGCATATCCGCCAGACCAAAATCCACTTCTTCAAATAGTTTATCCATTTCTACAGTAATCTTGTGCGAGCCGGTCACTTTTTTTTCTCCTGTAACAGAAACCATATCCACATCAATTTTCGCTCTGCGCAGGATATCCACTACGGTCAGTGCCTCGATTTCCTCAAATCCCGGTGCAAAAAAAACACATACTTTACTCATTTTAATTTTCCCTCTTTCTTCAAATCTGCAAGGTACACTCCATTTCTTTCTCATAATCTTCCCAAATATAGACCATATATCGGAGCAACTGCATACTTACATTGTAATCCACTTTTGTTTTATGTTCAATAAGGGAAATGAAATATAATAATTGTTATATTGAATCAAAAAAATAGTTATGATAGAATACTGAGTGGCAAAGCAGGTATTATGGAAAACAGAATTGATGATGAATATCAAGTTAGCATTGAACTATAAATTGCAGGGAGAAAATAAAAATGCGTACAGAGACTGAAATGATATCTTTAATCAAAGATATCGCTTTAAAGGAAGATATTATTCGAGCTGCATATATTGAAGGCTCTCGTACAAATCCAAATGCTCCGAAAGATATTTTTCAGGATTATGATATTGTTTATGTTGTGACAACTACAAAACCATTTCGGGAAAACAAAGAATGGATAAATCGTTTTGGCAAAATTATGTACATGCACTATCCTGAGGATAATGTTCTTTATCCGTCGGATGTAGAAAATTGTTATGGCTGGCAGATACAATTTGCAGATGGAAACAGGATGGATTTACATGTATGTACTAAAGAAAATGCTCTTGCGAATCTTGAAATGTATCGAATACTTGTGGATAAAGACGGCATTATTCCATATCCTCAGGAAACCACGGACGAAAGATATTGGGTCAAAGAACCCCGTGAAATCGAATTCCAATGTACATGTTCGGATTTTTGGTGGTGCTTAAACAATGTGGCGAAAGGATTATGGCGCAATGAACTTCCTTATGCTATGGATATGATAAATTTCGTCCTCAGACCGCATTTAACGCGCTTATTAGCGTGGAAAATCGGTATAGAAAATAATTTTTCTGTCAGCGTAGGAAAGTCCGGTAAATATATGAAAAATTATTTATCAGAAGAAAAGTATAAACAATTTCTTGCCACGTACTCCATCGCAGAAATTGAGCCAATATGGAATTCTGTTTTTGAAATGTGTGATTTATTCCAAAGCACAGCGCTAGAACTTAGTACAAGACAGAAATTTGTTTATAATTTAGAGCAAGTAGAAAATAGCTTGAAATTTTTACAGCATGTCAGGCAACTACCTGCTGACGCAAAAGAAATATATCCATAAACTCCAAACCAGAAAGGAACCTCCATGGAAATCGAACGCAAATTCACAGTAAAATTCCTGCCCGAACACTTAGAACAATATCCTTTTCACCATATTGAGCAGGCATACCTGAATACCGACCCTGTTATCAGAATCAGGAAACAGGATGATTCTTATTATCTGACTTATAAGGGAAAAGGGTTGATGGCAAGGGAAGAATATAATCTTCCGCTAAATGAACAGTCTTACTATCATCTGAAAGAAAAAGCCGACGGCAACGTCATATCAAAAAAACGCTATCTGATTCCTATTGACCGTCCTGAATTTGAAGCGGATTATAATGCTCCCATTGACCATGTCGGTCTAAAAATAGAGCTTGATATTTTCGATGCGCCATTTGAAAATCTCATCATCGCTGAGGTTGAATTTCCAAATCAGGATATGGCAAACGCTTTTATTCCGGTTGACTGGTTTTCGGAGGATGTTACCAATAACCCGGAATATCACAATTCTAATCTGAGTACGAAAAAAGTATAGGGCATGCGGTATATGCTTAAGTAAAGTTGCTGTCAATGTAATCCAAATAAGGCTTCCTGTTTACTTTGTCCGAATTGGTCAGATACCAGTCAAACGACTCCTTCAAACCTTCTATAAGCGGTTTCGTGTATGGCATCAGCTCATATTGCATTGACACGTCAAGACAATACTCATAATTCAAAAAGCTGAAGTAGTTTCTTTGCTCAACGTCATCATATACATTTACAAACTCAGCCTGCTTTCCTGCAGCACGATAGCAAAGTGAAACCCATTCACGGACAGAAATCATATCCTTATTGCCTACGTTAAAAATATGCTCCGATGGTTTATCTTTTAAAAGAATATCAATAAATCTGCATAAATCATCTATATGAAAAAACTGCAATTTCATGCTGCCGTCTTTTGGCAGATAGAATTTTCTGTCTGCCAGAGCGCATTCAAAGACAAATGCTTCTCTATACACATTATTCATCTGACCGTATAAATATGGCGGTCTGAGAATATATGCACCGGGATTTCTTTTTATAAGCGCCTCTTCCGCTTCAATCTTATTAATTCCATATTTTCCCCAGTACTTGTTTTCAGCTGATTTCATCCCCTCTTTAAAAGGCTGGGGATGATATTCCGGATAAACAGCGCTTGAACTGATTAATATGTAGTCTTCATAACTGCCTAATGCATCAAGTAATAAATCGACATCTTCGGAAGTATACGCCGTATCAATAACAGCATCAAAATGCATTTTACTTAAGGCATCGCCGATATTGTGTCTGTCTGCTTCTAAAAGCTTAACACCGGCAGACTGTGTCCTGCTGTTCCTGTTGAGTACATACACATCATAGCCTTTTGCCACATAATATTCTGCAATATACCTGCTTACAAATACGGTACCACCTGTTATTAATATTTTTTTCACGATTTTCTCCCACAAATAGCGATTTTTACATTTATCAGAGTCTTCCGTAAAGCTTCGTCATATTTTTAATACGCAGCGCAAGTTCTTCGTCAAACTCTCCCGAGAGCATTCTCCACTTCCAGTTCAGACCCAGCGTAGACGGTATGTTTATTCTTGCTTCCGCGCCAAGTCCGAGATAGTCCTGCATAGGAATAATACATGTATCGGATACGCTTGCCATTGCGGCTCTGATAAATTCCCATTGAATATCCTTATTATTACGGATATTTAAATATCTTTTTGCAAACGCTTTATCGTGTCTGTTTAAAGAGCCGAACCACCCAAGAACGGTGTCATTGTCGTGCGTTCCGGTATAAACAACACTGTTAGCCGTATAATTGTGCGGCAGGTAATCGCTTTCTTCTCTGGAATCAAAAGCAAACTGCAATATCTTCATACCCGGATATCCCGTTTTTTTCACAAGACGCAATACCGACTTGGTCAAAAATCCTAAATCTTCCGCAATGACAGCTTTTTTCCCAAGCTTCTCTTTCATAGTCTTAAAGATATCATATCCCGGTCCTTTCTCCCAATGTCCGAACTCCGCCGTCTCATCTCCGTAGGGAATGGAATAATACTCGTCAAAACCCCTGAAGTGGTCAATTCTTACGACATCATACAATTGATAGCAATAAGCTATCCGCTTCATCCACCAGTCGTAATCAGTCTCTTTATGATAATCCCAGCGATATAAAGGATTACCCCAGAGCTGGCCTGTAGCGGAAAATGAATCCGGAGGGCAGCCGGCAACGGCAACAGGCACGCAGTCTTCATCCAGCTGGAAAAGTTCCGGATTTGCCCATGTATCAGCACTGTCAAATGCCACGTAAATCGGAATATCTCCGATAATTTGGATTTTCTTTTCATTCGCGTATTCTTTTAGCGCAGTCCACTGTTTTGCAAACATATACTGCTGGAACTGATAAAAAGCAATTTCCGACTTATACTCTTCCCTATATTTTGTAAGTGCCGCCTTTTTACGGAGCTTTATATCTTCATCCCATTCTATCCAGCTTACGCCGCCAAATGAATTTTTCACCGCCATATAAAGCGCATAATCATCCAGCCAGTAACTGTTTTTTTCTATAAAATCCAAGAATTGTTCATCTTTTTCTATGTTACTGTTTTCAAAAGCAGTCCTCAGTACCTTGAATCTGGACAGATATATCTTCTCGTAGTCAATATACTCTGCATTATCTCCAAAGTCATACTTATCGCAGTCTTTCTTCGTCAGGTATCCATCCTCTATCAACGTCTCTAAGTCAATATAATAAGGATTTCCCGCGAAAGTAGAAAATGACTGATACGGAGAATCTCCGTAACCGGTCGGACCAAGCGGCAATATCTGCCAGTAGGTCTGCCCCGCCTGCGCCAATAAATCTATAAATTCATATGCCTGTTTGGAAAAGGTTCCAATCCCATATTTTGACGGAATACTTGAAACAGGTAATAAAACGCCGCTTTTTCTCATTAATATATACCCCCTGAATATCATATATACTGACTATTATTCTACTATTTTTTTATTGCATACGCAAGTACATCAATAGCTTTCGACAGCAGCAAATTATAAACAAATTGCATTCTTATAAAAACGGTATAATATCCCGCACAGAGCCATAAATTAAATCCGGTATAACCTCTGATGTCCGTATATCTTCAAGCGTCGCTTCTCCGCTTAGAACAAGAATACTCGTCAATCCATTGTCCTTACCCGCCGCAATATCGGTATAAAGCCTGTCTCCAACCATGGCCGTCTGCGCTTTTGCCACTCCTGTTCTTTCCACCATATAGTCCACAATATCTCTATTCGGTTTACCGATAATCCTATCCGGATATCGAAACGCCGAAGCATGAATAAAAGCATGGATAGCTCCCACATCAGGAATGAAACCCGTCTCTGTAGGACAGTTATAATCCGGATGAGTTGCAATATATGGCAGTCCTTCCCTTACAAAATCACATACCTTACACATTTTTTGATAATCCAGAGAAGTATCAAAGGCAGTCACAACAACGTCAGGCGTTGTATCTTCAAGTACAATTCCCGCCTGCTCAAACTCTTCACATAAAAGCGGATTTCCCAGCAGAAAGACTTTTTTCCCCGGATAATGCTGTTTAAGATAATAGATTGTTGCCTGTCCTGAGGTAACAATCTTCTCTTCTTCTGTCTCCCATCCCATTCTATGCAGCTTTTCCACATAAACTGCAGAATTTTTTGAAGAATTATTCGTCAAAAAAACATAACTTCTTCCCGAATCCTCTATTTTTTTCAAAAAATCTTTAGCTCCGTCTATCCACTGTTCCCCAAGATAGACAGTTCCATCCATGTCTAATGCAAAACAACGGATATTTTCTATAATATGTTTTTCGTCCTGATTATGCGTAAGAATGATATCGCTCATGCTCTTCCTTTCTCTCAGGCATCGCTCTAAGCTAAACCGATGCCTAATCTGACTTTTTTAGTATAATAAGTATTTTCTTATCATGCAACTGTTTTATTTGGCAGAGCTTGAATCGGCTCTTGAATCGCGTTTTGCGATATGATACTATAACAATAACAAAAAGCGCACGCTCAGCATACCAAAAAATAAAGTTAAGAGAGGAGCAGCACTGCAATATGAAAGAAAAACTGTATACAATTCCATTAAATGATGCCATAAATGCTGAAGATGAATGCCCGTTCTGTTACATAGAAAGAAATGTTGAACAGGATTTGCTGGATTTCACATTAGGTTCAGGTTCTTCCTATATGGAAAGCGACGTCCGCGAAGCTACAGATAAAGCCGGTTTCTGCAGAATGCATTTCAAGAAAATGTTCGACTACGGTAACACTCTTGGTAACGCATGGATTTTAAAGACTCACTATATCAAAATGAATCGTGAAATGCGGGAGTTGTTCAAGAACTATAAACCCGGAAAGCTTTCCTTAAAGGATAAATTCAAAAAGCAGACCGAACGCACCAACCCAATCGGTATATGGGTAGCCGAAAAAGAAAAATCCTGCTACATCTGCAACCGTTTCCGCGACACATACGAGCGCTACCTTGACACTTTCTTCGTGATGTACAACAAAGACGAGGAATTTAGGAGTAAAATAAAAAACAGCAAAGGATTCTGCCTTCATCATTTCGGCGATTTATGCGAGGCTTCCGAAAGCCGTTTAAGCGATAAAGAAAAAAGCGAATTCTTTGAAATGATTTTCAAGCTGATGGAAACAAACATGGATAGGCTTGCTGAAGATGTATCATGGCTGGTCGAAAAATTCGATTACCGTAACAAAGATGCCGACTGGAAGAATTCAAAAGATGCCATTCAGCGCGGTATGCAGAAATTAAAAGGCGGCTATCCTGCGGACGCCCCTTATAAGATGAATAAGTAGAATATAAAAAATCGTCGCTCGGCAGCGACGATTAAGAGAATGCTTCGCATTCTCATTGGAATGATTTATGCTGCGGCGTAATTTCCTAT
>CAZRKN010000049.1:0-32936 GCA_964600805.1 uncultured Bacteroides sp. | reverse complement strand
GCAGAAAAACTTTTTGTTTTTTTAATTGTCTACTTGACGGGTAGCACACCAAAATGCAGCATTTTCAGGACTTTCCTTATTTTTATATTATAGGAAATTACGCCTCAACGTAAATCATTCCAAGGAGAATGCGAAGCATTCTTGGAATCGTCGCTCAGCAGCGACGATTTTTTATATTATAGGAAATTACGCCACAGCATAAATCATTCTATTGAGAATGCGGCGAGTTTGCCGTAGGCACTTTTAATCTGGCGGATCTTCTATGCTATCTTGCGGGCGGAAGGGTGTGCTTCCTCATAGATAAAAAATTTACTTAGGATATATGGATCCAAAATGAATTATAAATATTATAATTTTGTTGACAGATATAGAAAATTATTATATAATAACTGTACTATTTAAAGCAATACAGATAATACAAACAATACATTACTGATTTAGGTGACAAACCATGTTCCGGGAACTATCTTTACCTTTGTTGTAGTGAAAATTGCAATGTAGATACTGGCCGGTTATTGTTTGGGCATATCTTGGGATAACCTGATAGAAAATGAAGTGACCCAATGGGGATTTTTGGCAATTGTAACGGTTGTTTTGATACTTCTCTCCTACATTGCGGATAAGAAAAAAGATTGTGCGGGAAACGGATTTTATGCTTTTCCTATTGTACATTGGGTGATGATGTATGCCAAGAACTGTTAATGAAACAGTATAAATCCCCCAGAAGAACTGGGGAGACTAATAGATGCTAGAAGCGGTGAGTAGAGTACAAGAATAGAAAACTCCGCTGTATAATAAATGCAGGTCTGGCGAACCGCATTAAATTCAACGGAGGTGTCCAATGGACGATTTAAGTTTAGCACATAGCAGGTATAATTGTACATGTCATATTGTGTTTACCATAGAATGATATTACAAATACGGTACAATGTCATTATACAAAATAATTAAAAATTGAGCAGGATTACCGTTGAACACAATACTGAAGTGGAAAAAATGACAGGAAGGAGTCCGATTTCCTATTTTTAGAGCGTGATAGTGATTGATATGCAAAAATTAAAATATACTATATTTGACGCGCTGATAAATTTTTATAGGCGCCGCAGGGTTAATTTTATAGTATCGCTTTCTTTTTCCTTAGGGATGCTGCTGCCTATGCTGTGTTTGGGAAATATAAATGTGTTTATAGAAAACCTTTCAACGATGCGGTTTAAGGATGATGCAAATATGTGGATTGCATATTTTGAAGGCGGATATACATCTGTTGAAGAAATATCTTCTTTGCTGCAGGAAGGTTCACTGAAGATTAGCAGCTATGCCATTTCTGCATATAAAGGCGGTACGATTGAAATAAACGGTACGAAGGAGAATGGATATATAAGCTGCCTGACAAAAGATTGGAGCGAATTTGAAAACTGCAGGATTATTGATGGAACCTTAGATTTGTTTAACGACACGAATATATGTTTAGTTGAGCAATCGCTTGCTGAAAAATACGGCGGGCTCCAAGCGGGCGAACAGATAACGCTGTTTGGAGATAAATATACAATCGGCGGCGTTTTTTCGTCATTTAATTATTATGGGAATATTTTGCTGCCGTTGCATATCAATGAACAGACAACAGAATCGGATATCATGATTTCAAAGCTGTATCTTCGTACCAAAGAGGCATTGCCGGATAGCGGATATATTGCAGATACATTGAAAAGTAATGGCTTGCCGATAATAAAGGTGAGAAACGGCGGTGAAATATATCGCACCGGTTTGAGGGAAGGGTTGTACAAATCAATGGGTATTTTTGGGGTTGGTTTTGCTGCATTCGCTTTTGCTGCCATAAATATTTGTTTAGTCCTTGTCGGGAAATTAAACCTTGATAAGCGGACATATGGTATACGTATGGCGTTGGGGGCACCATACAGTTTTATCTTTTTGAGTGCGGTTATGGAGAATATGCTGTGTTTTTGTATAGCTTATTTACTTGATATTGGAATGGTACATATTCTGAAACCCACATACCCTGAAGATTTAACGATAATTCTTAATTACAGGGTATATGCAGCCGCATACCTGTTTGGCGCGTTCATGACGCTTGTTGTGACGTGGATTACATTGTACAGATTGAAAAAGCAAAAATTAGTCGAATTATTTGAGAGAGTGTCATGAAATATTTAATTTACCGTGCATTTCAAAAGCTATGGATTAATAAGAAGGTATATATTGTTATTGCGCTTGAAGCAGCCATTGGCATTACAGTTGTTTTGTGCGGGATATCATCTGCATATTCTGCAAAATCCAGATTGGAGCTATGTAAGCAGCAGATTGGAGCGCAGGGAGTAGTCATTGAATATTCAAGAAACAAGTATTTTGCGAACACAGAATCGCCTATCACGGTTGAAGATTATGAAATCATCAAAGAAGCTCACAGCGAACAGGATATATCCTATTTATTATTTACACGCTCATTTTATCAAACGCAAAAATCATTGGATGTCAAGAACGTAACATTTGTATCTATGGATGCAAATTCTTTTTATAGCTATTTTGGATTCATGCAACAGGAGGATGCGATATATATCGGCACGCAGGTTGCTGATGATTTTGAGAAAGAAGGCTTGCGTTTTTTTGAAAAATGGTTTTCCTGGGAAGATTCTAATGTTGTAATCGGGGATTCGGATATTGCAGATATCGTTAGACTGAATCCTTTGAATAAATCCATTTTTGTTGCGCTGCTGATGGATTTGGAAATTGAATCGATGATTATTTTGCCGGAAAAATATATGAACGTGCTTGAGTGCAATGCGGAAGAGCAGATGGCTCCTTGTTTGCGTATTGTGTCAGATTCAGACGGAAGCGGAACGGATGCCGCATATGAGGTTGTGCAAACGCTGAACGATAAACACCCGGCCTATTCTTATCGTATCTCAGAGCAGTATTTAGAACTTCAGAAATCGATAACCGACCTTACGCAGGTAATAAGGCTCTTTTCTTGGATAGCGTGGTTTGTGCTTATCATTACGATGGTGGGAATCATTGGTATTTTATTGATTTATATGGAAAAACGCAAAAGAGAATTTGCAATCATTTTGGCATTGGGCGGCACACACGCAACGATTTTTAAGGAAATATTTCTTGAAGTATTTTCGCTTTGTTTCTTAAGCGGCTGCATTGGTCTGATAGCATTGATAATAATTATTCCACATCTGTCGACCGGTGTGTTTACAGCGTATTTTCATTGGATCAACGTAGCTGTGATGCTTGGGATTGTTTTGGTGATTACAGTAATTTCCTGCACTTGTATGATTTTGGGGATTAGGGACATATATCCGACGCAAATATTAAAAAAATGAGGGAAGCAGAATGGAAACGTTAGTAATGTTACGCAATGCATGTAAAATATATACACAAGCAGAGGTTAAAACACCGGGAATTGTCAATGTATCATTAGAGGTGATGCAGGGAGAATTTATAGCGATTACAGGTCGTTCCGGGTGCGGAAAATCTACACTGTTAAATATATTGGGAATGATGGACTGCTTAACGGAAGGGCAGTACCTATTCTGCGGAGAAGATGTTACGCAGTTGAATGGCAGACTTGCCGCTTCTTTTAGAAACAGTCAAATTGGATTTGTATTTCAATCATTCAATCTGGTTAATGAAATAAGCATTTTGGAAAACGTTTGTATGCCGCTGGGATATGCCGGCATCAGGAAGAAGGAGCGTGAGAATAGAGCGGCCAGGATGCTTCAGGTTGTCGGATTAGCGGAAAAAATGCGAAAAAGACCAATACATTTATCCGGAGGCGAGCAGCAGCGTGTTGCGATAGCAAGGGCAATTGTAAGTGAACCCCGATTATTATTGGCTGACGAACCGACGGGTAATCTTGATGAAGAAAACAGTCGCTTAATCATGGATTTGCTTACCAAACTTAATAGTCAGGGCATGACTATCATTATGGTAACACATTCGCCGGAGATGGCTGCTTATGCCAGGAAAAGGATACAAATGCGGGACGGAAGGATATTGTCGTGATAACTGCATAACTCCTCTTTTTCTTTCATTGTTTTATCTATTTCATAAAATTGTACGCTGAATTAATATATTTCCATGAATGGATTTAATACTAATTGCTGCTGTTGCTCAACTATAAAAGCACCGCTTATATTTGATACCTGTATTATATCAAACATAGACGGTGCTATCTGCTTTTTCAGCGCCCTCGATTGAGGGGCAGGGGAGTTGAATAGGCGACGATTTTTTATACAATTTTTGCTTGTGTTCATAAGTTTTATGTAGTAGAATAGTTGACAGTGTATGATTGTATACAATTATGCAGTATGACATGGAGGAGAATAGATTGAAAAATCTTTGATTTTTCAATCGCAAATTTGTGCTTGAAAAATGTGTGCATAGCACACATACAAATTCGAAGGTTGAGGAAGGAGCATGGGAATTATTATGAAGCCTTATAAGGAAATGAGCAAAGATGAGCTTGTATCATTAAAAAAGGAACTTGAGAAAAAATTTGAGGAAGCAAAGAGCAAAGGACTTAAACTGGATATGTCCAGAGGAAAGCAGTCTACGGCACAGCTTGATATGACAATGGGTGTTATCGGAACTCTGGATTCCGGTTCTGAACTGAGGACGTTAGATGGCGTTGATTGTAGAAATTATGGTTTGCTGGAGGGTATTCCGGAAGCAAGGCATCTGTTGGGCGATATGATGGGAGTTCCGGCTGAGAATGTGCTTGTATTTGGAAACTCAAGCTTAAGTATCATGTATGATTCGGTTTCGCATGCCATGACACATGGTGTAATGGGTTCTACACCTTGGTGCAAGCTTGATAAAGTGAAATTTTTATGTCCGGTGCCGGGATATGACAGGCATTTTAAGATTACGGAATTTTTTGGTATTGAGATGATTAATATACCAATGTCGGCAGAAGGTCCTGATATGGATCTGGTAGAAAAATACGTAAATAGCGACCCGGCAGTGAAAGGTATCTGGTGTGTGCCGATGTATTCCAATCCGTCAGGTATTTCCTATTCGGATGAAGTGGTAAGAAGATTTGCCAACTTAAAACCGGCGGCGGAAGATTTCAGAATTTATTGGGACAACGCTTATGCCATCCATCATTTATATGATGATAAGCAGGATGAGATTCTGGAAATTTTAGGTGAATGTGAGAAAGCAGGAAATCCCGATATGGTTTATGAGTTCTGTTCCACGTCTAAAGTTACTTTTGCAGGCGGTGGTATTGCAGGACTGGCATCCTCTCTTGCCAATGTGGAAGAAATTAAGAAAACTATGACAATTCGGACGATTGGTTATGATAAGATTAACCAGCTTCGCCATGCAAGATATTTTAAAGATAAAGCGGGATTATTGGAGCATATGAGGAAACATGCCGAAATCATCCGTCCTAAATTTGAGGCAGTTTTAAATGTTTTAGATAAAGAGCTCGGAGGTCTTGGAATCGGGGAGTGGACGAAACCTGTAGGCGGATACTTCATTTCGTTTGATGCGATGGAAGGCTGCGCCAAGGCGATTGTGGCAAAATGTAAGGAAGCAGGCGTTACGCTGACTGGTGCAGGGGCTACTTATCCATATGGAAAAGACCCGAAAGACAGCAATATTCGTATTGCGCCCACATTCCCCACGCCGGAGGAAATGGCGGCAGCGACAGATTTGTTTGTGCTTTGCACCAAGCTGGTAAGTGTGGATAAACTGTTGGGCTAGGTTTGTGCATGTTGTGACGGTTCAATTGGTGTCTTAGTTATGTAAACTGCAACAAAGAAAGGAATATGGTTATTTATATGGAAAAATTTGAACGTCTGAACAGGACTCTTGTGCATAAAGGCGCAATAATAGATTATTATCAGGATACGGTTAAAGTGCCTAATGGAAATATAGTCACATGGGATTTCATCGGTCATAAAGGCGCAGCGGCGGTCGTGGCAGTAAATGAAGAGGGAAAACTTCTGATGGTAAGGCAGTATCGCAATGCTCTGGATAGAGAGACCCTTGAGATACCTGCGGGCGGTCTGAATAGTGTAGAGGAGCCAACGGATGTGGCGGCTGCAAGAGAATTGGAGGAAGAGACAGGTTATAAGGCGGGAAAACTTGAACTGCTTATGACAATTCGTACTACCGTAGCTTTCTGCAATGAAAAGATAGATGTTTATGTTGCGACGGATTTAAAGCCAAGCAGACAGAATCTGGATGAAGACGAGTTCATAGGTGTAGAGACATATTCTATAGAAGAACTTGCGCAGATGGTTTATGATTGTAAGATTCAGGATGGCAAAACTGTGGCGGCATTAATGGCGTATAAGAATAAATACTGTTAGCAATCGTATATAAACAACTCAGGGTACATTTCCGTATATCGGGATTGTACCCTTTTTGCGTATAACGGGGTAAACGTCAACATATATTTGAGTAGGAAGGAAGGCGGATATATGTTATCAGGGCAGCAGAGCAAGAGCAGTTACTATTTAATGTATTTATTTATGACCGGATTATTCTTGGGAATACTTTTTGTAAATATCAGGCATGATGTCTGGATTAAAGATGATGGATTGCTGAATGCGGTTATGATGAGGCAGCTGCAAAACAGTGAGCTTGACAGCAGTTATTTATTCGGATATATTGTGAAACACCGGGTTTTTTCCATATTGATCGTAGGGCTGCTTGCTTCCACGATTATTGGACTTCCTGTTATATGCGGATATGTATGTTATCTTGGAGTCAGCGCGGGCTGTATTCTGTCTATAGCGGTCGTGCGGTATGGCATCAGAGGGCTTTTTTTCATGGCAGCGAGTATCTTTCCACAGGGTTTCGTACTTATACCGGGGTATATCCTGCTGTTTATATGGAGCATGGACTGTAACAGACGATTGTATGGAAAATTCAATATGCCTGAGGAGAGATATTTTGCAGGTAAGCAGTTTGTGTTAAAAAAAGGAATAAAACTTTTGGGAATCCTTATTATAATAATTTCGGGATGTGTTATAGAAAGTTATGTCAACCCCAAAATTCTCCATTTTGTAATAAAAATTTTTTAAGGATTTTTCAATATATAGTAGACATAAAATAATATAATGACGACATATTGTGCTTCTGTAAAAAAATGATAGAAATGCCCGAAAAATAGGGAAAAATCCATTTGCTTTTCTTAAAAAATGTGATTATAATGTTAAATAGACATCGGTTTAATTAACATAAAACCATATTAAGAAAGGCTTCTTTATCTATGGAAAAAGAAATTACTGCGTTTATATCTTATTTACATAATGTCAAGAAAACTTCGAATAATACAGAGTTATCTTATAAACGTGATTTGGAAAAATTAGGGCATTTCATGGCTGAAAAAGGAATAAAGAATGTCAAAGCGGTGACGGCGGAGGATTTAGACTCTTATGTAAAATATTTAGAGGATAATCATTTCGCAAATGCTACGATTTCCAGGAATGTCGCTTCCGTTAAGGCATTTTATCATTATCTGGTGCAGGAGGGAGTAGTCACAGAGGATATATCCGATAAATTGAAATCTCCCAAGATAGAGAAGAAAATGCCGGAAATCATGTCGCCTGAGGAAGTAGTAAGACTTTTGGAGCAGCCATGCGGAGATTCTGCAAAAGAAATTCGGGATAAGGCAATGCTGGAGCTTTTATACGCAACGGGAATTCGTGTGACGGAGCTTATAACCCTAAGACTTTCCGATGTTAACATGCAGCTGGATTTTGTGATTTGCAGGGATGCCAATAAAGAGAGGGTGATTCCGTTCGGAGGTGCGGCAAAGAACGCGCTTGGCAGATATCTTGACGGAACTCGTGAATCCATGATAGAAGATAAGAAGTCAAATGTATTATTTGCTAATTGCTCAGGACAGCCCATGAGCAGACAGGGATTCTGGAAACTGGTCAAGTATTACGCAAAAAAAGCTGATATAAAAGCGGACATAACGCCCCATACCCTGCGGCATTCCTTTGCCGCTCATCTGGTAGAGAACGGAGCGGATTTAAAGAGCGTTCAGGAAATGTTAGGACACTCGGATATCTCGACAACTCAGGTTTATGCCAATCTGAATCATAATCATTTAAGAGAAGTATATGCAAAAGCTCATCCACGCGGATGAGCTTTTAATATTATAGGAAATTACAACGCAACGCACTGGATTTTTTATAAGCAATTCCTCCTGTAGGAGAAATCCCGAAGTCACCGCCACCCATTTTACGGATGGCGGTGACTGCTTATATGGAATTTATTGGAAAGAAAAGCGCAATAATAATATTGCGCATGCTAAAATGCTGATTATATTGTGAAAAACAGAATATTGAGCCTTAAAACTTTGTTAATTATATACAATTGCACGTGAAATAAATATCAAATATAATTAAAATATAATAAATCAATAGAAAATAGAAAGAAAAGAAATGCGCAATTGCGCAAAGGGATTAGGAGAGCATATGAACGAAAAGAAAAAGGTTGAAGTTTCGAAAATAGCAAAAGAACTTGATATTTCATCGACGACCGTTTCAAGAGCCTTGTCGGGAAAAGGAAGAATAAGCGAAGAAACGAAGAACCGGATTTTAGAATATATCGAAGAAAATAATATCACACCGCGAATCCGGACATCAAAATTTCAGGATAAGAAGACAATGAATATAGCGGTTGTGCTGCCGGGAGAAGAAAACTATGCAGAGCTTCCGTATTTTACAAAAATGCTTATGGTGCTATACGATTTCTTTAGGGTAAGAGGTTATTGTGTGATGCTGATCAGAACCAGTTGGGATGATATTGGTGCGCTAAAGGATGTGGTAAAAAAACATAAGATTGACGGAGTGATTCTGACGCGTATTTTGGACAATTGTGAAGATATAAAATTTTTACAGGAAAAGGAAGTCCCATTTGTTGTGGTCGGTTCTATTGATGATGATACCATTTATCAGGTGGATGTGGATCAAAGGGGAGGATGCCATGATCTGACAGATATACTGATCAAAAAAGGGATTAGAAAAATGGCATTGTTTTGTGCAAATCTGAAGCAGACAGTTTCGCAGTCCAGATTAAATGGCTATCTGGACGCAATGCGGGAAAACGATCTTCCGATAGACCGCCATCTGATACTGGAAGATGCGGGAGAGAGCAATGTTTTGGAAAAAGGTATTGAAGATATTTTAAAAGAACAGGTGGAGTGTGTGATCTGTAGTGACGACGGGATATGCATTACGGTTCTGGATTATTTCAGGCAGTTGGAGATTTCTGTGCCGAGGGACATCAAGGTGGCTTCTTTTTTTAACAGCATGCTTTTGGAGGAAAGCAATTCTTCCATTACAAGTATCAATTTTGAATTAAATGAACTGGGAAAAGCGGCAGGCGGTATGCTTATAAAACTTTTAAACAGGGAACCTTGTGAAAAAAAGAAAATATTAGGTTATAAAATTCTTTTAAAAGAATCAACACAATAAGGAGAAATTGGATATGAACAGGGAATTTGTCATGGGTGCGGATATTTCCTCCCTACAGGCAATGGAGGATAACGGGGCAAAATATTATGATTTTGACGGAAATGAAAAAGATGCGATTGAAATCCTGAAACTGCACGGTATCAACTGCATCAGATTAAGAATCTGGAACCAACCCAGAACTTCCTTTGACAGAGGTGATTATTGCGATTTGAAAAATACGGTATTAATGACAAAGCGGATAAAGCAGGCAGGACTTAGGATTCTGCTTGATTTTCACTACAGCGACTCCTGGGCAGACTGGAAGAGCCAGACGCCTCCGGCAGAATGGGCAGGGCAGAGCAAAGAAAGAATCGCAGAAAATATTTACTCTTATACGGCAGAAGTATTGGAGACATTAAAAAAGGCGGATGTATATCCGGATATGGTGCAGGTTGGAAATGAGATCGGATGCGGACTTTTATGGGACTTCGGGAAACCGGAACATCCGGAAAATATTGCGCTGTTTCTGAATCAGGGAATCAAAGCGGTGAGAGAGACAGATGGGGAAAGTCACCGGACAGAGATTATTTTACATATTGAATGCGGCGCTGATACTGAAAGAACGGAATCATTTTTCAGAACTTTGGAAGAAAACGGCGTGACGGATTATGATGTTATCGGATTGTCCTACTATCCTTATTGGGCAGGACCTTATGATAAGTTTCGTGAAAATATGAAAAATCTGGCAGTAAAGATTCCAAAGCCGGTTTTGGTGGTAGAAACAGCTTTTCCTTATACCGATGTTTCGAATGACGATACCCCTAACATGGTTACTTCCGAACTTACCATAGAAACGATGGGACTGGAAGCATCCGTTGCCAACCAGCGAAAAGTAACGGAGGAAGTGATCGCTCTTGTAAAAGAGGCGGAGAACGGATACGGAATCTTTTATTGGGAGCCGGTCTGGTATTGTGTGAAAGGTGTTGGCTGCATGAAAGGCGCCGGAAATGAGTGGGAAAATCAGGCAATGTTTGATCAGACCGGGAAGGCGCTGGACAGCTTACATGCTTTTGAAGCATAAAGATCAAAAGGCTTAGAGCGCGTGCAAGACACGCAGGAAGGTATAAATATGCAAAAAAAGAAGATTACAAAAAAAGGATTTGCAGTTCCTTTGATAGCAATAGCTGTCGCTTTCCTAGCAGTATTAACCACAAGAGGATTCGGGTCAACAGAGGCTGATACTAAGGAAGTGCTTCCCGATCTTTCGCAGGCGGAGGATTCTTACGGGAAATATCTGAATCAGTATGAAAATGCTGCTTACCCTGATACAAAAATAGTGATCTTTGGCGGAGAGTTTACAGAAGCCAGTGAAGGTTTTGAAAAACTGGACGATTACGAGGAACTTGGAAATTCCTGTGCCCTGACGTTGGAAGAGGGAAGAATTACCTATGAAGTGTCCGTGGAAGAAGAAGGATTTTATAATTTAAAACTTCTTTATTATCCTTTGGCAGGAAAGAACAATGAAATCGGCAGATCCGTCATGGTAAACGGAGAGATTCCTTATGATGAGGCGCAGTATTTTGAATTTTCCAGAATATGGAAAGATGCGGAAGAAATAGAACGGGATGCCAGGGATAATGATGTAAGACCAAGGCAGGAAGAGGCGCCTGCATGGATTTCTTCTTACTTTAAAGATAGTGACGGATTTCATCAGGATGCAATGTATTTTTACTTTAACCAAGGCACAAATACCATTACGCTGGAATCCACGCAGGAACCGGTTGTGATCGGACAGATCATACTGGAGCAGGAAAAAGAGACCGTTTCCTATGCAGAGTATAAGAAAGCAAATGAAGACGCTGGATATCAGACAGTGAATATAGAACCGATTAAGTTGCAGGCGGAAAATGCTGCATATAAATCCAATTCCACACTCTACCCGATTGCAGACAGGAGTTCGCCTTTAACGGAGCCTCAAAATTCTGCAAAGACAAGACTGAATGTGATAGGAGGATCTAACTGGAGCCTGAATGGACAGTGGATTTCCTGGGAAGTGGAGGTTCCTGAGGATGGTCTGTATGAGATTGCATTGAAATACCGGCAAAATAAAAATCAGGGTGTAACGGTTGTCCGGTCTTTGTATATTGACGGAGAACCCCCTTTTAAAGAAGCGTCACAGCTGCAGTTTTACTATGATAATGCATGGCAGATCACGAATTTGGGAAACGAAGAAGAGACCTATCAGTTTTTTCTGACAAAGGGGACTCATTCTCTGACGCTTATGGTTTCACTTGATGAAGAGCTTGCAAGGATCTTACAGGTTACGGATGAATGTGTGGTGGCTTTAAATACCGCATACAGGCAGCTCCTGATGGTGATAGGAACATCGCCCGATACTATGCGTGACTATCAGTTGGAGACGAAAACGCCTGAAGCGCTTACGGTCTTACAGGAACAATATGAAATCATGCAGGTATTGGAAGAAAAGATAAATATTTATGCAAAGGGCTCTAAAGGAAGTCAGACGGCAACAGTACAGAATCTGACGAATCAGCTTCGGATCATGACAGAGAGCCCGGAAAAAATTGCAAAACAGTGGTCGGCATTTAAGGATAACATTGTAGCGCTGAGTTCCTGGGAATTATCCATGGAGCAGCAGCCCCTTGAAATTGATTACATACTGGTAGAAAAACCGGATGAAAAGTTACCAAAAGCGGAAGCCGGATTCCTAAGCTCAAGTATTTTTGAAATTCAGAAATTTGGGGCAAGTTTTGTAGAGGATTATGACAGTATCGGAAATGTGTATAGTGAAGAAGAAGCTTTGGAGGTCTGGATCTTGGCGGACGCGGCCACAATCAACAGCCAGTCGGGAAGCGGGCGGGATCAGGCAACGGTAGTCAAGGAACTTGTGGATAACTATTTTGTACCGCAGACCGGAATTGCCGTTAATGTAAAACTGGTCAATAAAGATGTACTGTTATCCGCTACCCTTGCAGGAGAAGGACCGGATGTGGCGTTAAATGTGGCAGGCAAGGAGCCGCTCAACTATGCGCTTAGAAATGCGGTAGTAGACCTGACACAGTTTGAAGACTTTGAAGAAACAGCAGGCTGGTTTTACGAGGATGCGCTGACACAGTTTACTTATGACGGAGGTGTTTATGCGCTTCCGCAGACAATGTCTTTTCATGTGATGTTCTATCGGACAGATATTTTGGAGGAGTTAGGACTGAAAATACCGGAAACATGGGACGAATTTTATGAGGCGCTGGCAGTCATCCAGAAAAATAATATGAATATCGGCATTATTCCTGATTATACTTCTTATGCTATGTATCTGTATCAGTACGGAGGTAAGTATTATTCGGATGATGATGTTGAATCGGCATTAGGCAGTGAAGAGGCAATTGCGGCCTTTAAACAGTGGTCCGGAAACTATTCTAATTATAAGATGCCGATTTCCTATGATTTTGCAAATCGTTTTCGTACAGGCGAGATGCCTTTGGCAATTGGTGATTATACCAATTATAATTACCTGTCCGTGTTTGCACCTGAGATAAAAGGTATGTGGGGATTTACTCTTGTTCCGGGTTATGAGAAGGGAAACGGAGAGATTGACCACAGCGTATCGGCATGGGAGTCTGCAACGATCCTGATGGCGACCAGCAGTAAAAAGGAAAAAGGCTGGGAATTCATGAAATGGTGGATGAGTGAAGAGACCCAGACGGATTACGGAAATGAGATTGAAAATGTACTTGGCGTTGCGGGAAGGGTGGCTACAGCGAACTTAGAGGCGTTAAATAACCTGCCATGGTCAAGTGCGGATTACAGGCAGCTTTTGGCACAGCTTGAATGGGTGAAGGCTATTCCGGAAATCCCCGGAAGTTATTATCTGGAACGGAATATCAAGAATGCCTTTTATACCGTTTATGACGATAACGAAGATCCGCGGGAAGTATTACAGGACACCGTGATTACCATGAATGACGAGATCACAAGCAAACGGCGGGAATTTGGTCTGAATACGAAGTAGGAGATGTAGTTTATGGATGAGTATAAAAATAAGCCTGTCTTACCATTGCTTTTGGCATATGGAAAGTTGAGGGCGAAAGAACTTTGGAAAGAAATAAAAAAGAATAAATCGGCGTATTTTATGATATTTCCCTATTGCCTGCTCTTTTTACTGTTTTTCCTGGTGCCGGTCTGTATCTCCATAGGGCTTAGTTTTACGAACTTTAATGTATTGGAGCCGCCGGAATTTGTAGGATTACAGAATTACATTGATTTATTTTTTGCGGACGGTATTTTCTTAACGGCAGTAAAGAATACATTTATCTTTGCGATCATCACGGGACCGGTCGGATATTTTATGGCACTGTTCATCGCCTGGATGATAAATGATATTAAAAATAAGAAACTGAGGGCATTTATGACGCTTCTGTTTTATGCACCGACCATTTCAGGTCAGGCATACATAATCTGGAAATTCATTTTTTCCAGTGATCTTTACGGGATTGCAAACGGATGGCTGATGAGACTCGGTATTATCAGCCAGCCGATTCTGTGGTTTGAAGATGCATCCTATTGTATGACGATTTCTATTGTGGTCATTCTCTGGATGAGTATGGGAACCGGTTTTTTGTCCTTTATTGCAGGGTTACAGAATGTAGACAGATCCCTTTACGAAGCAGGGTATATGGATGGCGTGAAAAACCGTTTTCAGGAGTTGTGGTATATTACCCTGCCATCCATGAAAGAACAGCTGCTCTTCGGTGCGGTCATGACAGTAACGAGCTCTTTTGCAATCCATGACCAGTTAGCAGCGCTTGCGGGCTTCCCAAGTGTTAAATACTGTGTCCATACAGTAGTGTCCCATTTGGTGGATTACGGAACGGTGCGGTTTGAAATGGGATATGCGTCTGCCATTGCAACGCTTTTGTTTATCGTTATGATTACTTGTAACAAACTGATTCAGAAAATACTCGGAAAGGTTGGGCAATAGTGTGAAAAATAAGTTTTTCACACGCGAATTTGTGCTTGAGAAATGTGTGCAAAGCACACATACAAATTCGCAGGTTGAGAAAGGAGTATGGATATTTAATGAAGAATTTCATGAAAAAAATTCCGATGTTTAAACATAAAAAGAGAAAAAATGCCAGTCATTCCGCAGCCGGAAATGTTGTCAGTTTTTTAATCCTGATCATCATGGGAATTTTTATGGCACTGCCGATCATTTTATCGGTATCAAATTCGCTGAAGCCTTTGGAGGAGCTGTTCGTATTTCCGCCTAAATTTTTGGTGAGGAATCCGACTACCGATAATTATACGGATCTGTTTACACTGATGAGCGAATCATGGGTGCCATTTACAAGGTATCTGTTCAATACGGTCTTTGTGACTGTAGTAGGAACACTGGGTCATATGTTGATTGCAAGTATGTGTGCTTTTGCGCTGGCAAAACGTAAGTTTCCGGGAGCCAAGTTTATATTTGGCGTGATAGTTACGGCGCTTATGTTTTCAACACAGGTAACGGCAATCCCCAATTATCTGATCATGTCTAAAATAGGCTGGCTCGATACATATGCTTCCCTGATAGTGCCGGCGATTGCAAAACCTTTGGGACTGTTCCTTATGAAACAGTTTATGGAGCAGATTCCGGATGCGCTTTTGGAAGCGGCAAGGATTGACGGGGCAAAAGAATTTACGGTGTTCTTTAAAGTGGCGCTGCCGCAGGTAAAGCCTGCACTTCTTACCCTGCTTATTTTCTGCTTTCAGGATTTGTGGAACATACAGGGTGCAAACTATATTTACAGTGAGAATTTGAAAACACTTCCTTATGCACTAAGCCAGATATCGGCAGCCGGCATCTCGAGAGCAGGTGTATCTGCTGCTGTAACGGTCATTATGATGACGGTTCCGATCATATTATTCGTGCTCTGCCAGAGTAATATTGTGGAGACAATGGCTTCCTCGGGAATTAAGGATTAAGGAGGGATAGGATGAGGCGAAGAAAAATGATGATTTTTCTGACTGCCGTGATCATGGCAGTGGTCATGTTTGCGGATGTAGCAGAAGTACAGGCGGATATGCCTTATGATACCTATTCTTATAATTATTGGGGAGAAGAGGTGAAGGAACCGCATTCGTATCTGTATACCAAAACCATTTCGGAAACGGAGATCGGGACACCGCTTAGCTATCCGTCGGATCTGTTTGTGACTGAGGATGCCCTTTATGTTGCAGATACGGGAAATTCCAGAATTCTGGTGCTGTCCACGGACGGTGAGCTTAAGATGGAAATCACTTCGGCGAAAGAGGTTTCCGATTCGTTAAAGAGTCCGCAGGGGGTTTTTGTAACGGAGGAAGGAAATATTTATGTTGCGGATACCGGAAACGGCCGTGTGGTGGAGTATGACCAAATCGGAAATTATTTAAGAGAAATCGGGCGTCCGGTTACAACCCTTATTCCTGATACACAGGATTATTCACCAACGAAAGTTGTGGTAGATGCAGCAGGAAGAATCTATGTGATAGCATACGGGATCAATATGGGTCTGGTGGAGTTTAACGGTGAAGGGGAATTCCAGGGATTTATGGGGGCGACGCAGGTCAGTGTCAGTATGTTTACATATATCTGGAAAAATTATTTTTCCACCCAGGCACAGAAGGACAGGATGGAAACGATCGTTCCTACGGAATACAGTAATATCTTTGCTGATAATGAAAATTTTATATATGCGACAATCAATAATCTTTCCGATGATGACCGGGAAAGCGGTGCGGATGCCATCAGAAGGCTGAATCCTACCGGAACGGACATTTTAAGGCGGCTTGGACAAAATGATATCATCGGGGATCTTGCCGGCGCCACCTTCGGTTATGACTGGTCTTCCTTCGTGGATGTAGCGGCAACGGACTATGGCTGTTACTTTATCTTAGATGAAACGGACGGGAAAATTTTTGCCTATGATTATGACGGAATTTCCTTATTTGCATTCGGACGAAACGGAATCAGGGAAGGCAATTTCCAAAAGCCGGTTTCTATCGGGCTCGGAAAAGACGAAAGCAGGATTTATGTACTGGACAATATTTTAAACAGCATTCTTGTATTTGATATTACGGAGTACGGACAGCATCTTTTAAGTGCGATCAGACTTAATAATTCAGGAGACGCACAGGGAGCAACAAAGCAATGGCAGGAGGTATTAAAATATAATTCCAACAGTGAGCTTGCTTATACCGGACTCGGAAAAACATATCTGACAGAAGGTCAGTACAAAGAAGCGATGGAATGCTTCAAACTCGGAAACAGTAAAAAATATTACTCAAAGGCATTTTCTTATTATCGAAAGGAAGTGATGGAAAAATATCTGACAAAAGCCGTGATTGCAGCGGCGGTTATATTTTTCATCACTTGGGTAGTGAAGAAGATTCTGCGCTATAGAAGATGGGTAGGTGAGGTTCGATGCTATATGGAAAAGCATTAAAGTATGTATTTTATGTAATTTTTCATCCCGCAGACGGTTTTTGGGATTTAAAGCGGGAGAAGAAGGGAAGTCTGTCTGCTGCGCTTACCTTTGTGGCGCTGACCGTTCTGACGCTTGGCATGGAAAAACTGAACACGGCATTTTTATTTAATGAGAACCGTATTTCCGAGGTAAATGTGCTTGTGGATGTGATAACTGTTTTGTTGGTGTTTACGCTTTGGTGCGTGGCAAACTGGTGTACTACTTCACTGATGGACGGAAAAGGGCGGATGAAGGATATTTTTATTGCCATCGGGTATGCGTTGTTTCCAATCGTGTTAATCCGGCTGCCGCTTGTGCTTTTCAGTCATGTGATCACAAGTGAGGAAGGAGCGTTTTACTACATATTAGGGTTTATCGCTTATGCCTGGACCGCCATACTCATTTTTATGGGAACGATGGAGACGCATGAGTACTCATTTGGGAAAACGGTGTTTACCTGTATCATAACGGTAATCGGGATGGGAATCATTTTGTTTATCGGCCTGTTGTTTTTCAACGTGATTTCGGAAATCATTGTTTTTGTTTCTACGGTATATAAAGAAATCAGATTTCGGTAAAGGAGGAGGGCAAATGGAAAAGGGTAAAAAATTAAGAACAAGCATGATTGCGTTTCTGTTGACCGCCTCCCTGACACTTACCGGTAAATCAGGAATTGTCCATGCAGAAGAAAGTCAGACGAAGCAGGAAGAAGCAGCATTAAATGAGATGATACTTGTGGCGGAAAACGAGAGCCTGGAGCTTTATTTCGACGAAGTGGAAACAGATATTGCCGTAAAGGAGAAAAGCTCCGGTCAGGTATGGTTTTCTAATCCGGTGGATATAGAAAATGATACCGTTTCCAGCGGATACTATCAGAAACTGTTAAAATCCCAGATTGTTCTTACTTATATCAATGAAAGTACACAAAGCAGCACGATGAACAACTATACTGCCTCCATTGAAGAAGGACAGTTTGAAGTGGAAAAGCTTGAGGACGGTATTAAGATCACTTACATGATCGGAGAGGGAAGCGCATTTATCCTGCTTCCTGAGGCGATTGAAAAAGAGAGGATGGATGGCTTTCTTGAAACAATGTCCGATTCCCAAAAGAGGAAGATCAACCGCAATTATACCCTGTATGATCCGGACCGGATGACGGAGAAGGAACTGGATGAGATCGGTGCACAGTATCCGACTGTGAAAGAAAAAAGTCTGTATATTCTTCGTGGCGGGGTAAAAGATTATCTGAAAGAAGAACTGGCGGGTTATTTTGAAGAGGCAGGCTATACAGAAGCGGATTTTGAACTGGATACGGCAAATATAGGATATGAAGAGGGTAACGACAGCGTATGGTTTCAGATTCCCATTACTTACAGACTGGAAGGGGAAACGCTTTTAGCTTCCATTGATCCGGAAGAAATTGCTTATAATGACAACGGATACTATCTGGTTAACATTGATCTTTTGAAATATTTCGGCGCTTCCATGAAAGAGGATGGCTATCTCTTTGTACCGGACGGAAGCGGTGCACTGATTTATTTTAACAACGGAAAAACTTCGGTGGCTTCTTACGGCGCACAGGTCTACGGACAGGATAAGACTATGATCTACAATGCTTATTATGAGAGTCAGATCGATGTAACGAATACGGTCAAGATGCCGGTATTTGGTATAAAAGAGGAAGAAAAAGCCCTGTTTGCGGTGATTGAAGGCTCAGATGCCAATGCGGTGATCAATGCGGAAGTTTCGGGAAAGACCACGGGATATAATGATGTGTATGCTTCCTTTAGCTATTTACAATACGGCACTGCATCTTTGGATGATATGGTAGGCGCAAACAGCTATTATATGTATTCCAATCCTGAGTTTGAGGGAGATTATGCAATAAGGTATGCCTTTTTATCAGGAGAAGAAGCGGACTATTCCGGCATGGCAAAGTGCTATAGGGAGTATCTGGCTGACAGAGGCATCCTGTCAGCTGAAAGCGGGAAAAAAGAGCTCCCGTTCTATGTGGAATATATTGGCGCTATCGACAAATCCAAAACCATGCTGGGCGTGAAATACACTTCTGTCTGTGCGGTGACGACTTTTGCTCAGGCAAAGGAAATTTCCGGACATCTACAGGAAAACGGGGTGGAAGATTTAAGGGTAGTTTATTCCGGATGGATGAACGGAGGTCTGCATGGAACGGCGGCAACAAGATTGAATGTGGTATCCGGATTGAGTCACGGAGGCGTTAAGCTTTCCGATTTTATGGAATATACAGACGGAGCAGGGATACCGCTCTATATGACAGTGGATCTGCAATATGTCTATCAGGATAAAATGTTTGACGGATACAGCGCCATGAAGTATGCTCCCAGGTATTTTGACAATACGAATATCAAGGTGATCGAATATGGTCTTGCAAGCCGGGTGAGCGAAGGAGAGCTGGCAAGTCTCATCAGTCCTTATTATGTAGAAGCAGTCACGGAAAAACTGACAAAAGAGTTAGACAAAAAGTCTGTTTCGGGTGTGGGGCTTGGAACGCTGTCATGGGAGTTGTATTCGGATCTTATTACTGCAAATTATACGGACAGACAGATGGCAAAAGGGCGCAATACATCTGCAGCAGAGACAATGAAAGAGGCGGATTTTGCTCTTTTGGGAGATAATGCCAATACTTATATTTGGGAATACGCGAATGACCTTATAAATGTACCGCTTTTCTCTAACCATTACATGATAATAGACGAAGAAATTCCTTTTTATGAAATGGTGATCCACGGACACATCCAATATGCGGGAAAGGCGTTAAATCTTGAGGATGACTATAAAACAAGTGTATTAAAAAGCGTGGAAAGCGGTGCAGGGCTTAACTTTAAATGGATTTATGAGGAAAATTCCATTCTAAAGGAAACGGACTATGATTCGCTTTACTCCGTAAATTATGAAGCATGGATGGATCAGGCAATAGAGACATATAAGCGGCTTAATGAGGAAATGGGATATCTGCAGTGCGAGGAAATGGTGGCGCATGAAATTCTTTTCCATGATGTTGTAAAAGTAACCTATAGTGACGGAAGTATTATTTATGTAAACTATACTGACGACGAAGTGACGGTAGACGGTATTTTGGTTGGGGCAAAAGATTTTACCGTAAAAAAGGCGGGAGGGCTAGATTGAAAAATCTTTGATTTTTCACACATGCCTGCATGTGTTACGCAATATTTGTGCAGGCATCATTGATGCCTTAGAAATTGTGTATAAAACACACATACAAATTCGCAGGCTGAGAAAGGAGCATGGTTATTAGTATGAATTATTTCAAAAAACAAAACGGAAAACGGCAGCTTTCTTTAACAGGAAGGGAAGCGGTCAGCGGATTTTTATTTATCCTGCCGTTCCTGATCGGATTTTTATTTATCTTTCTGCCTCTGATTGTGGAATCATTGCGTTTCAGCTTAAGTAATATGCAGGTAACAAATGAGGGATATCAGCTTACGATGGCATCCGAACATGGTTTTGAGCATTACATAAAAGCGTTTGCGATTGACCCCGATTTTAATCTGATGCTGCTTACCGGTATCGGGCAGATATTGATACAGGTTCCTTTGGTACTGATTTTTAGTTTTTTTGCGGCAAATTTATTAAATCAGAAATTCTTCGGAAGAACAGTCGCAAGAAGTATCATGTTCCTGCCGGTCATCATTGCTTCCGGTGTGGTAATGTCTTTGGAAAATTCGGATCTGTTAGTCAGTACTTTGGATACGACATCCCAGATTAGCAGTGGGGAACTTGGTTCTTATCTGAATGTTATGAATTTTCTGGTGGAATATACTTCTCTTCCGGCAGGTGTCATTTCCATTCTGACAAGGGCAGTAAACGGACTTTATGATATAGTGGTTGCTTCCGGTGTCCAGATTTTGATCTTTTTGGCTGGATTGCAGTCCATTTCCCCGTCTTTATATGAGGCATCCAGTATGGAGGGTGCGACGCAGTGGGAAAACTTCTGGAAAATCACCTTCCCGATGATCACTCCGCTGATACTGGTTAACAGCATTTATACCGTAATTGATCTGTTTACGAATGAGAACAACGAAATGATGACAGAGATCAAGAGGACAATATTCACGGAAATTGATTATGGATTTGGTTCTGCGATGGCATGGATATACTTTGTATGTATCGCCGTGCTCCTCTTAGTCATCGGTGGACTTATTTCAAAGCATGTTTTCTATTATGATGAGCGGTAACGGAATGTAACGGAAAGGAGGCTGGTACACAGATGGAATCGGTAAAAAAGAATATTGTACGAAAACCTATGACACTTGCTAAAGCAGAACGGATGCTTTGGAGCATTGTCAGGGGAGTGATCATCATAGGAATCTGCTTTACGATTTTACAGCCGCTTATTTTAAAGTTCAGCGTCTCTTTTATGAGAGAAAAGGATTTATATGATGCAAGTGTAAAATATGTAGCCAAAAATTTTACGTGGAATAATTACAAACTGGCGCTATCGGGTATGAATTATTGGGCTGTAATGCCGAAAACAATTATTTTGTCAGCAGGCGTATCCTTTGTCCAACTTATAGCATGTCTGCTTACGGCATACGGATTTGCAAGATTTCGTTTTCCGTTTAAAAAACTGTTATTTGCCTGTGTCATTGTGACTATGATAGTGCCGCCGCAGGTCATTATGCTTCCGCTTTTTATGAAATATCGTTTTTTTGATATTTTCGGGATTTTTAAAGCACTGACGGGAAACAGCATTAATTTGATCGATACCTACTGGCCGTTTTTTATTCAGGCCATGACAACGATGGGGGTACGAAACGGGCTTTATATTTATATGCTGCGGCAATTTTTTAAAGGAATGCCTAAAGAGCTGGAAGAGGCTGCGTTTGTGGATGGCTGCGGAAAGCTCAGGACGTTTGTGCAGATCATGGTGCCGAGCGTGGTTCCCATGATGGTAACGGTATTTTTATTCGGTTTTGTATGGCAGTGGACGGATATTTTCTATACATCTCTTTATTTGAATAAAACGCAGGTGATGTCTACTGCGTTAAATTCACTGGCAGTCAATGTTTACAGTCAGTATGAAGGATTTGGCGGTTCCATGAATTTCATCAGTCCCGGATTCGTTTCCATGATCAATAATACCGGAACAATCCTGGCAATCATTCCGCTTATCATATTATATGTGATCTGTCAGAGATCGTTTGTGGAAGGTATAGAGAGATCAGGTATTGTCGGCTAAGTGCAGGGAATGAAGAAGTTCAAAATTTGTTTACGAATTGTTTGTGCCGCGAAAGCGTCATGACAGAAATAAATTAAAAAAATAAATTGAAAAAAGATTGGAGGATTAGTATGAAAAGGAAGAATTTGTCAGTAAAAAGGTCAGCAGCGCTGATGCTTGCAGCGACGATGTGTATGTCGCTGGCGGCCTGCGGAAGCTCAGGTGATTCCGGAAACTCCGGAACTCAGGATCAGAGTGTGGAGAAACAGGAGTCAGACACAGGTACGCCATCGGATAATGTTGAAGAAACGGCAGGAACATCCGGGGCAGCATCAGATGCAGAGTATGATTTTGGAGGCAGGGTATTTCGTATCGGTTCTTATTATGATATGACACCGGATCCGCAATCAAATGCAGTCAATGCCGCATTGTCGGAAAGAATTGCTTATGTGGAGAAAACCTACAATTGTACTATTGAATTCGTGGATCTTGGCGAGGACTATGTGGATGATTATACAAACAGTGTTCTTGCAGGCGATCCGGTCTGTGATATCGGTTATGCGATTACAACCACAGTGCTTCCGACGCTGATTGACGGCGGGATTGCTTATCCGATCAGTGATCTTGGAGTCATTGATTTTGGTGCCTATAAATGGCGTCAGGATGTTATTGAAGCAGGATATTATAAAGGCAAAAATTATACGTTGATCATAAATGATCCGGAGATTCGTTATGGTATCTTTTGGAATAAGACTTTGTTTGACGAATACGGACTGCCTGATCTGTATGAATTGTATGAAAACGGCGAATGGAACTGGGATACTTTTAAAGATGTGGCAAAACAGGCAAATGTTGACAAAGACAATGACGGAACCATTGATATTTACGGGTTTAATGCAAGGGCGGATTTAGGATGGTGTTATTTGTATTCCAATGAAGCTTATATTGCAGATAAGACAGAGACGGGAATGACGGTAGATCTTACCAATGGCAGGATCATAGAAGCGCTGACGGCATTTCAGGATTTTACGACTACCGTGGATTACAGACCGATCAATTGGGAAGTAGATGATTGGGATTCTTTAATCCTTTCTTTCCAGAACGGTACTTCCATGATGTGTCTGGAGGAATTTTGGATTTCCTATATGTATTTGGATAAAATGTCGGAT
This sequence comes from uncultured Bacteroides sp., assembly GCA_964600805.1. Classification (GTDB taxonomy): domain Bacteria; phylum Bacillota; class Clostridia; order Lachnospirales; family Lachnospiraceae; genus UBA3282. The sequence goes on along the minus strand of CAZRKN010000049.1, from coordinate 9,595 downwards.
GACTGGGGATGGGTACCGTTCCCGAAAGGAAATTCCGCAGAAGAATATTCATGCTACGGAAAAGAAAATGGATGCAGGATCATTTTAAACGGTGTGGATAAACCGGAAGAGGTTGCGCTGGTATATGATCTGATAACGGACCTTGCAGACAGTGATGAAGAATGGGATAACTTATTGGAAGACCAGCTGGAAAACTGGTGTAATGACGCACAGACAGCAGAAAATGTTACTTATATTTACAGTAAAGGATTATCCAGAATTAACTGTATCAATGGATTCAGCACTTTGAACAATTCTGTGAATGCGCTTATGAATGCAGTGGCAAATGGAGAAATGACGCCGCAGACAGCGTTAGACACTTACCGGTCTGAAATAGAGACGGCAGTATCTGATATCAATACAGGAGAAACTACAGTTAAGGATATTGAATTTGAAGGAAATATTTTAACCAATTCCAGTTTTGAATTGGATCTTGACGGCTGGGATGTGACCAGAGAAAACACAGAAGCGGGAATTTCAAGAAACGACGGAGACGCATATCCGAATTCCGGTCAGTTCAGTTTCCATTACTGGAATGCGGATGCATTTACTATTGAACTGTCACAAAATGCTGCAGTAAGCGAAAGTGGTACTTATGTATTGACACTGTATTCACAGGGCGATGATACTACAGGAACGCCTATAACTTTATATATCAAAGACGATGCAGGAAATACGCTTGATTCCGTAGAGTTTTTAAATGCAGGCTGGAGTGTTGTGCAGACACCCGAAATTGAAATTGATCTGGAAGCAGGGCAGACAGTAACGGTTGGTGTTATCATTAACGGGCAGCCGGATGCATGGGGAACTTTGGATGATATTACATTAATTAAGAAGTAGAAGTTAGTGTAAAGAGCATGGGTGCTGCTCTATAACTGAAGAGCAGTTATATGGCAGCATCCTTTTTATCTGACTGTGAGAAGCAAATCATATTATGTATGGAGATAGAAGGGGAGTAGTCGGAATGAATCGATGGAGAAAAAGAATTTTGGCTATCGTTTTTTGTATAGGGCTTGGCATTTGCGGAATCTCAGGATGCGGAAAAGGGAATGGACCGGATACGGTTGAGCAGAATGTTAAAGACGAAGAAGCGACAGAGGGTTCGGATTCCAAGACAGGAAAATATTTTATCAAAGGTGCAGATATTTCTTCCCTGGAGGCTGTAGAAGACTATGGCGGGAAATTTTATGATTTTGACGGGAAAGAAGCAGATGTGGTTTCCTTTCTGATGGACAATGGATGTAATTATTTCAGGCTTCGTATCTGGAATGATCCTACATTGTCATTTGAGGCAGGAGATTACTGTAATAAAGAGCATACGCTTAAGCTTGCGAAAAGGATCAAAGAGGCCGGTGCAGATTATTTGCTTGATTTTCACTATTCAGACTGGTGGGCGGATCCTGAAAACCAGACAGTACCGGGAAAATGGAAGGACATGTCACAAGATGAAATGATTCAGGCAGTCTATGATTATACTTATGAGGTACTAAACGAGTTGGCAAGTGAAGATGCCTATCCTGATATGGTGCAGATCGGAAATGAAATCGGAAACGGTATGCTTTGGCCTTATGGTTCTATGGATAATCCGGAAACGCTGGCAGCATTTTTAAACAGCGGTATTAAGGCAGTAAGGGACACAACGCCTGCCGGACAGGATACTAAGATCATGATTCACGTACAGACAGGCGGCTCAGTCGGCGCTACGGAATATTTCTTTCAGACAATAGAAGAAAACGGGGTAACGGATTACGATATTGTCGGACTTTCTTATTATCCTTACTGGCAGGGAAGTTTCGCTGATATGAAAGAAAACGTAGATAATATCTATGAAAAATTCGGGAAACAGACGGTACTTGCAGAGACCGCCTACCCTTTTACCAATGATAATGCGGACAGTAAGTCCAATATGGTATCGGAAGCAGATCTGAAAAGTGTGGGAATTGAAGCAAGCGTGGACAATCAGCGGTTAGTATTGGAATTGACCATGAATGCCGTTTCGGAATGTGAAGGAGGGCTTGGCATCTTTTACTGGGAGCCTGCATGGCTTGCCGTAGAAGGTGCAGGCGTTTCCAAAGGAAGCGGAAATGAGTGGGAAAACCAGACGCTGTTTGATTTTGACGGAAAAGCGCTGGATGCGGTCAGAGCATTTGATTTTGAGCCCGGAAGTCTGGATAATGAAAAGGCAGTATGCGTCTATTCTTTTGAACCGATAGAAATTGACGAGAAAGCTTCCGATGATGATCTGGTTTCAGAACTTCCAAAGACGGCAAAAGTATTATATATGGACGGAAGTATCCGGGATGTGGAAGTAACATGGGATATTGCTTCCAAAAAGACGATTACGGATACTCATGTGGCATTTTTCGGAACCGTATTGGATTTTTCGGTTTCGGTCGGTGCGGACCTGATCGATAAGAACCGCTTAAATAATCTGGATTTTGAAGAGGGTAGTACCGGATGGGTTGTAGAGGATACAAAAAAAGCAGGACAGATTGACAAGGAAACGGTTGACAATGCCCATTCGGGAGAGTGGAGTTTTCACTACTGGAATGCAGATACTTTTGATATTGATCTGTATCAGCAGGTATTGATTGGGGAAACCGATGATTATTATCTACAGGTATGGTCACAGGGAGCGGGAGATTCCGATCTGCTTTTGACACTCTATATTGCGGATGCAGACGGAAAATTAATTGCCGGGACCGAGTTTCAGAATGCAGGCTGGAGTGTATGGCAGCATCCTTCTGTGACGGCAAAACTGCAGGAAGGTGACATTGTCAGACTGGGCGTACTCATTCATGCAGGGCGTGATGACTGGGGAAGTCTTGATGAGTTTACATTTGGCACCACAGAGCCGGAAATGCAGATGGAAAATGAAAACGGACAGGAAAACGTTTCGGAAGCAGAAGAGAGTACCGGCGGAAATCTTCTGGCAAATTCCAGCTTTGAAAACGGAGATAACGGATGGAATGTTAAGAGAGAAAATACAGGCAGCGGCACGGTACGAAACGACAGTGAGGGAAATCCTTATACCGGGGACTACAGTTTTCACTATTGGAATGATTCTGATTTTACGATCGAGGTCAGTCAGGAAGTGACGGTCAAAGAAGCGGGAGATTATTATCTGACGGCTTATTCACAGGGAGATGATACGACAGAAACTACAATGACATTATTTGTAAAGGATGAAAATGGGAAAATCATTTCCTCAACCGACTTTTCCAATAAAGGCTGGGATATTTGGCAGAATCCGAAGGTGGAAGGAGTCAGCCTTGAAAAAGGAGATATCGTAACAGTAGGCGTTGTGATCAACGGAAAAGCGGATGGCTGGGGGACGTTAGATGATATTTCTTTCAGTCTTGAATAAATGAATGGATTTTATATTGGAATAATTTCATAGAGTAATTTACAAAAAAGTATGGGATATGTTTGAGTTTGCAAAAACCCCTGCCTCTAAAAATTCAGGGGCAGGGAAGTTTAATGGGCTAAGCTCATTTTTTTATCTTATAGGAAATTACGCCATAGCATAAATCATTCTATTGAGAATGCAAAGCATTCTTGGAATCGTCGCTGCTGAGCGACGATTTTTTAACAATGATTATTCATATTCTGCAATATCATAAATCAGTTTCTCCGAGTCTTCCCAGCCAAGGCAGGGGTCGGTGATGGATTTGCCGTAGACGCCTCCGCCAACTTTCTGAGCGCCTTCTTCAAGATAACTTTCTATCATTACACCTTTTACAAGCTTATAAATATCAGGGCTGAGTTTTCTGCTGTGCATGACTTCCTTGACGATTCTAATCTGCTGCTTGTATTCTTTGTTAGAATTATTATGATTGGCGTCAATGATGCATGCCGGATTGACCAGTTCCTGTTCGTTATACAACGTAAGCAGCCGTATCAAATCTTCATAGTGATAATTCGGAAGACTCTGTCCGTGTTTATTGACTGCTCCGCGCAGTACGGCATGAGCCAGTGGATTTCCGGTGGTTTGTACTTCATATCCTCTATATGTAAAAGAATGTGGATGCTGTGCCGCATAAACAGAGTTCAGCATAACGGAAAGCGTGCCGCTGGTTGGGTTCTTCATACCGCTGGCAACGTCAAAACCGCTTACGGTCATACGATGCTGCTGATCTTCTACAGAACGAGCGCCGATAGCTACGTAAGAAAGGATATCTTCGACATAACCCCAGTTATCGGGATAAAGCATTTCATCTGCCGCCGTCAGCTCAGATTCCTCCATTGCACGGATATGCATTTTACGCATGGCAATCAATCCTGCGGTAAAATCGGGTTTTTTCTCAGGGTCAGGCTGGCTTGTTATACCCTTATATCCCTCGCCTGTAGTTCTGGGTTTATTTGTATAGATTCTCGGAATTAAAATCAGCTTGTCCTTAACTTTTTCGTTAACTTTGGTGAGACGGCTGATATAATCACATACAGCATCTTCGTTGTCCGCCGAACATGGTCCGATGATTACCAGAAATTTATTGCTTTTGCCTGTAATAACATCACTGATTTCCTTATCACGCTGCTTCTTCAATTCAGCAAGGTGTGCCGGAACCGAAAACTGCTCCCGTATCTCAGCCGGAGTCGGCAATTGGTTGACATAATGAAACGACATATTTAAACACTGCTCCTTTATCTTTTTTGTTATTTCAAGAAAATGGATTCGGGTGTCAAAAGGTGCATTTTATGAACTGAGATGGCAGATTGCACAAAATGTTCCCTCGTACCTGACTTCGGAATATGGATTTTCTAAATATTCCGACTGTGTTGCGGATAACGGACGCAACCGCCCGCCATTCGCCGTCCGGGCTCACTGCGGGCTTTTCGGGACATCCATGTCCCGAAATTGTTGGGTATCGAATCGGAATATTAAGAAAATCTCATATTCCTTCGCAATGCACTTCGTGAACATTTTGTGCAATCTGCCAGTGATATTTTATATGAGCACCTTTTGACACCCGAATCCTATGATATTATAGTATATACTTCCGGTATTCGCAAGTATTCATTTTTCCACTGTCGGACTACTTCCGGTATCAGATTATGCTTTCGGTTTTGGAAGATTTAGAAATCCGCAGTGCCGAGACCGTACACAGCAGCGTCTGCACCATCTGGCTCGCAAGCATTCCCCATAAGTATCCTTTGATACCCCAGACGGGAATAGCAAAAAATACAAAAGCCAGACGCACAAGCAGACTTATGATGCTGTATATAAAGGTGAGGTGTGTTTTTCCCAGCCCGTTCAGAATGCTGTTTAGAGTACTCGCTACATACATGAAAGGGCATATAAAGCTGAGTGTAAGAATGAAGCTTCCGGCAAGTCTGCTGTTATATAAAACCATACCGGCCATACGTCCGAACAATAGAAAGAGCGCCGTGCAGCCGAAACCAAGAAGCATACAATATTTTATGGATTTAATAATCGCTTTTGTTACGGTATTTCTGTTGCCGCTTGCCTCGGCTTCTGATACGATAGGAAGTAACAGAACCGAAATGGAGTTGGTGATGGCGGATGGAAACAGAATAAGCGGAAGGCTCATGCCGTTTAATACTCCGTAGACGCTTAGGGCATTGGAATTGCTTAGTCCATACAGCATCAGCCTGTTTGGAATGAAAACAGCTTCTATACTTTGCAATATATTGATAATGATGCGGTTCGCAGACAGCGGGATGGCAAGCTTAAGTAAATTTTCGGTAATAGTTTTATATACTGTAAACGCACTGCCCGACGGGTATGAGAAAAACCTCAGATGTGCGTGTCTGCCGAACAGTTTGAAAGAACGGCATATAATAGCGATGGCTGAGACAAACATTGAAGCGCTTTCTCCGATAACAAGCCCGACAACTGCAAAACTTATGGTAGGGGTCATATTTTTAAGCAGGCAGATATAATAGATTATGTAAACTGAACCTACCCTTACAACCTGTTCTGATAACTGTGACAAAGCCGGGATTGCGGTTTTCTTTATTCCGTAAAAATATCCGTTTATGCAGGAATGAACTGTAGCCATAGGTATTGAAAGTGATATAATACGAAGTAAAGGGGCGGTTCGCTCTTCCAATAAAAAAGTAACCGCTATCCAGTCCGAATATTTGTAAATAAATGCCGTGCAGGCAAAGGAAACCGCCATGGAAATAACAAATCCGGTCCATAAGGTGCGAAATGATGTTTTATAATCATGAGTAGAGGTTTCGCTTGCGACATATTTAGAGATAGCGGTCTGCATACCTGCTACAGTCAGTGAAAAAGAAAGCGCCAGCACAGGAGAGGTGAGCTGATATATGCCCATTCCCTCCGCACCGAATACTTTGGATAGAAAAATACGATAAAAAAAGCCTATGAAGCGGCTTAGAAGTCCGGTGACAGTCAAAATAACGGTTCCGATCAATAAAGGATTTCTGCGCTGCATAAATCACCAGTAAAAGATTGATTATTTCATAGTATGCGTAAAATGGCAAAAGCAGAACAATGATAAAGGAAGGAAAAATGTATGAAGGAAAAAGTAGTGGTGGGAATGTCCGGCGGAGTGGATTCATCAGTAGCCGCATATCTGTTAAAGGAACAGGGGTATGACGTGATTGGAGTAACCATGCAGATATGGCAGGATGAAGAAACCGCTGTCCGGTCACAGAATGGCGGCTGCTGCGGTTTGTCGGCAGTCGATGACGCCAGAGCGGTGGCGCAGCAGTTAGAGATTCCTCATTATGTTATGAATTTTAAAAAAGAGTTTAAGGAGAAAGTAGTTGATTACTTTGTAGAGGCATATCTGAATGGGCTGACACCAAACCCATGCATTGCATGCAACCGTTATGTGAAGTGGGAGTCTTTGCTGCATAGAAGCTTGGAAATAGGAGCTGATTATATTGCAACTGGACACTATGCCCGAGTTTCAAAGCTTCCCAATGGCAGATTTGCCGTAAAAAATTCCGCTGCTGCATCTAAAGACCAGACATATGCCTTATATAACCTTACGCAGTACCAGCTTGCCCATACTCTGATGCCTGTCGGAGAGTATACAAAGGAAGAAATACGAAATATTGCAGAGAAGGCCGGGCTTCCTGTTGCCCATAAACCTGACAGTCAGGAGATTTGCTTCATTCCGGACAATGATTATGCCTCATACATAGATAAGGCTGCAGATGGAAGAGTACCGGGCAGGGGGAATTATGTAACAAAGGACGGAACTGTTCTGGGGGAGCACCTTGGCATTACACATTACACTATAGGGCAGCGAAAGGGGCTTAATCTGGCAATGGGACATCCTGTTTTTGTTACTGAAATCAGACCGGAGAGTGACGAAGTGGTTATAGGCGAAGCGGAAGATGTCTTTGGAGATACTTTGTTCTGCAATAATTTGAATTTCATGGGAATGGAAGATTTGAAGGAGCCGAGAGAGGCGATTGTCAAGATTCGTTATGCACATAAAGGGGAGAGATGCACGATTGAAAAGGTGGGAGAAGATATGGTGAAATGCAGCTTCCATGCGCCTGTCAGAGCTATTACGCCGGGACAGGCAGCGGTGTTCTATGAAGATGGATATGTACTTGGAGGGGGAGTGATTATCAAGTAGATATATAAACTGATATGGTTTGGGAAAGATATATATTCCATAAGCAGGTGCTGTGAGACCGTCGGTACTTACATACCGTATTTTGGTATGTTATGTACCGCTACGGTTGAGCGCAGCGAAAGCGTGCCTGCGATGGAATATATATCTTTCCCAAACTTCCACAGTTTACATAATTGTGATTAAAGTTTATGGAAAGTCGCCTCTCTTTTCTCGAAGGTACAGTAATAATCGAACCCGCATTCTTTTAGAATACCTGTGACTCTGTCAAAATGGGCAGCTATGTCTTCCGGCGCATGGGCGTCCGAGCCGACGGTGATGATCTCACCGCCCAGTTCTTTATAACGGCGGACGATGGCCGTACAGGGGTTAGCATCGCGTAACCCTTTGGAAAGTCCTTTCGTATTAACCTCGATTCCCTTTTCCATGGAAATTATTTTTTCCAAAATCGCATCTATAACTTCGCGATACTGCTCGTAAGAGTAGCCCTCATCTCTTCCGGGACCATAGCGGACGACGTAATCCAGATGTCCGTAAACATCAAAATTGCTGTAAACCTTTAAGTTATCAAGAATTGATTCAAAGTACTCCAAGTAGCCTTCTTTCTGGCTTCTTCCTTCATAGAAAGCTGGAAAAGCGGGATCCTGTCCGTTACAAAGATGCGAAGAGGCTATAATGAAGTCATAGTCGTGGGCTTTTGCAAAAGCAGCGTTTCTTTTTGAAAGATGAGGCTGCATTCCAAGCTCAACACCAAGACAGAGTTCTATTTTATCTGCGTATTTTTCTTTGTATTTCAGGAAATCATAAATATATGAATCAGGGTTTAATTCAAAGAATCCGGCGGGAAACTCTGCCGTGACGGGATAGTCAAAGTCGTGATGCTCCGTAAAACACATCTGTGTTAAACCCAGCTTTATTCCCTTCAATATCATTTCTTCCATAGGCGTATCGGAATCTCCTGAGAAAGAAGAGTGAAGATGATAATCGGCGGTAATCGGCATAATAAATTCTCCTTCCGCTGCATAACCTAAATAAAAGCAGCTGCTGATTGTTTTTCTGTTAGTTTAGTACATTTTATAAAAATAAGCAAGAAAGATATTTATAGGGAAAAATATATGTTAAAAAAAGGTATATATGGAAGTTTTATCATAAAGTTCCAAATATTTGTGATTTACATCTTGAATTTTTAGGACAGATTAGGTACAATATCATTACTGACAAAATTTTGCCAATCAGTATTATACAGCCTGGCAAAACGATATAAAATCAATTAATTAGTAGGAGGAAACTAAAATGGCAGTAAAAGTAGCAATTAATGGTTTTGGTCGTATCGGTCGTCTTGCATTCAGACAGATGTTTGGTGCAGAAGGATACGAAGTAGTAGCAATCAACGATTTGACAAGCCCTAAGATGTTGGCTCATCTGTTGAAGTATGATTCTTCACAGGGCAGATATGAAAAAGGCGACACTGTTTCAGCCGGTGAAGATTCCATCACGGTTGACGGCAAGACTCTTAAGATTTATAAAGAGCCGGATGCTAACAATTGTCCTTGGGGAGAGCTTGGAGTAGACGTAGTTCTGGAGTGCTCCGGTTTCTACACATCTAAGGAAAAAGCACAGGCACATATCAATGCCGGCGCTAAGAAAGTTGTTATTTCCGCTCCTGCTGGAAATGACCTTCCTACAATCGTTTACAATGTAAACCATACAAGTCTGAAAAAAGAAGATACAATTATTTCAGCTGCTTCCTGTACAACAAACTGCCTGGCACCTATGGCAAAAGCTCTTAATGACCTTGCAACAATCAAATCAGGTATCATGAGCACAATTCATGCATATACAGGCGATCAGATGATTCTTGACGGACCTCAGAGAAAAGGTGATTTAAGAAGATCACGTGCAGGCGCTATTAACATCGTTCCTAACAGCACAGGTGCTGCTAAGGCAATCGGTCTTGTTATTCCTGAACTGAACGG
>CAZRKN010000048.1:0-32960 GCA_964600805.1 uncultured Bacteroides sp. | reverse complement strand
TCTCCCGAAAATAAAGGTTTTTATCAAAAAAATAGGTAGTAGATTTGACACTACCATGAAAATATCGGAGGTAATAATTATGTCAGAAAATGCTGCAAAGTAGAAAGATTATATGAAGGAGATTTTTAATTATGTGATGTTGGTGATAAGCATTGTAAGAAAAGAGGTTTCTTCCTAAAAGAGGTTAATTCCTCTTTTTTCATTTTTATCTATGAGGATTTTTAAAAAAATTAAATATTACCCTGCGTAATATATTGCTTGTAACGCTGCGTAACGTTGTAAAATCAGCAGTGTAAGGAGGTGAAGGCTATGTCGAAATACACGACTGGAGAAATTGCAAAGCTTTGCGGCGTATCAGTCAGAACGGTGCAGTACTATGATACACGTGGGATTTTGGTACCCAGTGAACTGTCCGAGGGTGGCAGACGGCTTTATTCAGAGGATGACTTCAAGCGGATGAAGATCATATGTTTTCTTCGTGACGCCGGTATCTCTATTAATAGTATAGGAGAATTGCTGTCCGGAGACGATCCCGGAAGTGTTATTTCCGTTTTGCTTGAGCAGCAGGAACAGCTTCTTCGTGAAGAAGTAAGCGAAAGACAGGCAAAACTTGATATGCTTGATGGGATAAAACGAGAGCTGAAGAACGCCCCCAATTTCTCCGTTGAATCTATCGGTGATATAGCTTATGCGATGGAAAACAAAAAGAAAATGAAACAGCTGCATGCAATCCTGCTGATTACAGGTATTCCTATCGCCATAGTTCAGTGGACATCTATCATTCTTTGGATTGCCGCAGGGATATGGTGGCTTTTTGCACTTTATGTCTTAGTACTCATTCCATATGCGGTTTTGATATCAAACTTTTATTTCAAAAGAGTTGTGTATATCTGTCCACAGTGCCACGAGATCTTTAAGCCTAATCATAAAGAGGCTTTTTGGGCTAACCATACCCCGACACTCAGAAAATTGACCTGTGCCTGCTGTGGATATAAAGGATTCTGCGTGGAAACTTACGGAAAGGAGGAAAAAAAGAATGGATAAGATTATGGAATTTCTACCGTTTTTAATTCCGTTGGCAATCGCGGAGTTTGCTCTGCTGGGTTACACGCTTTTTCACATTTTAACCCATAAGAATTATAAAAGAGGCAATCGTACTCTGTGGCTCGTTGTTACGATTGTCGGCATGGAGTTTATCGGTCCGATCCTGTACTTCCTGCTTGGAAAGGAGGACGACTGAAATGGATGTGTTGGCAATACAAAATCTGAAAAAGAATTTCGGCAGCAAAGAAGTGCTTTGCGGGATTGATCTGTCTGTACCCGAACACAGCATTTTCGGTTTTATAGGTAAAAACGGCGCAGGAAAAACAACGACGATGAAAGCAATTCTCGGGCTTCTAAAACCGGACAGCGGTGAAGTTTATGTTATGGGTGAAAAAGTGCATTTCGGGCAGACCGATACCAATCGTTACATCGGCTATCTGCCTGATGTGCCGGAATTCTATTCCTATATGACACCGCTTGAATATTTGAATTTTTGCGGAGAGGTAAGTGGGATGGACAAATCCGATGTTGTGACAAGAAGCGAAGAACTGTTAGAATTAGTCGGTCTTGGTAGAGAACGCCACCGTATCAAAGGATTTTCAAGGGGAATGAAGCAACGTCTGGGAATTGCTCAGGCACTTCTAAACCGACCCAAACTTTTAATCTGCGACGAGCCGACCTCAGCGCTTGACCCTATAGGGCGAAAGGAAATTTTGGATATTCTTCTTGCAGCAAGGGAACAGACCACGGTGCTTTTTTCCACGCACATTCTTTCAGATGTTGAACGTATATGCGCAGCAGCCGCTTTTTTGAGCAATGGAAAAATCGCCATGCAGGGAACCATTGCAGAACTGCGAAACAAGCGGTCATCTGACGAATTTATCATCGAAACAGAACAAAAAGATACTGCCGATACACTTATAAAAATATTTGGCGACCTCCAACGCACGGAACAAAATACGCTTGTTTTTAATGGCGGTGAGGAGCGTTTCTTTGTCATCATGCAATACGTTGCTGAAAATAGAATACCCATACAGAAAATTGAACGAATAGAGCCAACGCTTGAATCAATGTTTTTGGAGGTGACAAAATGAAGTCATTGCTTGCTTTTATGAAAAAAGAATGTCTTGAAGTTACACGGACAGGAAAAATCATTATCCTCATACTGCTGTTTGTCCTGTTTGGTATTATGAATCCTGCGATTGCAAAGTTGACGCCGTGGTTAATGGAAATGCAGTCAGAAACACTGGCGGAAAGCGGATTGATTGTCACGAATATTCAGGTAGACGCAATGACTTCATGGACGCAGTTTTTTAAGAACATTCCTATGGCGCTTATTGCTTATGTATTAATTTTCAGCGATATATTTACCAAAGAATACAAATCCGGAACATTGCTGCTTGTGCTGACAAAAGGCCTGTCAAGATACAAAGTAGTGCTTGCAAAAACTTTGCTGTTGCTATCGCTTTGGACGTTTGGCTACGGGATTTGTTTCGCTATTACCTATGGCTACAATGCTTATTTTTGGGACAACGGTATTGCTGATAACTTATTCTCCTCGGTCGCTATATGGTGGTTGTTCGGTGTGTGGGTGATATGCCTTATTGTTCTGTTCTCGGCGTTGTTGCAGAATACCACGGGTGTTTCCCTGTGTACAGGTGGGACGGTGCTTTTAGCATACTTATTGAGCGTCATTCCGAAAGTAAAGGCATATTCACCTACGATGTTGATGGATACTAATTCGCTTCTTATTGGTGCAGAGGAAATTGATGCATATATAAAAGCTATCGTCGTCGCAGCTGCCTTGTGTATAGTATGCGTTGTTGTCAGTTTTCCGATTATAAACAGGAAACAGCTATAAGGAAAATAATTTGTTATATGGAGCAGCAATATTTTGAATAATAAAAACTTGTAAGCTAAATCTGTTTTGTCCTTTATCCTTTCGGATGTGCGGATAGGTCAATAGCCGTCACGTCGCCAACGAGAATAATTGCCGGTGCGGATACATTGGCAGCTTTTACAGCCTGTTCCAATTGGGAAAGCGGTGCGCGAACCTGAACCGGGTTTGGTGCATTGCCTCCGGAGACCACGGCGGAAGGCGTGTTTTCATCTTTGCCGGCTGCTATTAACCGTGTGGTGATGGTTGACAGCCGTTCTAAGCCCATTAGAAATACCAATGTACCTGACAGCGTTGCCAGAGTATCAAAATCTTCCGGTAATCCGTCCGGCGTGTCGGCGGTATGGGCTGTAATGATATGCAGACTACGGCTTATTCCCCTATGGGTAACAGGAATTCCAGCCTCAGCCGCTATACCGATCGCAGAGGGGATGCCCGGAACCTCATGACAGGAAATTCCGGCGGCTTTTAAAGCAAGTATCTCTTCGCCGCCGCGTCCAAAGAGGTAGGGATCCCCGCCTTTCAGACGAACCACTTGTAAGCCGGAACGTGCCAGTTCAATAAGCTGCCGGTTGATTTCAGCCTGTGATGCAGCATGTATTCCGCTGCGCTTACCCATGTAGAAGCGTTTAGCGGATTCCGGCGCCGCATCCAGCAAGGCAGGGTCGATCAAGTCATCGTATACCACTGCCTGACACTGCTGCAGCAGCCGCAATCCACGCATGGTGATCAAATCTGCTTTGCCGCATCCTGCGCCCACTAACGCAACGCTGCCAAGAGGTTTGCTGGCAATATATTTTTCCGTTTCCGCCTGCGTCAAAGGTGTGCCTTTTGCCAGACAAGCGTAAAACAGTCTGCGAAACACCGCTGCACGCTTATTCTGTTCCGGTATGGAAGCTTTCAGTGTCGGACGTAGAGACTCCAACCAGGAAAGAAGTTTGTCTAAACCTTCCGGAAGAATCTCATTCAATCGTTCTTTAAAATATGCCGCCGCCACGGGGCTGGCTCCACCGGTGGAGAATCCGGCCGAGAAGGAACCCTGTTGTACCAATGCCGGAAACAGGAAACTGCAAAGCTCCGGATCATCCGCCACATTCACGGGAATATGGTGTTTCCGGCAAAGAACGGAGATCTTGCGGTTTATCGTTTTATTGTCTGTTGCGGCAATGACCAGCGAAGGGCGCGGCCGCAGATCAGAAACATTGAAACTGCGTTTGCACAGCTTGACATTAGGAAGTGTTTCAAATTCAGGCAGGATGTGCGGTGCGACAACTGTTGGAAGTACACCGTAAGGCATCAGCTTTTGCAGCTTACGAAGTGCGACAGCTCCGCCGCCCACAATCAGGACAGGTTTATTTTTTAAATTTATGAACATAGGAAAATATGGCATTTCTATTACCTTCTTTCTTTCTCAGCCTGTGAGTTTGTGACCATCGGACACAAATGATTGAGTAAACCGAACCAGTTCGGTTGAAACTTTCAATCTTTGACATTCTCTTTTGGTATACAGTAATATTGCGTACCGTGCGGGGTATTCATGCGGTGTACGCCTACGCCGAACACCTGCGCCAGAATACCGCTTTGGTAAACGCAACCCGGTGTATTGCAGCAAAGAAGGCTGCCTTCCTGAAATACCGCAATGCAATCCGCTTCACGCAGCGCCAATGAAATATCGTGGAGTACCAGTACAACCGCTTTTCCCTCACTGGCAAGAGAATGGGCAGTCTGCATCATTTGAAACTGACGGCTGATATCTAAATAGGTGTTTGGCTCATCCATGAAAACGGTTTGTGTATCCTGTGCCAGCGCCATTGCTAAATATACGCCCTGACGCTGGCCGCCGCTGAGCCGGCTGACATTGGTATCTTCGTGCTGCAGGCTGCCTGTGGACTCCATAGCTTGGCGGGAAATGGCATAATCCTGCCTGCCGTAGTGTCTGGGGTAAGTCAGATATGGAAAACGTCCGTGCAGAACCATCCGAAGTGCCTGAATAGAGGGTGTGTTCCGGCTTTGGGTGAGAAACGCTGCCTTTTGGGCAATCTGCCTGCGTTTCAGCTGCCGGATGTCCACATCATCATACAAAACCTCACCATTTATCGGTGGCAGCAGACCAAGCGCAGCCTTCAGCAGAGTGGACTTTCCGCTGCCGTTGGGACCGAGCAGAACTGTTACCTTCTCCGGCGTAAATTCCATCGTGATGTTCTGTATAACAGGGTTCCCGAAATATCCGGCAGAGAGATTATTAAGTCGAATCATGTGCGCACCCCTTTCTGTTTAAAGAGAAGCCATAGGAAGAATGGAACTCCCGTAAATGCAAGAATGATGCCGACAGGAAGCTCAAACGGCGAAAATAATATTCTTGCCAACAAATCACATACCGTTACAAAGAAAGCGCCTCCCAGGGCGGAGGAAAGTAACAGTGGGAAGCTGTTTTCACCCAATAAACGCCGCATGGTATGGGGGACTATCAGCCCCACAAAACCCATCAGTCCGCAAAAGCTCACTGCCGCACCGGCAAGGGCAGCAGCCATAACCAACAAAATTAATCGCACAAACTGTACAGAAAGACCGAGGCTTTGAGCCGTATCACTGCCCAGTGCAAGGATGTCCATCTGCTGAGAGAGGGAGAGCGTGATTCCCAAACTGACAAGAATCAATATGGCTGCAGGGGCAAGCTGTGTCATGGTAACGCCTGTAAAGCCGCCGATACGAAAGTCTGTAATGCCGTTTACTGCATCAGGCACCAAAGTGACCACAGCATCAATACCGGCGCTGAACAGAGTGGATATGGCAACGCCTGCAAGAACTACGGTCATGCGGGAAGCAGCAGTGCGCTGAGACAATGACGTTACCAGAAGAACGCCTGCCAATGCTCCGCAAAATGCCACAAGGGGAGTATACTGCTGTGCCAGTGGCGAGACAGCACAGATTAAAGCCACGGCAAATCCCGCGCCGGAATTGACGCCGATAACACCGGGAGACGCAAGAGGGTTATTCAGAACCGTCTGAATGACTGTACCGGAAACTGCTAAAGCCGCACCCGCCAGCATTGCAGCGCAGGTACGGGGCAGACGGCTGTAAAGTATGATTCGTTCCGCTATTGAATTAATATCCCTTCCGGTCAGCACATCAAGTACCTGTTCAGGTGACAGTTTCACTGAGCCAATCCACAGGCTGATTATTGCTGTTGCCAAGGTCAAGATGAACAGCTTTGCAAAAAAAATACCGTTACTGCGCCGGGTACAGAATATCCGCAAGCTTCTCATAGGCTTCCCCCCATCTTTCATTTGGTTTCATGTTGTAAAGGTTTTGGTCCATCACATAATATCGTCCTTCCTGTACGGCAGTCAGAGAAGCCCAGGCAGGATTCTGTAAAAGCGTGGTTTCCAAAATTGCCTGCGCATCTGTAGGGTCTGACCCTTGCAACACCACAAAGATATAGTCCGGATCATATAGCAGGATGGATTCTATACTCAGTTGTTCCAAAAGACTGTCTTCGCTGTCTGCTATATTCTTGCAGTCCAGATTGGCGAGCATCTCTCCGAGTACGCTTCCCTCACTGTTTTTTACCTTACAGCTGCTTCCGGTGGCACGGATATACAGAACGCTCGGACACGAACCGTCCGCTCTTGCAATAGCATTTTCCACCTGTGACCGGACGGCGGTACCGTAGGTTTCATAGTTTTCGGAAAAGCCGGTAATCTCCGTGCAGATCTTTAGCATTCGAAGATAATCTTCAAATGAGTTGACGGCGAAATACGCAGTATTGATTCCCATTTCATCAAAGACAGACTCCAGTTCCGTATTACGGTCTGTACCACAGCTTGCAAGGACAAAATCAGGATTGCAGGCAATCAGTTCTTCTATGTTCAGCTCCTTAGCAGCGCCTAAATTGACAATATCCTCCCGCAGGGGCAAATCAAAATAGGTCCAGGTAGAGTTGGTCGTAGCGACGATTTGTTCTACCCCTCCGGCAAGATACCAAATATCCGCGAAACTGGCAATCAGACAAACCACCCGTTCCGGACGGTCTATCGTCACCTGACGGCCTAAGTCATCCGTAAACGTCACCGCCGTGTTCGAATTTGTTTCTAAGGACGGCGGCTTGTCAACAGAACTGCCGCAGGCAGTCAGAAGAAGGAGACAGCATAATATAATAATCAAATAAAGTTTTTTCACAGGGCATTTCCTTTCTATTTTATATTTATCTTAGATTTATTTCGGGTCTGTTTCCGGTAAAATAAAAGGATCGCAACAGACAAAAGGGCATAGATTTCCCTTACCACAATGGAAAGAGAAATCGTTTCAAAGCCCTTCATCGTCTTATGCGATCCGGCAGATTAATCTTAACTTTTTATTCTATCAAAAATATTTATTTAGCAGGTCGCGCCGCCCTTTACGGTTTTCTGTAAAACGGCAGTTTTATCAATAGTATCGGAAAGCAGCTTTTCGTTAACATAGTCGAAGCCTAAGCGACCTACGGTGTCGGCAAATCGTTCGCCGGAGATACCCTCGTCGCGGAACAGGAGAATTGCTTTCTCCACAACATCGATAACTTCTTCCTCACTGCTGAAAATCTTCGTCAGAGGAATGCCATGTGCAACCTTTTTGCCCCAACGGCCGCCGATATAGATTTTGAAGCCCTCTTTATACTCTTCCAGTGCGCCGAATGGACATCTACCCTTGCAGCGACCGCAATTGTTGCAGGCATCGGGTTCAATGCGCACCTTGCCATCGACTACCTTAGCTACTTTGACAGGACAGTTTTCTTCAACCTGGCACTTCTTACAGCCACGACATTTAGAAAAGTCCACCATAGGAACGCGCTGTCCGATGATACCTAAATCGTTCAGGTCAGGCTTAACGCAGTTGTTAGGACAGCCGCCCACTGCAATTTTGAACTTGTGAGGCAGAGTCACACCGTGATAACCTACATAGAACCGTTCGTGCAGTTTTTCGGATAAGCCATATGTATCAGCAAGACCATACTGACAGGTAGTACCCTTACAGGAAACAACAGGTCTTACCAGCGAACCGGTGCCGCCGGTGCTCAGACCGTGCTCATTTAAAAAGTCAATTAACGGCTGGATGTTCTCGTGCTTAACACCCTGAATCTCCAGTGTCAGACGGGTGGTCATGGTAACGGCGCCTGAACCGAAAATTTCGGAAGCCTCAGCGATGGTTCGGTGCTCATCTGCAGTAATCTTACCGTTGCGGGTGATTACGCGGACGTTGAAAATATCGGGATAACGTTTGTCCTGAAGGCACCCCAGAGCTTTAACGCGCTTAATTTCTTCCGGAGGCAGGACACCGCCCGCAAACTGTACCTTGACATTATTAATAAATGCGCCGCCCTCTAAAACGCGGGTGTTGGTGTAACCCAAAGCCTTCAAACGGTTTTGCATGAAGTAGCCGCGCTTGCCCTTGGCACATACAAGCAACAGCTTTTCATCTGTCCCAATACCGTCAATCGGAGCGGTAACTTTTCCCAGATCAACCCACTTTGCACCGGGAATGGCAGCAGCAGGATGGGCATCTATGACCTGATAACCATTGGCTTTTCCTGCGGCGTACTCGGCGGGCGTAAAAGTCTCAAATGAACCCAACATCTTGTTTTCAAGTATGTAGCACGCCTGCACGAAAGGATGGATGGCAGTTGAGAACGGAGGCGCATAGGCGAAGTCCAATGTATCAAAATCCTCAATCGCCGCGTTCATGGCAATGCCGGTGACAGCGATATCAACCATCTTGTCTACCGCGCCTGCGCCTAAGACCTGAATACCCAGCAGTTTATGGGTACTCTTGTCGGCAATCAGCTTGGTGACAAAGGTGGAGGCGTCAGAATAGTAGTGAGCCTTGTCATCCGTGACGCATGTAACTGTAATAACGTCATAGCCGGCGTCTTTTGCCTGCGCTTCGGTCAGACCGGTGCGGCCTGCGTTCAGATCACCTGCCAGCTTCACAACACCGGTGCCCAGACAGCCGCCGTAGACAGCGTCTTTTCCGGTCAGATTTTTAGCAAGGCAGCGTCCTGTAATGTTGGCAGTAGAGCCCATGGCGGACCATTGTCCTTTACCGGTGATGCGGTTGTAGACCTGCGCGCAGTCGCCCACGGCATATATGTCATTCAAATTTGTTTTTTGATGGTCATCTACCAGGATGGTGCCCCGGTTCATCTCCAGGCCGGACTCCGACAGAAAAGCGGTAGCGGGACGAACGCCGATGGCAAGAACTACAAGATCGCCGTCGAAGACGCCCACACTGGTACGGATACCGATGGCTTTCTCATTACCCAGCACTTCCTCCAGAGCGGCGCCGGTAACAATCCTGATACCTTTATTCTGTAGCTGACGACGGATATATGCAGCCATTTCCACATCAAACAAGTTAGGCATGACCTGATCCGCCATATCGACAACGGTAACTTTCAGACCTTTGGACAGCAGATTTTCTGCAATTTCCAAACCAATAAATCCGCCGCCTACGACTACGGCGCTGCCGCAGTGGTTATTTTCTATGTAAGCACGAAGGTCAATGGCATCATTAGGCGTACGCATAGTGAATACACCGGACAAATCGGTACCTGTCACATCAGGTACGAAAGGAACGGCGCCTGTAGCAATGACCAGTTTGTCATAGGAAACGGTTTCACCGTTAGCAAAGCTGACTGTTTTAGCAGCCGCGTCTATACTCACGGCCTCCATTTCAGTCCTTACTTCCACTCCTGTCAGACTGGTGTACTTTTCAGGCGTATTGACAATTAATTCTTCACGGGTTTCGATACTTCCTCCCACATAATAGGGCAGGCCGCAGCCGGCGTAAGAGATATCCTTACTCTTGGTATAGACTGTGACATTTGCACTGCGATCCTGACGCATCAGTTTTGCAGCGGTTTTTGTGCCGGCAGCAACGCCTCCGATAACAATAACATTCATAACCTTCGCTCCTTTGTTTTTTAATGACGGAAACTGAAAATCCTGTTCCGATGTTTCTTTGTTTCTCCTTTTCATTGTAGCATGAGACCCGTGAAAAATCAATGAACTGCGCGTATATTGCGGAAGGGAAAAAGGTTATTTTTCTTTTAGCTTTTATACAAATAATAGCGAAAAGCTTCTACAACATAATCGCTGCTGCCTGCACTGTGTTTTGCGTCAAATATTCTTTTTAAGTAATCATTGGAGTAGGTTTCAATAATCATGCGGCAATAATTATCATCATTCCCGACTAATTCGGAAGGAGCATTTCCTCGGGCATAGGCAATAATTTCTTCGACCAAATTTTGGATGCTGTCAGAAGTGACATCTTCTCCCTTGTGTGAAGCTAATTTAAGAAACTTATCTTCTGTTCTCATTTCTTCCGGAATTTGTGAATACCAGTTGTCCATGATTTCAGAGAAATGTTCTAAATTATGTTTCATAGCTTCGGTGTATTTTTCGATACTGCCGAACTGTTGAATGGATAGTTTAGCTACCTCGGATTCATCATCTTTGATTTTTTGAATAAACATATCAAAATTCTCAATGCTTCCCCAATGCTTGACAACTTCTTCTGTTTGGTTGGATTTAAAATCTTCTAAGGCGTTAATATAATCAGACAAATCAAATTCTTTAAAACTCATACATTGCTCTCCCTTCTCTAAGCGGCTGAGAAGCTGTATAAGTCGGTCTGTTCGATTACGCTTCAGAAGAAGCAATTCCTTTTGTTTCTTGAAAGCGGCTATTCTATCAAAATCAGGTTTTTGCAGAATTTCTTTAATTTCATTTAACTTGAAACCTAATTCCTTAAAAAACAGTATTTGTTGAAGCTTCTGCAACGCTTCATCATTGTATAAGCGATAGCTGGACTGTGTTAATTCGCTTGGTTTTAACAGCCCGATTTCATCATAGTATTGCAGAGTGCGTATGCTGATGCCTGTTAATTCTGCAACTTGACTTATGGTTCTCATTCTTACCAGCTCCTTTAGTTAGTGGAGAAGCAAGATAGAAATTGCCGGCTGACATCTATTTTGCCCCTTTGAGAATAGAATACAGTATCACGTTGCGTGGGAGTCAATACTTTTTTCTAAAAAACTATTATACTTTGATTAACAGAGTTCTTGTTCGTTTTTGTTTAAAGTCCAAATCTAATTGTTCGTACATTTTAATTGTAAGAATAACCTATCTGATACTGTTTCTATATCAAAGCTATGAAAATATTAATACTGATACTCAAAGCATTTGCAATTTTTAGCAGTTTGTAATGTTTGAGGTTGCGAATATCATACTCAGATTTTGTGATTCTCATTAGTGTCTAGTTTATTTAAATAATATCGAGGAACATATGTGTTCTGGAAATAAAGTGACAGGACTATGTTTAGAATAAAAAATGTATGTAATGGCAGAGAAAACGGTTGAAATGGCTGGTGTATCAATTGGTTATGATTTCAAGATTACACGGTACTTCATTGAGCTGTTTTTGCGTCATGTCGCTTCTGCGGTGTGAAATGTTGGATAGAAGATTGTTAATGTTTACTCATTACAAAAAAATTAATTTCTATTTATTCGGAAATAATATTGAAGGTTTTGGTTTTGTCCGTGAATTATATTATGCAAATTTTGTCGAATTTTTGTCTAATTTTAATTAAAAAGAGATTTTAGTAGTAATTTATATTATACTTACAATAGACTGTTGTCTTGAAATACATCAATAATTAAGTAACTCCACGATTTTTACAAATGGAATGCTATAAAATAACCAAAAAGGAGAAATTCAAAATGAATAAGTTATTTGATATTGCAATATCATTTGCAACAGAAAACGAAGAGTTGGCTAAAACAGTATACCATTATCTAAAAGCAGAGGGTTTATCTGTGTTTTTTGCACCAGCACCAGAGTGTCAGAGCATTTTGAGTGGGGAAAACCAACGGGAAATTTTTTATCGTATTTTTGGTATGAAATCAAGATATGTTGTTCTGCTTGTTTCTGAATTTTATGTTAGGAAGGAAGTGCCTATGGAAGAGGCAAGGATTGCTTTTTCAAAACATGGGAGAGATGCCAGCGTGATTCCAGTATATATAGATGGGACGCCGCTGCCCAAGGAACTGTTGGATGATAAAAAACAAAATTATTTTTCCTCAAACAATGCAGCTGAAATTGCGGATCATGTGGCTTCAAAAGTTAGTAATGTGAAAGAAAACGAAAAGAAAGCAAGTGATACTAGTTCAGGCAGCGCTATGATAAATAAAAAGAATAAGGCAGAGACACAGATTTTTATCCAAAATTATAACAGAGGTCGAAATGATGGATGATAAAGAGGAAAAGACAGTAGAAGAGCACAGTGATGAAGAGGAAATAGTTGAGGCGGCAGATGAACTGGTAAAGGAGAAAGCGCATAACGAGTTTACTGCAAGTGAAAATACAGCTAAATATCAGTTTTTTGTGCAAAATGCAAATTTCGATAGTATATCAGATTTTAAGCAAATACTTGATCTGGCAGATGTTGAAGATGAAAAAAAATATAATTTAAGCAATAAAGAAGAGTGTGCAGAATTTTTCAGTAATTGTAAAAACAGAGAGTATATTATTTTGGCTATTGTACTTTCTGTTTTTGAATTGGTGCCTGTAGGTGATTTTGCGTATTTGAAAGATAGTTTAACAGATTTTTTACCAACGATTACACAATTAGATAAGGATGGAAAGGAAATATATATCCAGCAGACTAATCCATACCTTTCCTTGGATGTAGCATTATCTGTTGTCGGAGGGAAAATGTTTGTCAGAGATGATGGGCAGCAGAGTATTGGATACGGAGAAAATTTTGAAAAAGTTTTAAGTAATATATGGATTCAGTTTCCTGATCTGAGGAAACCGGTTATAAGATGGCTGTTAAAAGTAAACGATATAGCTGAATACAGAACTTCTTTTGAAGTATATCAGATTGTAGGTGCATTTATTCGTATTATTAAAGAAGACTTTCAGTATGCTAAACAGCATGTGTTTGATAAATTGTATTCTAATCCGGATAATCTGGGATTTTTGGCACGGTTGGCACGGGAATTATTAGAGGACAAA
Source organism: uncultured Bacteroides sp. (assembly GCA_964600805.1). GTDB lineage: Bacteria > Bacillota > Clostridia > Lachnospirales > Lachnospiraceae > UBA3282. The sequence continues at coordinate 19,969 of CAZRKN010000048.1, read as the reverse complement.
AGATTCAGAAATGATACCTTAAATATGGTACTTAAATGGACAGAATCAGAGAGTAATTGGTTATGGAAATCAGCATTTCTGATTTGTTTGAATACATATGATCCAATCGTAGATGAGCGGTTGCGTAGAGCTATGATTAATGTTTTAAAAAAACGAATGATTGGCTTTCAAAATTCTGACTTATTATTTATTGTTTTATTTTCTGAGGATGTTGAAAATGTAAGATCAGTTGTAGCTGCAGCCTTTTTTGATTTGTATCAGTCGTACAACAAGAGAGCAAAGAAGGATTTAGCGCTGATTTATCTGAGAATGGTTCGATATGGATATTATCAGGTGAATAAAAGCAGAATTGAAATACCATTTGTAACGTGTGATTCGAAAGAGCAGATGAATAATATATGCCCTGTTTTAACATTTATAATGTTGCAGTATGATTTGTATCGTCAGCTATGTTATATATTACAGGCTTATCTTGAGGAAATAGCCACTTATAAAGTATCATCTAGGACACTGAGTCGTATTACAGCATTTTTCTATGTTTTAACAAGAAATGAACCAGATTATCAAGAGGACATACTATTGTTTTTGCAAGGACTTAAAGGTGATACGGCAAAACTGATTTATAATAAGCTGATGGAAATTTACCAAGGTAAGGGAGGAAAAGGAATATGAATGAATTTTACAATAAGCTAATATTAAAAGATGAAGAATATCAAAGTGGTTTCTTTCCACAGGTGCCCAATTATAAGAAGCAAGGTGTCGCATATATACTGGCAGAGGGTATCAATGATAATATTTTGGTTGATGATTGTACAACAACAAAGGAAATCAGACACGGGAAATATAAGCGTTTAATTGAAATATCGACAAGTCCTTATTTAAAGGAAATCAGGTTCAAATCAGCAAGCAAAGAAGGGTCTTATACGTTTGATATTTATGTAAAAGCGGTAATACAGGTAAATGATCCTATTGTCTTTTATAACAATAAAAATTTAGATGTGGATGCTTATTTCACAAATATGTTTGCTCTTGATGTAAGAAAAATAACCAGGCAATATAGTATACTGGCATATGACGGCATGGATGAAGATTTGACTATAAAACTTTCGAGTTACAAAAATGTAGATGTATCAACGGGATTTGAGTATCGTATATCAGCAGTGGATGCGGAACCGGGTTCCGAGTCTATAGAATATGTAAAGAAGAGTAATAAACAGAGACTGGATGCAGAGTTGAGGCGTGAGGCCAGAGCGTTGGCTGGCGATGTTGCGACTGATTATGAAAAAGCCGTGAGAACGGAGGTTATAGAAGGAAAATTGTCTGAAACAGACGCCATCATTAAGATAAATAAGTTCAAAAATGCTGATTATGAGGAACGATTAAAACAGGTTGTTGAGTTGAGAGACCACAGGCTTATTTCAGAAACAGATGCACGAAATATAATAAAAAAAATACAGGTTGTAGAAAATAATCGTGGCAATCTGATTGGGGAGAACGAAAGTTCAGGTGCACAGGATGAGGAAGTGTTAAATGAACTTTATGAAGAGTAATAATGGAGGATGAGGATCTTGGGAACATATTTTTTTTCATTGGATACCAGAGTACGGGCAGCAATGTTGTTGGCGTTAGTTTTTTTTATTTTCTGGTGGATTCTGGGCAAAGGTGTCATCTGGGTTGCTTCCTTGATTCCTTATCTGATAGGAATTGCTTTTAAAGTAGTGTATCTAGTAATTGAGATACCAATATGCTGGATTCACAGTAAGGTCGGTTCCTTTTTTCATGAAATAGACAATAAACTGGCCGATGTGGGAAACAATATAGATTCTTTCTTAGAAAAATGGTATACATGCTGGCATAACCCAAAAAGTAAGCATATTCTCATATCAATTGTGATATATTTTTTGCTTATTATTTGGATTTGCATTCCTTATCATCCGGACACAAAGAATATGAAATATATCAGTGGTCAGCACATTTATCTTACAATAGAGAATAAATTTACGCATTGGCTGGATAAGAATGACTGGTATAAAGAGCAGGCAGAGGAAGTCATAGATTACAATGAAAAGGAACAAGTAGCAGAAGCAGAGGATGCTGTGAAAGAAATTGTTATGACAGTGAATACGCAGAAAGACCCCTTATCTATTCGGGATGTACCATCAATAGAAAACTGCGAGATTCTAGAGCGTGTGGAAAAAGGAAATGCCGTAATCTGGAAAGGGGATCTGGCGTTTGGAGTTGGAGGGAATAGAGGTATTGAACCATGGATTAAAGTAGAAACGTTAAATGGAACGGTCGGATGGGCAAGGTTAATATATCTTTGTCCAATGGATGAAAAGAATTTTGAATTGAAATTGTATGTGGATTAATATGAATATGAGATGACATCATTTTTGAGTATGTATGTTGTGCTCATTGAATAGTCTATTGATGTGAGAGATGCTCTTTATGGTTTTTTGAGAAAATATAAATCAGCTAGTGCATAAATCTTTCAAAGTAAAATAAAGAATGCAGGTATAGAGAAAGGTATGGTACCATCATGAAAAAAGAAGTGGAAAACTACATATATCTTTGTGAAAAAATTAAGAATGAGGATTTCCAAAAAAGGGTAAGAAACAGTTTTGAGTATTATATAAAAAATGCGAATCGTTACAAATTTTGGGGAATGGTATTATCAATTCTGGGAATCATATTACCTGCGCTGGCTACGGCTCTCACGGCATGCGACGTAAATAAGGCTTGTATTGCTTGGGTTACGGCGGCAGCGACAGTTGCATCGGGGATACTTGCCTATTTTAAGTGTTCCGATAAACAGGAGACTTACCGGAAAGCAGCGGAAAATATGAAAGCGGAACTGGTAGCTTATGCTGCTGAACAGGGAGCTTATAAAAATGATGGCACGGAGTCCATTGATAAAGATGCAATTTTGTTTGCGCGGATAGAGAACATTATCCAAAATGGATATGACAGAATTGTGGAAATAGATAAGGAAAGCGAAAAACCTGGGAATTAACCTTTTTGGACATACGAAGTTTTTCGCATTTCCTTTATGTATTTTTTATCATTTTCCAAAGAACGGACTTTTGCTCTAGTCCGAACTGTAGTATCTGCCATAAGGAATCAACTGCATCAGGACCATATGACTGCATATACGAGATATGCATGTAAACTGCTCCCTGCCACAAAAGGTCATATTCTTTTCCCGAAATCTGCCCTGCTCCGTAATAGCCTTTCAGAAACGCCAGTGCCAGATCAAAGCGGTAGGATAGCAGCATATCCTCCGTATGCTTAACAAACTGCATGATAAACGGCCACCCCAGATCTAAATAGCGGCTTCCGATTCCGGCATCATCCAAATCAATTAGAACGGCTTCTCCGTTTGTCCTGACCATAGTATTATGCGGACCAAGATCCGTATGGATCAGGCATCTGTCATACTTTTCAAAATCGGGAAGATTGTCAAGCAGCATATCAAACGAAGCCTTAAAAGGTTTCTCACTAAACCAGCTGTAAAAACGCTGTTTATTTTCATTAAGGGCTGACTGGAAGGCATATCCTTCAAGAGAATGCAGCATTCTTGCCAGCTTGCCCAGCAGTAATTCATCCTCCGGCGTTTCCTGCATCGGGCGACCTTCAATAAATTCAATTAAGTAAAACCAATAGCTGTCGTTTTTAAGATAATAATCTTGAGGACTGCATTTGGTTGGAAAGATTTGTGGAGCGATTCCCTTTTGATTCCCTAGGAACTGATGTGCAAGCACATTTCCGCATATTGTTTGTTCTTCCCGTGATTCTCCATCTCTTGTATCCGGAATTCCTTTGAGGATATAGTGTCTGTTTCCATCACTGATTTCTGCCACAATTCTTGGAGAATCAGGGTGGAAGTATTTAGTGATTTTGGCATCAGAAAATCCCCAGTATGTCAATATTTCATATAAATTTATACTTTGCGGATCATGCATGCTTTGTCACTCCTTTTTTCTGATCATTGTTACATTTATGTTTGGCAAACTTATCTTTATTATAGAGAGATACTGACAAAATGGCAATAGGACAGAAATTTCGTCCATTTTTCATCTAAGTGTTGATGATGAAAACTTTGCCGATTTCACTAACAACATTGTAATAGACATTTTGATATGTTAGGATGAAAGCAACAAATCCGGAGTCGTGGAGATTAGAAATGATTGAACTATATAGACCAACTATAGATGAATTGGGATTCAGAGAAAGCCTTATGGCTGATGAAAAAACTATGTCCTACAACCATGCTTGGGGAGGAACAATTCCATTTACCCAAACTGAATGGGAGAAATGGTATCGGCGCTGGCTTGAAGGTTCTGCGTATCAACGTTATTATCGTTATTTCTATGATACTGAGAATAAGAATTTTGTGGGAGAGGCTGCTTATTATTATGATGAGAAAAGGGAAATTCATATATGTGATGTGATTATTTTAGCAAAATATAGGAACAGGGGATTTGGAACGGCAGGTATCCGGCTGCTTTGTGGTGCGGCAAAAGAAAATGGTATTTCGACGCTTTATGATGACATTGCGGCAGATAATCCGTCGTATAAGTTGTTTCTAAAAAATGGATTTGAGATTGACTATCAGGATGATACTGTAGTAATGGTTAAAAAAATTTATAAAGTGCAATTTATGTTAATTCATGGTATAATTTTTTGCAGGAGGAGAATCGGGAAACGGGGGCATCTAAACATGAGAAAGGATACCTCATAAATGAATAGTATATTGATTTTGTCTGTAGGCAATTTGCTGTTGAGTGCGGCTGTGTCGGCAATAATCTGTGGTATGAGCAGACATTCCAAAAATCTGGGAAAGCAGCAGGTGCCTTTTAGTGCAGAGCGCATTAGGAGAAGGGGCAGAGGGAAGGTGTTGAAGCCTTATCTGTATATGGTGCATGTACGGTTTAAGGCTACTACCTTTAGTCAGTTGGTTTCGAAGGAGGAATATCAGAGAATTTGCCAAAGCCCGTATAATATTGCGGAAGTGTACATAAGGGAGTTTAAGCATGATTTGTGCAGTCCTGACTGGCAGAAATATCAGTTTTCTTTGCCAGAGACAGATTGGCGTCAGCAGGATCGGAAACGTTGCAGCAGATTGTTTTTGTTTATTTTCATAGTCTGGGAGATATTGATTTTATTTTTTACTTTGCAATGTTAGATACATAACAATAATATAAATATGTGATTGCGAAACTATGTTTTTCAAGGCGTCCGTTGTACAATATAGACAAATCAACGTGGGGCACGCTTGCGATGCATTGCTGCTCGCAGCGGTACATAAGGTGCCAAAATACGGCACCTAAAGTACAAGTCCACTTTCAGTGGACTACGGCGGCAGAGCACCCCACTTATGATATTGTCTATATTGAACAACTACGTTATGGAAATAAGGAGTTTCGCAATCGTCTAAACAATAATATAAAAAAAGAAAGGAATGAGAGTATGGCATTTTTTGACAAGGTAAGCGAAACATTAGCGGCAAAGGGTAGAGATGTGGCGGATAAGGCCAAGGAAATGGCGGAAGTGAACCGCCTGAATGTGCAGATTAATTCACAGAAGAATACGGCTGAGAAGATTTATACGGAAATCGGCAAAATGGTATTCGAGAACAGGGATGGTTGGAGAGATATGGATTTGTCCGGACAGTTGGAGCAATTAGATTCCATTCAGACGGAAATCTTGCGGCTTCAGGAGGAACTGTTGCGTGTGAAAGGTGTGCGCCGCTGTGGAAGTTGTGGTGCAGAGATTGACAAAAATGTGGCATTTTGTCCGAAATGCGGTTCTGTAGTGGAAGCGCCGGAGGAAGAGGCGGAAGATAGTCAGTCACAGGAAAATCAGCAGGAGCAGGAGAACGTACAGGAAGAACCTGAAGTTGTAATTTGTCCCGGATGCCATAAGGAAATGGAGCCGGGGATGATGTTTTGTCCTTATTGCGGTATGAAACTGAAATAAAGGATATCGGGGGAAAGGAACGAATGAAGAAAGCTTGGATAAGCGGGCTGGGGATGGTATTATGTCTGATATTGTCCGGGTGCGGCCGTAAAGACGAAGTGGTGGTATACACAGCGGTGGAAGAGGTGTATTGCCGGGAGTTGTTTGAGCAGTTTGAAGAGGAAACGGGTATCCATGTGCGGGCAGTGTATGATACAGAGGCCAATAAAACCACGGGGCTGGTAAATCGTATTATCGCTGAGGCGGATAAACCGGTCTGTGACGTGTTCTGGAACAATGAATTTATTCAGACCATTGACCTGCAGGAGAAAGGGCTTTTGGACAGCTATGTACCTGACAATGGAGCGGATATTCCTGAGGCATACAGGGATCAGGATGGTTATTGGACAGCGTTTGGAGGAAGGGCCAGAGTGATGCTGGTCAATACGGAATTGGTGTCTGAGGAGGAATATCCGGATAGTATTTTTGACTTTGTTGATGGAAGTTATGAAGGTCGGGATCTTGCGTTAGCTTATCCTATGTTCGGTACTACCCGGACCCAGGCGGCTGCTATCTATGCATGGCTGGGACCTGAGGAAGGAAAAAATTTCTTTCAGACTGTGGCTGACCGTGGAGTACAGATTGTGGACGGTAATTCTGTGACCAAGGATATGGCCGCAGCCGGACAGGTGAAAATCGGATTCACAGACACGGATGATGCCAAGGATGCTATAAAAGACGGGGTACCGGTGGTGATGGTGTTCCCGGACCAGAATGAGGGCGGCATGGGAACTTTGATCACTCCTTCCACGGCTGCTCTGATTCTTAATTGTCCCAATCGGGAGAATGGGAAGAAGCTGATAGAATTTTTGGTGTCTGCGGAAACGGAGAAGAGTTTGATTGAAAGCGGCTTTTTTGATGTATCTGTGCGTGCAGGGGGAGCTTCTGAAGAGTTTCAGGTAAAGGGGATGGCGTTGAATCTGAAAGAGATTTATCAGATGTTGGATATTGCATCCAAAGATATGGAGGAGATTTTCCTGCAGAACCGCTAGGATATTATATAGGAAAAAACGGGGGAGCATTGGCAGATGAGGGGTGGCAGAAAGACCTATGGAAAATGCAGAATCGCACAAAGACTTGCGGTGGGCGGTTATTTTCTGTTACTTTTGCTGCCTGTCCTGGGGTTCTTTGGTGAAGAGATACAATGGGAAGAATCGGTTTGGAATGGCAGGCGGCTGGGTTTAGTATGGAACAGCTGCCTGTCAGCTTTTTTATCCGCCTGCGGTTGTGTGGGTGTGGGAGTGCCTGCAGCAGTGGGAATACATAACGGACGATTAAGAAACAGTAATAGGAGATGGTTCTTTCTGTTGTTGGCGCCGGTACCTTATTATATATATGCGCTGACATGGATGTGTCTGGTGCGAATATTGGGAAGGGCAGACCGAAGATGGCTTTCCGTTTCCATGACAGGATTGCTGCCCTGTGTGATTGTGAATATTATGGCGTTTCTGCCGATGGTGACAGGGTTGGTGTTGACAGCCATGGAGCATTATGACAGGCAGCAGGAGGAAATTGCCAAGGTATATGCAGCTGGTCACAAGGTTTTGTCTCGCGTGATACTTCCGGGAATATGGCCTTCTGTATCGGCGGCCGGAATTCTGGTTTTTGTGCTTTCTATGACGGATTTCTCCGTAGCTTCTCTGTTTCAATACCAGACTTATACGTTGGAGCTTTTTTCGGAGTACAGCAGAGGCTGCAGTCTGGGGCAGATCGGGAGGCTCGCCCTGCCGCTGATTCTGTTGGTTTTAGGATTGGTATTGCTTGCTTTGAGGGGATTGCGCTCTATTTCGACAGGTGGTCCGCCCATGGGGCAGAATGGATTACATATGACAGGAGGATGGGCATTCTTTAGCAAAATGGGGATACTGATGTGTATTTTACAGTTGCTTGTACCAATGGCGGTATTTATGTGGGAAATACGGGATTGGGAAAATGTATGGAACTCAATCATATTGTGCGGCGGGGAATTGGCAGTTTCGGCAGAAATCGCCGTTTTGACTGTACTGACTGCCTTGGTGTTGGCAGGACCTACGGGAGTGTGGATGGCGGATAAAGGAATTGGTATGAAGGCGCTGGCATTATTTCCCATGGCGGTTCCGTCTTCTCTGGTGGCTATGGGGTTGCTGCATGTAGTGAACGGCAGTTTATTCCATTGGGTTAGTCAGACAGTATATTTTCCGGCATTGGGATGTGCGGTGAAGTATATGCCTTTTGCGGTTCTGATTTTTATAGCGAGAGCGAGAAGGATTCCACGGGAAGAGTTGGAGATTGCAAAAGTATATGCTGTATCGGAGTGGGATTATTTCCGGCGGATATTACTTCCGCTATACCGTCCGGCCATATTGGGAGCCGGTGCATTAGTTTTTTTGCTGGCATTAGGGGAAGAGGGGATTACGTTGGTGCTGATGCCGCCGGGGTATGAGACCATAGCGGTAAAAGTATATAATTATTTACATTACGGTGCCGGAGAACTTGTCAGCGGGTTTTGCCTGCTCACAGTTTTGATGACTGCCGGGATCATGGCCTGTGCAGGAAGACTTATGCATCGGCAAAGATTTTGCAGGGATGCTCAGGCGCAGAGAGAGCAAGGATAAGGAAGAGTGCAAAGAATGATCAGAGTGGAGAACCTTGGTAAGAGGTATGGCGATAATCCGGTTTTCAGCGGTCTGGAGCTGGAGGTGAAGTCAGGGGAAACGCTGGCTGTGGTGGGAGAGAGCGGCTGTGGTAAAACGACGCTGCTTCGGATACTTGCCGGATTGGATCAGGAGTATGAAGGCGGTGTTTATTTGAAAGACAGGGATGCACGAGGCGTGACAGCGAATGAAAGAGGAATGGCATTGGTGCTTCAACAGCCTGCGCTTTGGAATCATATGACAGTAGAAGAAAATATCTTATTTCCCATACAGAAGCGGGAACGTAGAGCCGCTCGTGCGCGAATCAGTGATATCTGTAAACGGTTGGAAATCGACGAATATTTCAGGCGATACCCTGAGGAAATTTCGGGAGGTCAGGCAAAAAGAGTGTCCTTGGCAAGAGCGCTGGCGTCAGGAAAAGAAATCTTGCTGTTAGATGAACCTCTGACGAATTTGGACAGCGATACAAAGGAAAAGGTACTGTCATATCTGGAGGAAGAGTATATGGGGCGCGTGACGACAGTGTATGTCAGTCATGATGACCGGGAAGTAAGCAGGCTGGCATCAAAAGTAGTGAGGCTAGATTGAAAAATCAAAGATTTTTCAATCGCAAATTTGTGCAGACATCGTAGATGTTTTGGGCAGACAAATTCGCAGGTTAAGAAGGGAGCATGTGTATTAGATTGAAAAGAGCATGGGTATTAGGATGAAAAAGGGGATTCGATGGAGCATCAATGGCATATATGTGCTGTTTGGGTGTATCTTAGTGATCGGTTTGGTAATTTATGTGAGACGGCAGGCGAAAGAGTCCGAGGCAGCTCCACTGGCGGGTTTTGAGGTTTTTTGCGGCGGAGAAGAGATTTCCGCTTTGCTTCCGGTAGATGGCTGTCTTTGGGTTGGCGGCAGAGATGGCGTGAAGCGGTTGGATATACGGACAGGGGAAGTATTGGATTATGTGGCGGAGGATCTGGAGTTGATCTATGCGGCGGAGATGATCAGAGATGCGGACGGCGCTGTATGGATCGGACATAATACCGGCGTTACCATGCTCACGGCGGATGGCAGGAGAATGGATTTTAAAGCGCCTGAGTTGACAGGAGGAAGAGTTAATACGCTTCTGTGCGTCGGAGATCAACTGTGGGTTGGAACCATGGAAGGCGCCAGTTTGCTGGAAAAGCATAATGGAACATGGGCAGTAACGGAAAAGTACACCAAGGAAAACGGTCTGATAGCTAATCCGGTCAATGTACTGGCCTGTCGTGAAGGGGAGCTGTGGTTTGGCTCTTATCTGGATAATGATCCGGGTGGCATCAGCATTCGCACTTTTGACGGATGGCAGTATTTGACCGTGGAGGAAGGATTGGCGCACCCATATATAAATGCCATACTGCCTTTGGAGGAGAAAATATTGGTTGCCTGCGGACAACTGACAGCGGGCGGACTGAATCAAATAGAAGCAATGGCGGATGGATTTAGGATAACAGACAGCTTTGACATACAAGATGGTATTCCCGGTGAAAAAGTGCGTTGGCTGTATTTAGACAGCAATGATTATTTGTGGATAACTACTGAGAGTGACGGGTTGCTGCTCACGAGGGGGAGCAATCCGGCGCATCCCATAGAGGGAGTATTGCTTACCTGGGAGCATGGATTGTCTGATAATGAAATTAAGAGTATTGTGGAGACAGAGGATTATTATTTTCTTGCAGGGCGGTATGGGCTGACCAGAATTGAAAAACAAGCGGTGGTAAATCTTATGGAGGATGGAAAAGATGGGGAAAGCGAAAGATAAAGTATTGATTCCTACTTATCAAATGGGGCTGAATGGTTTCTATCTATTGCTGCGGGTGCAGATGGAAAAAAGAGGAAGCAAGAATATCAATGGCGTGGGTAAGGAGTTTTTTGCACCTGAGACATACAAAAAGGGCAAAAATATTCTGGCAGATCTTACAAAACGGAATTTGGTGACAGTGCAGGGTGAGAATGTCCTGGTTCGTGAAGGACTGGAAAAAGCGCTGGACAGGATCATTGATTCTCCGCACTGCATGAATTTTCAGAATTCGTTTTTACATAAAAAAGAGCAGATTTTGACGTTTTATTATGCAGATGACGCCTATGTAGGGGTGCTGTTAGATAAAAAAAATACCAGAGTGGTGGTTACGGCAGAGGAAGATGCCTTATATAAGGCGTTTGAAAAGCAGTTGGAAGATAAAACGATAAGTCATGATTTTCAGTCGGAGCAATGGAATGTGTTGTGGAGAGGAGAGGATGCTTCTGAAGAAAACAGAGGAATTCTTCAGCATTCCAGAGAGGCGGGAATAACCCACTGTGGCAATCGTGTACAGAGAGAACGTTTTAATACCGCCATGGTAGCGGATAACAAGCAAATCCAGGTGATCCGAGGGGCAGATTCTCTATCCGGTAAGACACTGAATCGTGAGACGGTTCCTATACGGGATTGGTATGGCGTGATCTGTCAGGAATTTGAACGGCTGAAAACAGAGAATCAAAGAAAAAGCGGAAAAGGGCGCAACGACGCCGTGAAAGAAGACATCCCCAAGGAGAAAAGCGAGTATCAGAGGGTTACGGCAGCGCCGGATTTCCCAAGTTCCGGACTTGGATTTATATTTTGGTCATTAAAGCGAATCATTATTGGGCTGCCCAAAATGCTCATTGAGATGATACGCAGAAAGAGTCTGGCATTATTGTTATATCCACTATGGGGCGTGCTGCTTTTCTTCTATAACATGTATATGACATGTTATTTCAACAATACTTTTATGCTGGACAGAAGGGCACGGTTGGGAAATTTAAGCCCATATCTGATGGCGGGTACGCTGCGTACACCAAGCAGTCTTAAAGGATTGCAGATGAAATGGGGATTGATCGACACTTCATTTCTGGTATGGCCGTTGATGATGGTGTTGACTTTGCTGCTCAGGCATATAATTTTGCAGCTTCGTCAGAGGAAGAAGGGGTTTTTGGATGATCTGATGAAAATCCCGGGTGCAGTAAGGGATTGTACGGCACAGGGATATGGAAAAGGGAAATCCATGTGGCTCGTTCTGGCTGTAATGTGGATTCTGGGTTTTTGTATCATGAATCCAATTACCATTTTTCTGACGGCGGTTCTGCTGCTGTTGATGTTTGCGCAGGGGACGGACAATTCATTTGTGCGGATGGCATTTCTGTGGGCATGTGCGAGCGGCAGGAAGAAAATTGACGGAGGGCAAAAACCGGAACCGGACAGCAGAAAGTACAGAATAATGCTGTTCCATGGCAGTATGGGACTGGCCGTCTATGGATTGGTCAGTATGTTTCTCTGGTTTGTGGCGGATTATAACTGGTGGATACGTCTGGTAGTGACGGTGCTGATGGTATTGTTTGCGCTGTTACAGATATTTATGCCGGGGGCGGTTTCAGGACGGATCCATTCCAGGGTGATGGTTATTTTCATACTTTGTATGATATCGCTGTGCGCAGCGGTCATCTTTGGAAACAGTCTTGGTGTGGTACTTGCAGATGACGGAGGATGGAGCGAGTCAGGCGGAACGTTGGCGGGACTGCTGCAAAATGCCGGGTTCAGCACTATTCTGGGTATTTCCCTGTTGACTATTGGTCTGGCGCTGGGATTACCCCTGGTTGGAGTGGCTATTGCAAGTTTGATTGCAGGTGTTGGGACATTTGCAGTGGGTCTTACGGATACAAAGGCCGGAAATTATGTAAGAAAAAGCGCCAGACAGTACTTTTTCGGAACTGAGGAGGGGGAGAATAAGACAATTTTCTGCGCAGTGACGGAGCTATTGAATTTTGCCGCAAGTTTTGTAAATCCCACTGCCGAGATGACGGGGACTGCATTGAAGGTATTTCAGGGAGGAAAACTTGTAGGCGATGTTGTGTCCACTATAGGTGATGTGGCGGGCACTGTGAATGATATCAGTGATTGTGTGAACGGCTCCGATGACGTGGGGATAGGAGATTTGCTGTGGGATGCATTGGGTTTAGGATTGGATTTTTATGGAATAATAGGCGATTATGGTGATTTCAAAAAGGCAATGAACCAATCAGGAATCAAGGGAGGCGATTTTAACAAATCTTTTGAGGATGAGTATCAGGAAATACAGAAAAAACGGCAAAATGCCCTTACAGATATGGAGAATGGCTTAAACAGCCGGAGGCAGGCGGAACTGGATGCCGAAAATCTGCGCCATCAGAATAAAATGAACGATATTCAGGATACAATTAAGCGTTTGGAAAATGGAGAGATAACTCCGCCGATAGGACTGGATCGGGATACTTATCTGCGGGAGCTGAAACGTTCGCTGGGTGCGGAGACTGCGATGAATGCAGATAATTTGTCTAATATTCGTGATGCGTATAGAAAAGAATTGCAGGATAGTATCAATCAGATTCAGGATGCTTATTCTAAAGATACAAGGAAACTTATTCGAGAAAAGGTCATGGATTTTATTAGTGACCATTATGATATAAAGGGCGAAGTGGATAATCTGCTGGATTTTTTGTCTACGAATGGTTTTTATAATGCAGCCGGTGAAAAAACAGCGGACTTTGGAATGGATAAATTATTGGATAGTCTGGATAATATGCCGGATGAAGAGTTGGAACGTTTGATAGAAAGGTTAAGATAATGAAAATTCTACATTTAGGAGATTTACACTTAGGAAAAACACTGTGCGATTTTGATTTGATTGAGGATCAGAGGTATATTCTTGATCAGATTCTTCGTATCGCAGATAAGGAATCAATAGACGGTGTGCTTATCGCCGGGGATGTGTATGATAAATCTATTCCAAGTGAGGCGGCCACGAAGCTGTTGGATTATTTCCTGATTAATCTGGCAAAAAAAGAAATAAAGGTATTTATGGTGAGTGGAAACCATGATTCGGATGAACGTTTGAATTACGGAAGCACTCTGTTTGCATCTAATCAGATATTCATATCGGCTGTTTTTGACGGAACACTTCATAAGCAGAGCTTTGTCGATGGGGATACGGAGATTGATATATACATGCTTCCGTTTGTAAAAGCTTCTCAGGTAAGACATTATTTCCCGGACGAGGACATAGAGAGTTACGATGATGCTGTTCAAGCCATTATAAAAAACGCGCCCATAAACAAAAAAAATAAGAACATTCTGGTGGCACATCAATTTGTTGCAGGAAAAGGAGAGGACCCCGCACTTGCAGGTTCTGAAAGTGTTGGGACACAGAGTGTGGGTACGGTTGAAAAAATTGGATATGAATGCTTTGATGATTTTGATTATGTGGCATTAGGTCATATTCATTCTCCTCAGAGAGTCGGAAGAGATGAGATTCGATATTCAGGTTCTCCTCTTAAATATTCGCTCAGCGAAGCGAATAATGAAAAGTCAGTTCCTCTTATTACGGTAACAGCTGGGGAAAGGGTTAAGATAGAGCTTGTTCCCTTAAAGCCGATGAGGGATATGAGACACATAAAGGGGACGCTGAAGGAGCTGCTTGATAAAAAGAATGTAAAGGCGCCGGAGGATTTCATTTATGCAACATTGACAGATGAGGATATCATCAATGATGCAATGGGGATATTCCAACAGGTATATCCGAATACAGTTCGGATTGACTACGACAATTCACATACAAGAGAGATTGAGCAGGTGGATATCAGCAGAATTGCCGAAAATAAATCATTCCCGGAGTTAATCGGAGATTTTTACAGACTGATGTATGGTTGTGAGATTACAGAAGAAGAAATGGACGTAATGAGGACGGCAGCACGAGAGGCAGGTGTTATAAATGAAGCCGATTAAATTGATCATAAGCGCAATAGGTCCCTATGCGGGGAAGCTTCCGGAAATAAAGTTTGATGCCTTTGAAGAAAAGGGATTGTTTCTGATATCCGGAGACACGGGTGCGGGGAAAACTACGATATTTGATGCTATATGTTTTGCGTTATATGGAACGACCAGCGGAACATATAGAGATACGAAAAATTTAAGAAGCGAATATGCCAAGGATTCTGCTAAAAGCTATGTAGACTTTTATTTTTCACATCAGGGTCGTGAATTTCATGTCTGGAGACAACCGTCTTATGAAAGGCAAAAACAACGTGGTTCCGGTGTGACATTAGAAAAAGAAAATGCGATTCTCTATGAAGAGGGACAGGCACCGATAGAGGGATTGAGTCAGGTTAATAATGCCATAAGGGAACTGTTGCACATCGATGAGAAACAGTTTAAACAGATTGTAATGATTGCGCAAGGGGAATTCCGGGATTTATTGAATGCCAAAACGGATCAGAGAACAGAGATACTACGTACTATATTTTTAACAAGCGGTTATAAAAGTATAGAGTACAAGTTGAAAGATCGAATGGATGCAAGTTTTAAGATTAAGGTAAATGCTGAAAACAGTATTATTCAGCATTTAGAAGATGTGTCGGCAAATGAAGAAAATGAGCTTTTTGATGAATTGGAGGATCTTAAAAGGAGGACCGGACGATCCGGAAGTGCGTGGAATCTGGATGAAATCTTAGATGTAATAGAGCGCCTGATTCTGTCAGACAAAGAAAGATTAAAATGCACTAAAGAAGATCTGAAAAAAGCGGAGAAGGAGTTAAATAAGAACAATGAGGGGCTTGCGCTGGCCAAGACCAATAACAGCTTCATTGAGAAAAGAGATAAACTTGAAAAGGAAAAAGAGGAGCTTGAAAAAAGAAAGACGGAAATTGATGAAATAATCCGGCTTTTGGACAAACAAAAGAAAGCTACTCGTAATGTGAATCCGTCTTATGCTGCGTGGACTAAAAAATGTGAAGAGGTATCTTTGACTGGGAAGCAGATTAAAGCAACAGAGTCAAATTTGGAGACGGCCAAGATAGCTGTAAAGCGGGCTGAAGACGCGCTTGACGACGCAAAAAAGCAGGAACCGGAGGTTGACAAATTAAAGCAAACGATAAGCAGGATTGACGATGAAGAACAGAAATATCAGCAAAAAGAGGACCTCGAAAGAAGGCAGAAAGAGCTTGGAGAACTCGATAAAAATATCAGCACAAGAGAAGCAGAGTTAAATGAATGTGAAAAATCTCTTAAGGAGAAGATAAAAGACCTTAATAAGACAGTTAAAGAATTAAAAGGTAAGCCTGCTGAGTTGACAGAGGCAAAAAATGAGAGTGATAAGCTGACGGAGCTTTTGACGGATTTAGATGAAATAATAGACAATCAGATTCCTGAAAGAGAAAAAAGGAAAATGATTCTTTCTAAAAAACAAAAAGTATTTTTATATACGCGTGAGAAATATGAAGAAGCAAACGGCAGGAGAGAAGAGGCTGAGCACATTCTGGAAGACAGCAGAGCCGGTATTTTAGCGAAAAAACTTGTAGAAGGTCAGAAATGTCCGGTGTGTGGGTCCGTGCATCATCCGGAGCCTGCTGAGCTTAAAGAGGCTTCGATTTCAGAAGATGATTTCAAACAACTACAAGAAGAAGAGACTGAGCTTCAAGAGAAAAAGAACAATGCAAATACGGAAGCAGAAAAAGCAAAGACATCATTGGAAGAATTCGAGGGGCAGCTTAGGATAACTATATTGGATTGCATTGAAAGCCCGCTTCTGGACATGGATATGGAAGAAGAGTCTCTCGAGGAACTAATCAAGGTAGTAAAGGAAGCAAAAACGCAGGTTGAGATGATGTCAAAGGAGAATATTAAAAAATGTAATTCCCTTGATAAGGATTGCAAGACGCTTAAGAAGGCTGAAAAAGATCTCGAAACTGCGCAGGGAGAAGAAACAGAGAAACTCAATTCGAAAAAGGAAGCATTCGATGAAGACAAGCAAAAAATTAAGCAGGAACTGACGGAAACAAGAGCCACATTAAAAACGCTTGAGAAATTGAGCTTCCCGGATTGGAAAACGGCCAAAAAAGAGAGAAAACAAGCAGAGACGAAGAAAAAAAAGATATTAGATGATATCGCGAAAGCAGAGGATGAAAAGAAAAAAGCTGATATCAATGTTACCGCTGCCCAGTCAGAGCTAAAGACATTGAATGGCAGTCTGAAACAGCAGAAAAATGATGAAGAAACTTTAAGAAAGAAGTTGAATAAAGAAGTCAGTGCAAATGGATTCTCTTCTGTAGAGGAAATGCTGGAATACGTTGTGAATGAAGACGATATCACATTGACGGACAAAGTGATTAATGAATATAATCAGGCTGTAGCAACAAATAAGAAACAGCTTTCAGATGCTGAGTCGGATGCAAAAGGGAAAAAGGTTATAGATATTGAAGCATTAAAAGTTATATGTGATGAGCAGAGCGCAAATGTAGATATAATCAGGAAGAACTGTAACAATAGTGAAAACAGAATACGTACGAATGAAGAGAAGCAGAAGAGTATACTGGACAGGAGAGAAGAATTAGAAAAGGCACGTAAAGAGAACGCAATCTGTCAGAGGCTTTATAATCTGGTCAAAGGCACAACCGGAAACGGAAAGATTACACTGGAACAATACATACAGGCTGCAGGATTTGACGGGATTATCGCTGCTGCGAACAGGCGGCTGTTGCCGATGAGCGACGGGCAGTATGAACTGTATCGTCAGGAGGACTCTCTTGGTAAGAGAAGTAATAATTTCCTTGACCTTGAAGTGTTAGACAATTATACGGGACACAGAAGACCTGTGGGAAATCTTTCCGGCGGAGAAAGCTTTAAGGCCTCGCTGAGCCTCGCCTTGGGACTATCTGATACAGTGTCGTCTAATCTTGGCGGTGTGCAGATGGACGCACTTTTTGTGGATGAAGGCTTCGGAACATTAGACCGGAAATCGATAGATAGTGCGATGGAAATTTTAATAAACTTAACCGGAAGTAACAAGCTGGTGGGAATTATCAGTCATAGGGAAGAACTTATGGAGAATATCCCGCAGCAGATCAAGGTCAGGAAGACAAAAGACGGAAGTCAGATTACCGTTGAATGCGGCTTATGAGCTGGGATTCTTGTATATTTTAGCTAAACATGTTGTTAAAGTCGTACAATTTGTATATAATAATGGTACGAAGAAAGGAGTGGTCTTATGTCAGTCACAGCAACAGAACTAAAAAACAATCTTGGAAAATATCTGGTACTGTCTGCAACAGAGGACATTTTTATTACAAAAAACGGAAAAGTAATAGCAAAACTGACCAATCCGTATCAGGACAGAGTACAGACTGCAAAATCCCTATTTGGGATTCTTCCCGTAGATGCAGATGTGGATGAAGCGAAAAGAGAGAGGCTTGGTGCAAAATAAATGAAAGTGCTGATTGATACAAATGTGGTTGTAGATGCGCTGACATCCAGAGAGCCATGGAAGGAGAGTGCGGAAAAGATTTTTCTTATGGCAGCTAACCGCATAATGGATGTGTACATTACTGCAAGCTCTGCTACGGATATTTACTATCTTGTGAGAAAATACCTGCACAACACAGAACAGGCAAAACAGGTGATGGGAAAACTGTACTCTCTTGTGGGAATATTAGCGGTGACAGGAGATGACTGCGTGGATGCTCTTGCTTCGGCGGTTAGTGACTATGAGGATGCAGTTGTTGAAAGTGCAGCAGTAAAGGCAGATATAGACTATATCATTACAAGAAATGTAAAAGACTATCAGGAAGCAATGATAAAGGTGATACTTCCGGATGATTTTAGTGCCTTAATGGAAGCTGAAGAATAACATGCAGAAAGCGCATATATGTCAAAGAATGCAGATGAAAGATAAGATAGGAAGAGTATATGAATAATGATGAGATAATTGAAAGCAATAAGACATATTGGAATGACCATGCTGATTTATGGTTTGGGACAACGGCTCTGCCGGAATACGGAGTACGATTTCCGACAGAAGATGATTTGCATTTATTCGGTGATGTTGCAGGTAAGAAAATGCTGGAGATATGCTGTGGCAGCGGACATTCTTTGAAGTATAATGCAGAAAAAGGTGCAGGAGAGTTGTGGGGTGCTGATTTATCGCAAAAGCAGCTTGATAATGCAGCTAAACTTTTAGAGGATAGTGGATATTCGGCTAAGCTTATATGTTCGAAGATGGAAGATGAACTTGATGTGCCGAAAGATTATTTTGATTATGTATATTCCATATATGGCATTGGCTGGACTACAGACTTGCAGGGAACATTTGACAAGATTGCTTCTTACTTGAAAAAAGATGGTATCTTTATATTTAGCTGGCACCATACATTGAATTATTGCATGGGGTGGTCATGTGATGAGCGTAGAGACGTTTTTGTGGATGATAAGCTGATAATGACGAAAAGTTATTATGATGAGTCTTATTTTAAAATGCCGGTACATGATAGTGAAATAGTCCTGTGTAATAGAAAGATATCAACATATATTAACGCTTTGGCTAAAGCAGGTTTTGCAATAGAGCAGTTTGTGGAAGAAACAGACGAGGAATCATTAAATGCAACAGGAGAAGTTGATCCTAAAACCAGGAAAGCAAAAATGATGCCTATTTCATTTTGCATTAAGGCAAGGAAACTTTAGGCGTGCCCGGATGAATTACATTTTGGTTTTGACAGGTGGAAAAATTGTGGAAGTAAATAGGATTGAATATTGGGTATGTGCTAAGGGGAAAGCTTTGTACGATAGGAACCAAAACTTTTTGCAATGACAATGTAAGTGAAAGCTGATAAGGTAAATAGTAATGTGGCAGTTCGCCGTAATAAGCGCATTGCCATATTTTTATGGATAAGCAGGCGTTTATGTGGTAATATATAGGAGCAAAGATAAAAACACAACGCAAGGCAATCTTGCAGAACCGGTAGGTAGTCCGGACGCACCATTCTGGTGTAAGTAACCCTCCCTCCTTAGGGTCGTCCGTTCTTTGTTTATCACAATTTATTTAAGGAGGAATTGTCAATGGACAAAATCAACAAGTTGAATTCAGCTTATGGAAAGCTGACAGTATTTTTCGAAGAACCTTTTTGGGTGGGAGTGTTTGAATGTATATTTGACAGAAGGTTATCTGTGTGTAAGGTTACGTTTGGCGCAGAACCAAAAGACTATGAAATATACGATTTCATTCTGAAAAATTACTATCGGCTGCGATTTAGTCCGGCTGTGGCAACTGATGTAAAAAAAGCCGACTGCAATCCTAAACGGATACAGCGTGAAGTGCGGAAACAGGTGCAGAATATCGGGGTAGGAACAAAATCGCGACAGGCTTTGAAATTACAGCAGGAGCAGTTGAAAACTGAACGCAAGGCTGTGAGCCGGGAACAACGGGAAGCAGAGAAACAGCGGCAGTTTGAACTGAAACAGCAGAAAAGGA
>CAZRKN010000047.1:0-33257 GCA_964600805.1 uncultured Bacteroides sp. | reverse complement strand
TAGCCTAACCTGTAGAAAAGGTAAAGAGTGGCTATGACTATATAATACGAGGAGGAAACACTAGCTAATATCCCTAAAGTTCCGATTCTTACAATAAATACAAAATTTAACATTTTTATGTAAAATTTTGCAATTTTACGGTATCAGTAACAAAAATATATTACAATAAAAATATATAGTCGAAAAATATAAGTAATATATGAATGGAATATTGAAAATATGAATCGTAATGCGCTGAATGAAATAGTGAAATGCTTTGCGAATAGAGAGGGCTTATGTATGTTGAAAATAGCTATTTGTGATGATGAAGTAATTTATAAAGAAAATACAGAAAAAGAATGTAAGTCATATTTTCACGAAGAGACAAAATATTTTGCTGAAGAAGTTGTATTTTTCACTTTTTCATCAGGGAATGAATTGATAAATTCGGCAGAAGAATACGATATCTTATTTTTGGATGTGGAAATGCCGGATGGCGATGGAATTCGTGTAAAAGAATATTTTGAAAAGAATAAAAAAAATACAAGAATTATTTTTTTGACCAGTCATGAGGAAAGAGCAATTGAGGCCTTTGGGAAAAATGTGCTTTGCTTTTTAAGAAAGCCAATAAAGGAAGAGAAATTCCATAAAGCCTTGGAAAAGGCTTTGTCAGATATACGAGGTACCGTATTGGAAGTGGAGGAAAATGGAAAGGTTATTCTTTTGCCGATTCAGCAGATTAAATACATTGAGGTTCAGGATAAATATACAATAGTGTTTGCAGAAACTGGAAGTTATTTGCTTCGTAAGACTATGAGATTTTGGGAAGAACAATTATCAAATCAGTATTTTTGTCGTATTCACAAGTCTTTTTTGGTGAACTTAGATTTTTTTGTGAAAGAAAAAGATGAAGTTGTACTGGATAAAAATAAGAGAGTCAGGATTAGCAGGAAAAACAAAGAGAAGGTTATGAACGAGTATAAGGAATACATAAGACAAAAAGCGAGGGAAATGTAGATGGTGAATACTAATACTATTTTAAAGTTAATTCAGTATATCATATATTCCGTAGAATTCTTTTTAGCTGGTGAAGCGATATTTCATAATAGAGTAAAAGAGTGGATTAAGTATATAGTAGTAATAATGATATATTTGTCAATCATTGTACCGTCTATGTTGATAACGGGGAGTGTTAATTTTTTTGTAAAATTAGCGCTTAATATATGGATATATATTTTACTGTTTCAAGGAACATTATCATCGAGATTAGTGCATTTCTTAGGGGTATATATTTTTACGGGCATGGTAGAGGGTGTGGTGAGTGGAATCGGGACTCTCATACTGTATAAACCTTTCAACAATTTAGGCGTTAGTATGGTATCATATGGTATCCAGCTGATAGTTGCTATTATATCAGCGGTGCTTACGCTTGTGATAACTACCAGAGCGTGGGCCAAAAAAGTTGTAAGTTATTTTCAGACATTGAGATGGTTTCAGAATGTTATAATTATTATAATGGTATTAAGTGGAACTCTGGTATTAGTAATCAGTGAAGTGCTATTAGAGTATATAGAAAATAAGGAGGTTGGGTTTATTCTGCATACTGCTAATTTAGTATTAGTAATTACTATTTTGATTGGTATTATATGGATTGTATCCAGTGTTTATGGTAAGGAATATTATTTAAAACAAAATCATTTAAAAGAGGAAATTATTTTTACGCAACAGAAGTATTATCAAAATATTTATGAAAATGACAGGGAAATGCGTAAATTCCGTCATGATATATATTCTCAGCTGGGATGTATGCGACTATTAATGGCAGAAGGAAAAACAGAACAAGCGATACAGTATCTGGATACAATTGATAATAGTTTTTCAAAAATTGCTGTCAACAAATATCATACCGGAAGTGAAATTCTGGATGTTATTCTTAATCAGAAATGTTTAGAGGCCAATCAAAAAGAAATTGATATAAAGGTCGAAGGGAAACTGGAAAGAGCAGATAGCATAGATGCTTATGATTTATGTATGATTTTTGCTAATGCGCTTAATAATGGTATGGAAGCGTGCGAAATATTATCGGATAGAGAAAAGGTGATTAAAGTATCTCTTTTAGAGCATGGCAATACGACATACTTCCAATTTGTTAATCCTGCCACAACGAAAATGTATGAAATGGCAAGACAAAATAAAACGGCGAAAGGAGATAGAGAAAATCATGGTTTTGGGATAGAAAATATAAGAATGGCAGTAGAGAAATATGGAGGTAAAATGGAATATCGCTATAAGGATGAAAAGCTTACTTTAGAAATATATTTTGAAGTTTGAATCAAAACCCGGATTATTCGTGAGGATAGTTCGGGTTTTGTATTTCACGACATAATTTTGCATTTTACGACATTGGAATTGTTGGGAAATGTGGATAGTGTTATTCTGACTTTGAAAGGAGGTAGAGAGGATGGTGCAAGTATATTCTTATTTTGATGATTTTCTTGAGTGGATTTTAAAATTTTTCCATTAATATATTCATTATAATTTTAGCTCATATGAAATAAATGGTGTAGTGAAATTACAATGTTTCTTAAAAACGTAATAAATAGGCTGTTGTATACTGATGATAAGTGAAAAAAGTATAATGCCACGTTTTGGTTTTTGGGTTGTCAATTTTTTTGATTTGTATCAATTTTAGGGTTGTATCAGAGGAAGTTGTTAATAAAAGGTTTTCAAAAATAGAGCGGTAGGTATTGAGCAGATGAAGATAAGAAATTAGGGTAGTGTGTAACTATATTGCTAGTCAATTATATGATAGAAATTTCAAGTATTATAAAGTAATTGTAGTTTTAGTTCGTGGAAGGCGGAATTATTGTAATTTTTATATGTGTAAAAAGATGAATAGTAAGGAGGAAAAAACTATGTCTTGTACTTCAACGTGTGCTATAACGTGTGCCGCTACATGCTCAGGTCTCGGATTAGGAGGTTGTGTAGTGGGTTGTGCAATGGCCGCTGGAGCGACAACAGCTGCAACGGTAGCAGTAGTCGCTACTGCGACAACTACAGGAACTGCATCAGCAACGGTATCGGCAAATCTTGCAAGCTGATGTGGCAGTAAAGGAAATTGCATTTTTAGAATAATTGTTCACAGGATATGTAGATATTAAAGTGATGAAAAAAATACTTTTTAGAAACATATAACCTGTGAGCAATTAGTAAAGAATTGTATATGTGCTCTGGTTGAATATTGTTCTGTTGGATATAACAAAGTAGAAGGGAATTTGGATATTTATGTCATTAAAAATATTAGAATTTCAAACTGAATATAACAAATATATATTTGATGGAGTGACTGGAAGTGTATTGGCTGTAGATGATATACTAATTGATTGTATAAAATTATATGAAACAATTAGAGATATCGATATGTTAGTGTCTGAACTGAAAAAGAAATATGATGAGGAGTATAAAATAAAGGCAGCAATTATGTTTGTAAAAAAGTACAGTGAAAAAGGTGCTTTTTACGTTGTTGATAAAAATGAAAAAAATAACTGGATGCAAGGAACTAAATTTAATAATAAGATTATTTTGGACATTCTAGAGGCAGGTTATACACAGCAACTTATACTAAATGTTACTGAGGATTGTAATATGAGGTGCAAGTATTGCTTTTTATCGGAAACATATAAATTTACTCGTAACAGAACGAATAGAATGATGAGTGAGGATACAGCAATTAAAGCTCTTAACTTTTTTTTCGAATTTATGAGCAAAATATCCAAATTTAATCCTGGAAAAACATGTGCTATCACATTTTATGGTGGTGAAGCTTTGCTAAATTTTAAAGTGATTAAGAAAAGTATTGAATATGCTAAAAAAAATTGTCCGGTTATGCCTACCTTTAATATAACAACAAATGGGGTTTTACTAAGCGGAGAAATTGTAGATTATTTAGTTGAGAACGAGGTCGCAATTACGGTTAGTTTGGATGGGTGTAAAGAAGAACATGATAGAAATAGAGTTGATGCAAGGCAAAAAGGAACGTTTGATACGATAATTCGTAACGTTGAAGAACTTAAACGAAAATATCCCGATTACAATAAAATAAATTTAGGTTGCGTATATGATTGTAATACTGATTTAAAAAAAATAGATGATTTTTTTGAAGAAAATCCAAAACTTCCTTTTGTTGGTACGGTATCGGCAGTAGTAGATAATGGTACGGATTACTACAATAAATTTAGTGAAGAACAAAAAGAGAAATTTTTGAAAAAATATTCTATGCTTTTAAGTAAATACATGAATAAAAAAATTAGAAGTGAAAAAATGTCTTCTTATTTAGAATTATTGTTTGAGATGCAATTAATAAATGTTCTTTTCAAGGTTTGTGGCGAAGATAGAAAGCTACCTATTTTACCATTCACATGTTCTTGTATTCCTGGAATGAAAATCTCAGTGCGACCAGATGGAACAATTGATATGTGTGAAAAAATCAATGGAACAATGCCGATAGGAAATATAAAAAATGGTCTTGATATTAATGCAATTTCAAAAATAATCAAAGATTTTAATAGTGTTGTGACATCAAATTGTTATCTATGCCCTATTAATAGATCATGTGGAGTATGTTTTGCACAAACTTGTGAGGATGGAAAATTTTGCAAACAGAATTGTGATAATATACTTAATTTTTTTAAGACAAATCTTAGTATTGCTTATAGCGTTTTGGAACAAAATCATCATGCATATGATGAGTTTTTGTATAGAGAAGAATGGTTGTTAATTTCATAATATTTTTATTTAATAGGGATGGTGGCAATATAATGGCATATTTTACTCTTTTACCGATTGCAAAATTTGAATATGATGATTTAGGTGGTAGTATTATTAATTTATTAAATTACGAAAGAATCAACTATAATCTTGAAGAAAAAGATTTGTTACTAAATGTATTAGACAAACATTTTCGTGATTTAAAGGATTTAGATTGTAAAACGAGAAATCTTGTACTTGAAATTTTATATAAAGGATATGGCTATATATATAATAATGCTGTTTTTAATGATGTTCATAGGGAAAGAAGAGATATGGAAATAAGGGGATTAGCAGAAGAAATTCCACATTTTTCAAAGATATATCTAGAAATTACAGAATTATGTGATATGGATTGCCCATATTGTAATAGTGAGATAAAAGTAGGATATGCCTGTAATAGTTGTATAAGATGGAGAAAAAACAAAAGTAATGGAATTAACTTATTTAATTATACTGATATGATATCAAGAATTTGCGAACTATGGATCGATGAGATCATAATATCGGGGGGAAATCCGCTGCTGAATGTTAGTATTTTGAAAGAGTATGTTTTACAAATCCGAGCCAAGCTGCCTGATGTAAAAATAAAAGTATATACAAATGGTCATGGCATAAATGAAGATATTCTTCTTTTTTTTAATAAATATAATGTAGATGTTAATTTTATACTTTTTGGATTTGATAATGATAGTTATAAAGACATAACTGGTAAGAACGGTATATATAGTAAGGTATATGCAAATATTCAAAGATGTCTCACGTTCGATGTTGGGATTAGTATAACCTTTCTTGGAAATGATAATGCAAGTAAAAAAGAAAGAATAGCCATGGTATTTAATTGTCCGATATATTTCTTAAACGATGTCTATTCTTTGGATGGGAATATAAGTGCAGAAAATAAATTTATTGAGAGAAGAAATGTTCGATCGCGGAATTATTGGGATAATCAAAAGTTTAATTCTTGCCTATATAATAAATTGGCGATATCAGCTAATGGGTTGGTTATGCCATGCCCTATGATTGGAGAAACCCTGCTTGACTTGAAAGAAAATCGATTTGATGAATTATTTCAAAAAAAGAAGATGGATAAATATTGGCGTTTTACAAAACGTGAAGTAGAGGCATGCTCAAAATGTCCATATAAGTATTCTTGTGAGGATTGTACAGCAATAGAAATTGCTATAAATAAAGGAGAAATAGATTTTTCATTGCTATGTGATAGATTCAATTAGCATTATGTCAAACGGAGCAAACAATGATTACATTAGATAAAGTTTCCAAACAATACAAAAATAAACTTGCAGTATCAGAGGTTTCCTTTCGGCTTAATGAAAATCAGATTCTAGGATTAGTGGGACCGAATGGAGCCGGAAAATCTACCATTTTACGAATTTTGTCTGATATTAACAGCCCTTCGGATGGAAAGGTAATACGAGATAAAGATATTTTGACAGGGGTAGTTTTTGATTATAATGGTTTATATCCCCAATTAACTGCGGAAGAAAACTTATTATTTTATTACAAGATTAATAAAAAAGGAGAAGCTTCAGATGTCATTGTGGTTGAGGATGCTTTAAGAAGCCTCGGTTTACTGGAAGTTAAGAATGAAAAGGTTAAAGGCTTTTCAAAAGGAATGTTAAGAAAATTAGCCATCGCAAGAGCAGTTATTATTAACCCCAATGTTTTGATACTGGATGAACCCTTTGACGGTCTTGATATCGAAAGTCATTCCTATCTTGTTGATTTTCTGAAAAAATGGGCGTGTAATGAAAAAAGAGCGGTTATTTTTTCAACACACAATATGGCGGATATTGAAAATATATGTACAAATCTGGTTATTATAAGCGCTGGTCGTGTGAAAATTGATTCAGAAATGGAAAAGCTGAAAAATGATACTTATAAAGGAATCAAAGTGATTTTTGAACAGCATTATTCGGAAGAGGAACTGAAAACGATTTTGCAAAATATCAATATTTGTGATTACACATATAATGACTTGGAACTTATCTGTAATTGTGAAATGCAATATACAAATTTATTGATTAATGAGTTTGTGAAAAATCGTTATGCGTTAAAAGCTTTTTTTCCGATATATAATTCACTTGAGGATGTTTATCTTAGCCTAATTGGAGAAAAAAATGTTAAATTTAATGAAGAAAGAATTAAAGGTTGGATTTAGTACTGTTGGAATTATTGTAGTATTGATTCCGTTATGCGAATGTGTGGCTACCTTGTTTATGTCAAAAAGTTCATTGGATTTAGTACAGGATGTTCAACTTTTAAAGGGAATCATTACAAACATGATGATGTATTTTCCGGCAATGCAGATTCCAATGATTGAAACCCTGTTAATGCAATCAGTGCTGGGCGAGGAACGCAGGAATAGAATCATTTCTGTTCTTCTCGCAAATGGAGTAGCTCCTCAAAAAATATGGAGAAGTAAAGTGCTGATGGCGATGGGAACAGCATATATTCTGAATTTGTTCAGCATAATAATCGGTATTCTATATGTAAAAGTGGTTTACGGAATTTGGATTAATATGAATTTGCAAGTTTCTACATATTTATTCTTACTTGTTCCCATGATTTCTTTTGCATTCGGCAGCATAATATGTCTTCTTATCTGGATTAGCAGAAGGGGACAATTCTTTATCGGATTTATACCTGCGTTATCGTATTTTGCATGTATGTATATGAGCCTTTTACATATTAATATAAATGCAAGAATGAATGAAGTGCTTTTTTCTCTTGGAATTATTTTTTTGTCGGTTACAGTTATAATGGTATGTGACCTTGTTGCTGGGAGTGTGAAAAAGGAGTATCTTGTTAGTATGGAGTCATAATTAGGTTGTTTCTAGTTTATGGTAGTTAAAGGGAAGAAATTGCTCTGCCCAATTGCACTATAGGAACATGGGTTGAATGTAGGTGTAGAATGGTCTATTTCATAATATTAAACTTAATCGGAATAATTAGCTGTATTATAGAAAATAGGATGCTTACCTATTTGGTTTCTTATATTGTAGCAATATCTTTTTTTAATCATTATACAAAATTTGCATGGAAACTCATTTATGAGCCTTTCGTCAGTACGTCAACAATTGCTGAATCAGTAGGTGTAAAATTAATGAATATCTTGGCGACAATTATTGTTATTACCAGTGTTTTTGTTTTTATATGTTTTGAATTTGAAAGTTTATGTCTGACCGTATCAATTATTCAATGTATTGTTTTTCAAGTTGTGGATTTATATAGAAGCCGTACTTATAAAAACACCATAATACTGATGGTTTTACTGGTGGAAATTTTTTTAGCAGTTGGTTTTTGATGATGGTTTGTTTCCGTTTGTTGCTGGTAAAACTGTGGAAATTGCTCGATATTGACTGCATATGAAAATATCGTTTTTCCATTGAAGTTAGAAGGAACAGAAGTGGATGATAGTTTTGTGGAGGTGCTTACAGATTTATTAGGAATTAAGGATAAATTATGACAAATACCGGATAAATTATTCAGAGGGCAATAACAGCGAATTGCGATTGCGAGAGATCTGATTACGAAGCCGGTAATTGTCCTGGCGGATGAACCGACTAGTAATTTGGATAGCAAAAATAGCAGAGAAGCCGTTACCTTGACGAAAAATTTAGCTTCCAAGTTTCATCAAACGGTTGCGCTTGTTACGCACAATGAAGAAATAGCTTTAAGGGCTGACAGAATGATACATATCGAAGATGGGAAAATCCTATCATGAAAATTAATTTTAAGAAAATTTTTTCAAGTACGTTGTCTGCTACAATTAAATGTGTAACCCACGTTACTATCCTGTAATTCCTCCTGACGAATTAAGCCGGAATTTACTGCTTTCTTACTTTCACGATTATTGTGCTTACCAAGAAACCAATTATTCCGCCAATAGCAATAGTTCCAATAAAGAGTAAAATCATTTCTATCATGTAGTTTGTATGTATATTGGAAACCAATTCGCAAACTACATACAAAACAAAACATAAAACAAGGCTGACTATGGTTTGTCTGGTGGCATTCATCTTTATACCAATAAGTGCTGTAAGGATTAATCCGATTAGCATAAAAATAATACTGTCGGACTCAAACAGTTCTTGTAAAATAGGTAAATATTTCATGCAAAACACCTCCGCCAAATTCCTATTCTGTAGATTCAATTATATCCTACTTTAAATAAGCCTACAATATCAAAGAGGAAACAAAAGGTTTTTTAGCTTAACAATGTATGCATGTAACTTACCGACATTGAATCTGGACAACCTTTGTTTTTTTCAGTATAATAACAGAAAATTAACTTCGTAAATTATCTGTAGAAAATTAACTTCGTAAATTATCTGTAGAAAAATAAGAAGGTAGATTGCAGCTGCGAAAGGAGCATAGTTTTTATATGAAAGTCGTATTGCAGAATCTGACGAAAAAATTTCCCAACCGTGACAGGAAGAGTCATGAAGATGTGATTGCTGTCAATGATTTTACGTTTGAGATTCCTGATGGTAAACTGATTGGTCTGCTTGGACCTTCCGGCTGTGGAAAGAGTACGACGCTCAATCTGATAAGCGGTCTTACGAAGCCGACTGACGGCAGAATTTTTTTCGGAGATGACGACGTAACCGACCTGCCGCCGGAAAACAGGGGAATCGGTCTGGTATTCCAAAACTATGCGCTTTACCCGCATCTTAATGTTAAACAGAACATTATGTTCCCGTTGCAGAACCTTAAGGGAAAAGACAAGCTTTCCAAGACACAGATGCTTGAAAAAGCTTATGAGGCTGCAAAGCTTGTTCAGATTGACGGACTGATGGAGCGTAAACCGGGAGAACTTTCCGGCGGTCAGCAGCAGCGTGTGGCTATAGCCCGTGCTTTGGTGAAAATGCCGCGTGTGCTTCTTCTGGATGAGCCGCTTTCCAATCTGGATGCACGTCTGAGGTTGCAGACGAGGGAAGAAATCAGGAGGATACAGCGGGAGACGAAGATTACTACCATATTCGTAACGCATGATCAGGAAGAGGCAATGAGTATTTCTGACATGATTGTCGTTATGAAAGACGGAATAGTGCAGCAAATCGGCGCACCGCAGGAAGTCTATGACAATCCGGCGAACCTGTTTGTTGCCAGATTCCTTGGAACTCCTCCGATAAATGTATTTAACGGACAGATAAAAGATAACAGATTATATATTGGCGAAGATGCCGTGCTGGATGTAAAGGGTGTTTCCGATAAGGAAGTATATGCAGGTATCAGACCCGAGGGCTTTATACTTAAAGATGACGGAGCGTTTGCATGTGATTTAAGGGGTGTGGAAGTAATGGGGCGTGATATCAGCGTGCTTTCCGCTAATGAGGCATCTTTGAATCCGACCGTCCGCTCCATAATAGGTACGGAAAATAAGGTGGATACTGATAAAAAAGTTGTCAGATTCGATTTGAAGCCATATAAGGTGTTCATTTTTGACAGAGAAACGGAAGAAAGAATATATTTTTAAAGCATGCAGGCAGAGAGAAGGCTTTCTGTATAAATTAAAGTGTAAGGGAAGGCGTGGCTGTTAATTATGAAAGGGAAAAAATTTAGTTTAGGCGGCTTAAAAGGCTGGCTGTATCTTTTACCGGCGATTCTTTTTCTGGGGTTCTTTATGGTATACCCGTTGATTGACGTGTTCGTTTATTCATTTGAAGAGGGATATAATTCCGCGTCTCAGACATATTTCGGAACCGGTTGGTACAATTATTCATATGTTCTGCATGACCACTACTTTTTACAGGCTGTAAAAAACACATTCATATTAGTAGTCATTACCGTACCGCTGTCTACGGGAATTGCGCTGCTTATTTCAGTGGCGCTCAGTTCCGTTAAGCCGATAAGGAATCTGTTTCAGACAGTGTATTTTCTACCATATGTAACCAATACGCTGGCTGTCGGGCTGGTGTTTATGATTTTGTTTAAAAAGACCGCATACTCTGACGGTCTGATTAATCTTCTTATTACATGGTTCGGAGGAAAGAGCGTAGATTTTATAGACGGACCGTACTGGGCGAAAATGTTTGTACTGTGCTTCTATACAATCTGGGTAGTTATGCCGTTCAAGATTCTGATTCTGACGAGTGCGCTTTCGTCCGTGAATGAGGAATATTATAAAGCAGCTAAGGTAGACGGCACTTCAAAATTCAGGACTTTCGTGAGAATTACGCTTCCGATGATATCCCCGATGATTTTCTATCTGATCATCACCGGATTTATCGGCGCATTCAAGGCATACAGCGATGCAGTCGCCCTCTTTGGCATCAATCTGAATGCGGCGGAAATGAACACTATCGTCGGATACGTTTACGATATGCTGTACGGTGACAGCGGCGGCTATCCGTCATATGCTTCGGCAGCAGCAATAATACT
Organism: uncultured Bacteroides sp.; assembly: GCA_964600805.1. Taxonomy (GTDB): domain Bacteria; phylum Bacillota; class Clostridia; order Lachnospirales; family Lachnospiraceae; genus UBA3282. The sequence continues at coordinate 22,064 of CAZRKN010000047.1, read as the reverse complement.
GTTTACTATAGTGCTTACGATTACATGTATAAATTTGCTGGTTAGCAAAAAGAATGTGCATTATTAGATAACTATGAAACTGCTATGGCGGGAGACGAACTTATCTAACATAAACAAAAACGGTGCTCACCGCAAGCGTGCCCTGCGTTGATTTGTATATATTGTACAACGGACGTCTTGAAAACACCGTTTCGTAATTAATTACCGTGCATTATTTAGGAAAGGAGCAAGGTTACAAATATGGATTACAGTAAAATAGAAAAATCCGCTCGAACACGTAAAACCGTAATGAGCACAATCACCTACGCCCTTTTGATTTTCTGGGCCATAATAGTCCTTTTCCCTTTTTACTGGATGCTTCTTACCTCAGTAAAGGGCTACGGAGAGTATAATTCAGAGCATATTCCCAAGTTTTTTACTACATCGCCAACGTTTCAGAACTACATTGACGCCTTCACTACGGTGTCGCTTGGCAGATATTTTGCGAATACGGCCATTTTTACCATTATAACCACTGCTATAATGCTGGTTGTGATAACGCTTGCTGCATTTGCTTTTGCAAGGCTGGATTTCAGAGGGAAAAACGTCGCATTTATTATTTTTCTTTCGCTTATGATGATACCGAATGAATTAGTTGTCATTACTAACTTCGTAACGATTACGGATTTGAATCTGCGCAATACGTTTCCGGGACTTATCCTGCCCTCCGTTACGTCTGTCTTTTATATATATCTGCTGAAGGAGAATTTCGAGCAGATACCTGACAGTCTGTATTATGCAGCAAAAGTCGATGGTACGTCGGATATGAAATATCTTCTTAAGGTCATGATACCGATTTCAAGACCTACGCTCATAACCATAACTATATTGAAGGTAATCGAATGCTGGAACTCGTATGTGTGGCCAAGACTTATTACTGATGACGAAAATTATTATCTTGTTTCAAACGGAATTCAGGAAATAAGAGAGAACGGATTCGGGCGCGAGAATATTCCTGCGATGATGGCAGCTGTAGTGGTAATTTCGGTGCCTCTTATTGTAATTTTTCTGATATTCAGAGGAAAAGTAATGGAAGGAGTATCAAGAGGAGGAACCAAGGGATGATAGGTTGAAAAATCTTTGATTTTTCACACACATACAAATTCTCAGGCTGAGAAAGGAGTAGGTTATCATGCAAAAAAATATTGTATTGCGTCTCATGCTTATGATAATTGCCGTAAGTATGCCGTTTGTGCTTACCGGCTGCCATGGTTCAAGAGGGATGGATGAATTTGTGATTCCGGATGAGTTCGACACTTCAAGAGAGTATGAGATTACATTCTGGGCAAAGAATGATACCAATAAAACACAGACTGACATATATGCTAAAGCAATTGAAGATTTTGAATCGCTGTATCCCAATATTAAGGTGACTCTTCGTCTGTACACGGATTACGGCAGAATATATAATGACGTAATAACGAATATTTCAACTAATACAACCCCTAATGTCTGCATAACTTATCCCGACCATATAGCTACGTATCTGACGGGAATTAACCTTGTAGTTCCGCTTGAGGAGTTGTTTGCGGATGCGAAGTACGGTCTTGGCGGCAGCGAGGTTAAGTTTGATTCGCCAACGACCGGCGAGATTATTCCGCAGTTTCTGGAGGAATGCTCATTCGGGGGACATTATTATGCGCTTCCCTATATGCGTTCAACGGAGTGCTGTTATGTGAACAAAACTTATGTTGAGAAACTGGGATATACTCTGCCCGATGTACTTACATGGGATTTTGTGTGGGAGGTCTCCGAGGCTGCAATGGCGAAGGATGCAGACGGAAATTATCTGGTAAACGGACAGAAGGTCATGATTCCTTTTATCTATAAATCGACCGATAACATGATGATTCAGATGCTTAAGCAAAAAGATGCCGGGTACTCCACATCTGACGGAGAAATTCTGCTATTTAACGATACAACGAAGGATATTTTGTATACAATAGCGGAGCATGCCGGGAGAGGTGCGTTCTCTACGTTCAAAATTTCCAGCTATCCTGCCAACTTCCTGAATGCAGGACAGTGTATATTTGCAGTCGATTCTACAGCAGGCGCCACATGGATGGGCATGAATGCGCCTCTTTTGGATATCAGTGAAGACCAACTGGTGGAATTTGAGACAGAAGTTATGACTATACCACAATTTGATACGGATAACAGGAAGATGATATCTCAGGGACCTTCAGTCTGTATTTTTAATAAAGACGACCCTCAGGAGGTTCTGGCTTCATGGCTTTTTACCCAATATCTGCTGACCAATGAGGTACAGATAGCGTATTCCGAAACGGAAGGCTATGTGCCTGTGACTTCAAAAGCGCGTGAATCGGCTGAATATCAGGATTACCTGTCAAGATGCGGCGAAGATAATTCCAAATATTATGATATCAAGCTTAAGGCTGCGGGTATTCTGCTAAACAATACCGATAATACATTTGTAACACCGGTATTCAATGGCTCGGCATCTCTTCGTGACGCTGCGGGGCAGCTTATTGAGGAAACCGTGAAATCAATCAGAAGAGGACAGACGGTTGACGATGCATACATTGAGAATTTGTATGATAATATTACGTCATTAAAGCGTCTCGATAATATAGAGGGGCAAAACAGAATGGCGGACATAAGTGAAGCCGACCTTGGAAAACTGCCGGGGACAGCGGTTGCGCTGTTAGCGGGATTGGCAGCAGCGTGGATTCTGATTATTCTTTATATGGTTATACGAATGATGAAAAGGATAAATACTATAAACAATTGATTTCATAGGATTTTGATTGCATAAGTGACAAAAGGAGGATTAAGTATGCAGACAGAAAATAATGGACTAAATCTGTTAAGAAAAGGGCAAAAAGGAATATTACATGCGGTTTTCAGCCGTTTTGGACTGTTGCTGCTTTTATTGGTAGTGCAGTTTCTTATCCTGTTTGGCGTCTTTTGGCGATTCAAGGAATTTCTACCGCATATCTATGGCGGAACCGTTTTGTTTTCAATTATAATGGTTGTTTATCTTTTAAACAGCAAAATTAATTCAACGGCGAAAATCACATGGCTGATTGTCATTATGCTGCTTCCGGTGTTCGGACTGCTTTTATTTTTATATACGCAGAGCGATATTGGGCATCGGGCGCTGAAAAAACGCATGAATCATATTATTACTGATACAAAAGAAAAAATACCGCAGTCGCCTGATGTTATGGACGAGCTTACAAAAGAAAATCCGGGAGTGGCGGCATTGGCGCATTATATACATAGAAGCGGCTGCCATCCGGTATATGATAAGAACGATGTAACCTTTTTCCCGCTGGGAGAGAATAAATTTGAAGAAATGCTAAATCAGCTTAAGCAGGCGAAGCATTTTATTTTCATGGAATATTTTATTGTGGATGAAGGACTTATGTGGGGCAAAATCCTGGAAATACTGTCGAAAAAAGCAGCAGAGGGTGTGGACGTGAGGGTTATGTATGACGGTACCTGCGAGTTTGCGCTTTTGCCGCATGACTATCCGAAACGCTTAAAAAAGCTGGGAATCAAATGTAAAGTTTTTTCACCGGTATCGCCTTTTGTTTCCACACATTATAATTTCCGCGACCATAGGAAAATTTTGGTTATTGACGGACATACGGCTTTTAACGGAGGCGTAAATCTTGCGGACGAATATATTAATCAAAAAGTTTGTTTCGGACATTGGAAAGATACGGCAGTCATGATAAAGGGTGAAGCCGTAAAAAGCTTTACGCTGATGTTTTTACAGATGTGGGGAATTAATGAAAAGGAGACAGACTATGACCGTTTTCTGTCTTTTCCAACCTATCCGACTGAAAAATCAAACGGTTATGTCATTCCTTATGGCGACTGCCCGTTAGATGATGATAGACTGGGTGAAAGAGTGTATATGGATATTTTAAACCGTTCGCTTAAGTATGTGCACATAATGACACCTTATCTGATTCTGGACGAAGAACTGGAAGCCGCTTTAAAATTTGCGGCGGAGAGAGGCGTAGAAGCAGCATTGATACTGCCGGGGATTCCCGACAAGAGGATACCTTATGCTTTGGCGAAGACCCATTATGCGTCGCTTTTAGCGTCAGGGGTCAAAATATATGAATATACGCCGGGCTTTGTCCATGCAAAATTGTGTATCAGTGATACAAGGGAAGCGGTAGTCGGAACTATCAATATGGATTACCGCAGTCTGTACCACCACTTTGAATGCGCTACATATATGTATAATACGGATTGTATTACAGCGATGGAAGATGATTTTCAGACTACACTGGCAAAATGCAGGCAGGTTTCCATGGAATCGCTGCGAAAGGAAAGCCTGACATTGAAGTTGATTGGTTATTTGATGAAAGTAGTGGCGCCGTTGTTGTAGGAGAAAACAGATTCTGTTGACATATTGAGAATTTCGTGTATAATTTATTTCGACGTTTATCAAAAGCTTTAGCAACTACATATTTAAAGCTCTTAAGGAGGAGAAAAATGAAAAAAATTGCATCATTACTTTTAATTGCAGTACTTGTGTCTGCTTGTGCCGGCTGTGGTAATGCGGGTAAGGATTCGGATAAGAAATCCGAAGGCGTTATGACTTATGCAGAGTATGCTGCTGCAAACCTTGATTCGGAAGTCGTAGTTGAGACTTATGTACAGGCTAAGCAGGCATGGTGGGAGAATAAGGCTACTGTGTATACACAGGATAAAGACGGCGCTTATTTCCTGTATGAAATGGTATGTTCAGAGGAAGACTATGCGAAATTAACGCCCGGAACCAAGATAAAAGTTACAGGCTATAAAGCAGAGTGGTCCGGCGAAATTGAGATTAGCGACGCAACTTTTGAAATCGAGGACGGAAGCTATATTGCAGAAGCTATGGATGTTACCGCACTTCTTGGCACGGATGATTTAATCAATCATCAGAATAAATTTGTATCTTTTAAGGGAATGACGGTTGAAGCTTCCAAAGATGCTGAGGGAAATGACGTACCATTCCTGTATAACTGGGATGGCTCAGGTCAGGACGGCAACGATTTGTACTTCAACGTTTCCGTGAACGGAGAGACATATACTTTCACTGTAGAATCTTATCTTTGTGATAATACAACTGACGTTTACGCGGCTGTTAAGGCTTTAAATATCGGAGATAAGATTGATATGGAAGGATTCCTGTATTGGTATAACGGCGTTAACCCGCACATTACTTCCGTAAAGGCAGCAAACTGATTATTAGAAACTTCTATTTATTCCGAACTGAATAATGAACTAAAAAACACACTGCACGAAATACCATTGCAGTGTGTTTTTTAATCTTTCTGTTTAATTACTTCAATAATACAAGACTTTTTATTTTGCTATTACAGCTCGTCCTTCCTGAGCGATTCCGATATAGGTTTTTCCTGTATTGAGCTGGATTTCTTTTCCGTTATCATCATAGTATTTCGTAGGAGAATAATCGGAAGCCTTCTGCCATGTAATATGAATTCCTTTACCCTGAGTGAAATAATATCCGTCGCCGGTATTATCTATTACCTGGAAAGCAAGATAACCCTTGGCATCTCGTACTGCCCACTTGGTATTCTGGATGATTACATTGCTGAAAGTAAGCTGCTGTTTGTTAAGACCATCGGTCTGAGCCTTGCCGTGGAGATTCTTGTAGTAGAGACCTGTCTCGGCATTGTAGGTAAAGCTGCTCTTGGTATATGTGAAAATCTTGGACAAATCAATCACATTAGCGGTAATTGCACCGGGATACTGAGTCAGTGTGTTTACACCCGAAGAAAAAGTAAAGTGTGAAGCGTTGTAATATTCGGGTCTGATTGCCAGTGAATAGCCCAAAGATGCACATGCCTTGGTGATTCCGTCAGCGCTTATATATGCGTTGTGAGGCGCTTTTCTGTCAGATGAACGGAAGAAGTAACTTGAACCGGGCATACTTCCGCCGCCGCCGTATTCATAGGTTCCGGACAGGTTGTTGATATCCGGTGCGGTGATACGATCAGCCATATAATATACTCCGCCGAAATGAATCAGGATAGGATCCCATTCTGTGGCAATCGGGATATAATAGTCACGGCAGCTTCTGATGTTACCGATTTTGCTGAGTCCCTGCCAGTTATCAATAATTGCCAATTGACGGGAAATCTCACCTTCCTCCATGATTTCATAGAGAATCTTGGCATTGCTGATTCCGTAAGAGGGCTGTGCCGACTTATCGGTAGGCATCATGATTGCGATAGGACGCACTCCTGCCTGCTCTGCCGGTATTAACTCATTGGTATAGACGCTGCGTACCTGAGCGCCGGACGGAAGCTCTGCAGCCAGCACCTGATTACTGCCCATGAATGACGGTGATGCAACTACAGCAGCCGCACAGAGACATAGCGTGGCAAAGGCAGCAGAAAACTTTCTGATTAATGTTTTTGCTTTCATTTTGTAAACTCCTTTCAGTAAATTAAAGTTTTAGGATACTGATTATTGTACCCCATTTATGCTATGTGAGTCAATGACAATATAAATTGATTTTTCGCATTGATTCTTATGGGTCATGATATCGGTTTTCTCAGCGGGCATTTTGACATGCTGATTTTATCCTTGAGGACATTTAAACCGCAGTCGCCCAAGTAGTCCTGAAGAATAGGAATGGATTGAGTTGAGGTTGGTCCTATGATTATCTCACCAACCAAATCGGACAGATGCATATTCAGTCTGCCGCACATTCTGTTCAAATCCAGCGGATAGTACTTTTTAATTCTTCCTACGGCAACATGATATCTGGGCTCTATTGCAAATTCATTTGACATAAACGGTGAAATGACTAAGCGGAATTCCTTTTCGCTTGCAAAAGAAGGGTGCTTAAATGCCGCTGACTGTACCCATGCTTCATTCATAAGAGCGTGCAGTTCGGGCATGTCTTCTGAAAATACTTCTGTTCCCTTTATTAGTTTGTAGAGTTCATCAGCAAGATGGTGCTCTCTCATGTCCTCCTGATAGTATACTTCCTGAAGGGATATGGCGCCGCCTGTCATTTTCTGCATAAGATCGTTGCGAAAAGCTATGCATGTGCCCTGACCGAAATGACCGTATCTTTCCCATTGCGCAGCATCGTCCCTATCTTTTGAGAAGCATGCTGCATAAGCTGAATAATGGAATTCCTCTTCCATTTCCTTTTGAAAGAAGGCTTCCGTTTTTCTGATTTTTTCATGCGCGCCGTCATGACTTAATTTTTCTACAACCGCTTTACAGATACCGTTCATAAACAGCCTCATTTCTGAAGCGTCATTCATATTCAGTATGTTATTGAGCCTGAGCTCAGCGCACCTTATTATTCCGTCGAAGGCGGCGAAGTCGGTATAATGGTATAGCATTGGGCGTCTCCATTCTCTTAAAATTATGCATTTATTATAGCAAAAGTATTTGGTGTTGTCATCTGAATAATGCAGGAAGGACTATGTTAAATATTGTAAAATAAGTTAAAATAATTATTGAATAAAAAGTAAAGTAGTATATACTTATATTAACGTCTTAAGATTTGAAAAATTAATATAACAACGAAAGGAAAGTTCACTGCGATTATGATGGTAGAAGAGGTAAAAGAGCATCTGTCAGGTTGTATTATTCCATTCTGGAAAAAACTTAGGGATGACGAATTCGGCGGTTACTACGGTTGGATGGATCACGAGCTGAATGTGGATAAGAAAGCGGTTAAGGGCTGCATTTTAAACAGCCGGATTACATGGTTTTTTTCCAATGCATATATGCTTCTTAAGGATGAAAGTCTGCTTGAAGAAGCTGAACATGGATACGAATTCATGAAAAAGTACTGTGTTGATAAGGAGAGGGGCGGTGTCTACTGGTCGGTACGTTATGACGGGACACCGGAGGATACTACCAAACATACATATAATCAGGCTTTTTCCATCTATGCGTTATCTTCTTATTATGATGCTTCCGGTGACAGTAATGCGCTGGATACGGCTATGGAGCTTTTTCATATAATCGAAGACCGCTGCATGGATGAAATCGGATATAAAGAAGCATTCGACAGGGATTTTGCGGAAATAGAGAATGACAAGCTTTCCGAAAACGGCGTTATAGCGGAAAAGACAATGAATACCCTGCTTCATGTGTTTGAGGCATATACCGAATTATACAGGGTAAGCAAAGATGAAGCAGTGAAGAAACGTCTGGAATGGATTTTGGATGTGTTTGCGGATAAGGTTTACAATCCTAAACTGCATCGTCAGGAGGTTTTCTTCGACAGAGAGATGAATTCGATTATCGATCTGCATTCTTACGGTCATGATATCGAGACGGCATGGCTGATTGACAGAGGAACGGAAGTTTTAGGTGAAAAGCGGTATCAGGATAAACTTAGACCTATTATTTTAGATTTGACACAGCAGATATATAAGGTGGCATTTGACGGGCATTCTCTTGCAAATGAATGTGAAAAGGGTGTTGTAAATACTGACAGGATCTGGTGGGTGCAGGCGGAGACTGTGGTAGGATTCCTGAACGGATATAAGCTTGAGCCGGAAAAGAAGGAATACTTAGAGGCGGCTGAATCTGAATGGCAGTTTATTAAAGACCATGTGATAGATAAGCGTTCCGGTTCCGAGTGGTTTAGAGAGGTGACTCCCGATGGGAAACCCATGAGCGGAAGCCCGATTGTAGAACCATGGAAATGTCCGTATCATAACGGCAGGATGTGTATAGAAGTCATAAGGAGGGCAAGCGATGCTGCATAAAAGATATCAGGAAGAACTTAAAAAATACAATGAACTGATTTCCAGAAAAAATGTCAAATCTGACTTTTACAACGGAATTTATGACAGATATGAATATCCCGTACTGACAAGGGAACATATTCCGCTGACTTGGAAGTATGACCTGAATCCGGAGACCAATCCTTATTTCATGGAGCGTCTGGGAGTCAATGCAGTCATGAATTCGGGGGCTATTTACCTGGACGGAAAGTTCTATCTGGTTGCACGTATCGAGGGAAATGACAGGAAGTCTTTCTTTGGTGTGGCGGAGAGTGATAACGGAGTGGATGGCTTTAAGTTCTGGGATTACCCGATTTTACTGCCGGACACATGCCCGGAGGAAACTAACGTATACGATATGCGTCTGACCAAACATGAAGACGGTTATATATATGGAGTTTTCTGCTCCGAGAGCAAGGACACTTCCGTAAATGACCTCTCAGCGGCAGTAGCGGCAGCAGGAATAGTCAGAACGAAGGATTTAAAGACCTGGGAGAGACTTCCGAATCTTGTGACATTACATTCGCCGCAGCAGAGAAATGTTGTGCTTCATCCGGAATTCGTGAATGGTAAGTATGCTTTTTATACCAGACCGATGGATGATTTCATTGAGACAGGTTCAGGAGGAGGTATCGGATTTGGCTTGTGCGACGATATTACAAATGCAGTCATCGACGAGGAGAAGATGACGAGCATCCGCAGATACCATACGATTACGGAGTCTAAGAACGGCGCGGGAGCAGTTCCGATTAAGACGGAAAAAGGCTGGATACATATTGCGCACGGCGTGAGAAATACGGCTGCGGGCTTAAGGTACGTCATATATGCCTTTGCTGCGGATTTAAATGAGCCTTCCAAGGTGATTGCAGAGCCTTCAGGACTTTTGATAGGACCCAGGGAGGCGGAGCGCGTCGGGGACGTATCCAATGTTGTATTTACTAACGGAGCAATTACTACGGAAAACGGCGACATCTATATCTACTACGCTTCGAGCGACACAAGAATGCATGTGGCAGTTACTACGATAGACAAGCTGCTTGATTATGTGTTCAACACCCCTTCAGACCCGCTGCGTTCTGTCGAGTGTGTGGCACAAAGGTGTGAGCTGATAAAGAATAATATGAAGTTTCTGGAAGAGCAGTAAAGAGCTGCAGCGGTTTTATTAAAATAAAATTTAAAAAATATAAATTAAATGGAGGAAAGTTACATGAGTGAAATCAAAATGATCAGCCCTGCGGTAAAAAACGTACCCTGGCAGGAGAAACCGGAAGGCTTGAAGGGAGCGCCTATTTGGAGATACACTGAAAATCCTATTATAGGCAGAAATCCGATTGAAGGTGTTGCAAGAATTTTTAACAGCGCGGTTATGCCTTACGGAGATGGATTTATCGGTGTGTTCAGAGGAGAACAGACTAACGGTATTTCATTTATTTATCTTGGTCACAGTAAAGACGCGATTCATTGGGAGTTTGAGCCTGATAAAATTGCTTTCAAGGATGAAAACGGCAATGACTTTATGCCGTTATATGCTTATGATCCCCGTCTTGTCAAGGTAGAAGACACTTATTATGTTATCTGGTGTCAGGATTTCTACGGAGCCTCTATCGGTATGGCAAAGACGACAGATTTCAAGACATTTACCAGAATTGAGAATCCGTTTATTCCGTTCAACAGGAATGCAGTGTTATTCCCCAGAAAGATTAACGGAAACTATATGCTCTTAAGCCGTCCTTCCGATTCAGGACATACGCCTTTCGGTGATATATTCTTAAGTGAAAGCCCGGATATGGTATACTGGGGCAAACACAGACATGTAATGGCAAGAAGCGGCGAATGGTGGGAGTCTCTTAAAATCGGCGGCGGTGCAGCTCCTATCGAGACTACAGAAGGCTGGCTGCTGTTCTATCACGGTGTAAGCGGGACCTGTAACGGATATGTATATTCTATCGGTGGAGCGATTCTCGATATTGACAATCCGTCCAAGGTACTCTACAGATGTGAAAACTTCTTACTGACTCCGGAAGAGTGGTATGAAGAAAGAGGCTTTGTTCCTAACGTATGCTTCCCTTGCGCGACTATTCATGATTCAGAGAGCGGAAAGATTGCACTGTACTATGGCTGCGCGGACAGCTATGTAGGTCTTGCATTTACCAAGCTTGACGAAATCGTTGACTATATCAAGAAGCACAGCCATGTAACAGAGTCTGATACAGAGATAGGAATCAGATAGAAAGGGATTTACGTATGTTTATATCGTCTGATTATCCGGATTTGCAATACAGCGGAAGGATTGACTTTGATAATCCCAAAGCGCCTGAGTTCGTGTATCCGTGCAGTTATGTCAAAATGCGTTTTACGGGAACCTTTATTAATGCGGTCGTTGAGAATCACCGTGCATATTTTAGCAGCTATCTTGGTTTCATTATTGACGGCAGGCAGGATAAAGTGAAAATTCCTGACGAGGGCAAAGCGACGATTGAGCTGGCTTCGGGTTTGGAGGATAAGACTCATGAAATCTTGCTGTTTAAGCGAATGGATGCCTGCCATGTGTTCCTTTTCCATGGTTTTGAGGTAGCGGACGGTGCGGTTATATCCATGCCGGATGCGAAACCCAAACGCAGGATAGAGGTATACGGCGACAGCGTTTCTGCAGGAGAGGTATCGGAAGCGCTTGATTATGTTGGCAAGGCGGATCCCGAACACGACGGGGAATTCTCCAACAGCTATTATTCCTACTCATGGATGACGGCAAGAAAACTTAATGCAGAGATTCATGATATTGCGCAGGGCGGCATCGCCCTGCTGCATGATACAGGTTGGTTTGCAGGACCGGAATGCATAGGTATGGAAGAAGTATATGACAAAATTCAGTATAATACACAGCTTGAAGAGCCAAAAAAATGGGATTTTACAAAATACCGGCCTCATGTTGTAATAGTAGCAATCGGTCAGAATGACAGTAATCCTGAGGATTATATGGCTGCCGACTATGATGGCGATAAAGCCGGGCATTGGCGTTCTGAATACAAAGCATTCATATGCAGACTTCGGGAAATATATCCGAAAGCGGTCATAATACTGACAACGACCATACTGGGTCATAATGAAAATTGGGATAAGGCGATTGACCAAGTTAGTCATGAATTAGGTGACACAAATGTCTTTCATTTTCTTTATACAAATAACGGAACGGGAACACCGGGACATATCAGGGTTCCGGAAGCGGAACGCATGTCAGATGAACTGGCAGCGTTTATTGACTCACTTGGTAAAGAAATCTGGCAGGATTGACTCTTGCCGGATTTTTTCTTAAATCATAGGAGGGAGAAATGAGTACATTTCCAATATATGAAAACCATAATACGGCATGTATAATAATTGAAGAGGATGCATATGAAGGGGTTAAGCGGATTGGCAAAAGAGCAGCGGAGGATATTTTGCTGGTAACAGGAGATGAGCCCCCGGTTATCAGGGAAAAGAAGCAGTGTAAAAATGCCCTTGCAATAGTGGCGGCTACATTGGGGAGAAGCCATATACTGGAAGAACTGGAAGCGGCAGGAAAATGGAAGGCTGACGGAATCACCGGAAAGCGGGAAGTGTATCAGATACAGGTAATCGAAAATCCTTTCCCTGATATGGCGGAAATAAAGAAAGCGCTTGTCATTGCAGGCAGCGACAAGCGGGGAACGATTTACGGAATGTTTCACTTATCTGAAATGTGCGGTGTTTCCCCACTGCTCTATTGGGGTGATGTAACGCCGGAGAAAAAGGGAACCATAGTTCTTGAGATAGGAGAGAGACTTTGCTCCAAAGAACCTTCCGTAAAATACAGAGGATTTTTTATCAATGATGAATGGCCGGCATTCGGAAACTGGTGTATGGAGACTTTCGGCGGTGTCAATGCAAAGGCTTATGAAGAGATTTTTATTTTGCTGCTTCGCATGAAGGGAAATTATCTTTGGCCCGCCATGTGGAATTCCATATTTTCAGAGGAAGGTCCGGGAATAGAAAGCGCAAGGCTTGCAGACTGCTACGGGATTGTTATGGGAGCGTCCCATCATGAGCCTATGTGCCGTGCGGGTGCTGAATGGCAGAGAATCTATCAAAACTATGGTAAGGACAATACGTGGAGTTTCGTCACCAATAAGGAAGCCATTACGGAATTCTGGAAAGATGGGATTTTAAGGAATAAGCCTTTTGAAAATGTGATTACAATCGGAATGCGTGGGGAAAATGATTCCATGCTTCTTTCTAAAGAGGCTACACTGGCGGATAATATTCAGGTAATCAAGGATGCGATTCTGACACAGCATGAACTGATTCGCACCCATATTAATGAAGATTTGTCCCAAGTACCCCGTATGCTTGCTATATATAAAGAGGTGGAAGACTATTATTACGGAGATGATATCTGTGAGGGCTTAAAGGACTGGAAGGAGCTGAATGATGTTATCCTGCTTTTGTGTGAAGATAATTATGGAAACACAAGAGGGCTTCCCGATATAGGCAAAGGCGTGCATCCGGGCGGTTACGGAATGTATTATCACTTTGATTATCATGGCGCCCCAATCAGCTATGAATGGCAGAACAGCTCAAGACTGACCAAAACATGGGAACAAATGACCATGGCGTATGAATACGGAGTGCGTGAACTTTGGATAGTCAACGTAGGGGACCTGAAAGGTGCGGAATATCCGCTCAGCTTTTTTATGGACCTTGCATATGATTATGAAACTTACAGCAAACCGAACCAAACGGAAGAATATGCCAAAAGATGGATTGACATACAATTTGGAGAGCGTCTGAACAGGCAGCAGAAAGAGGATATGTTTGAATTGCTTGAAGGGTATACCAAGTGGAATTCCATAAGGCGTCCGGAGGCAATGTCATCCCATGTTTACCATCCCTGTCATTTCAGGGAAGGAGACAGGGTGTGGGAAGAAGTGAATGCCCTGATGAAAAAAGCCGATAAATTAAAAGAAGAAATGCCAAAGGAATGCCTGGACGCTTATTGCAGTATGATTTATTATCCGGCAGCGGCATCCATGAATTTGATTCTGATGCATATCGAAGCGGGATGGAATGCCCATTTTGCGAAGAGAGGCGCCATGTCCGCAAATGTCTGTGGGGCAAGTGTAAAAAGAAGGATATTGCAGGACAGGAAATATGTGGAAGCGTATCACAAAATAGCGGATGGAAAATGGAATCATATGATGGATTCCGCCCATACAGGATTTCGCAGCTGGGATGACAGCGACTGGTCATATCCTACGGTGCAGGAAGTGCTGCCGATTCCGAAAGGGAAGATTGTAACAGGATTTCGCGGAAGCGAGGCGTTTCATTTGGGCGAACACTGGCAGGATGATAAATGGATCTGTAATGATGACTTTACCAGACCGGATGCAAAAGAAGTCCTGATTGATTTAGACAGCAGAGGGGATGTGGACTTTACATACCGAATCGAATGTGATAAGCTATGGGTTGATTTTTCACCGAAAGAAGGAAAAGTGCATAGTCTGGAAGAAGGCGGAACAAGTATTACCGTGACCTGCGACAGAACCCGTTTATCGGGAAGAGAACGGGCATATATAAGGATTTTCGTGGAGTTTGACAATGGGGAAAAGACAGTCGGAAAACTTGCATTGGATGCGGAACAGGCAGAATATCCTTATCCGGCAGGCACTTATGTGGAACATCAGGGTTATATCGCCATGAGGGCGGAGAACTTTGTTGAAGAAAAGAAAGTGGACGAAAAGGGTTTTGAGGTTATTGAACACTTGGGAAGAACGGGACCGGCCGTAAAGGCTTTTCCTGCGACGGAATTCTGGGCGGATAAACAGGAAGCTCCTTATCTGAAATATGCTTTTGCGGCGAATCAGGGTGGTGAATATATCCTGCGGCTTTGTCTGCTGCCGAGAAATCCGGTGGAAAAGGGAGCAAGGCTGCGCTGCGTGGTATCCGTAAATGACGGAGAGAGAAAAACCGTTGATACAGTGCCGGATTCCTTTACAACAGACTGGGGCTGCGGAGAATGGTGTAAGGGAGTCTTAGACAATATCCGTCTGATTGAAACTGTAGTTACAGTTCAAAAAGGCGAAAATCATTTGTATTTTTATGCGGCAGACCCCGGTATCGTGCTCGATGGCATTGTGTTATATCCTAACGGAACTGAATTACCGGATTCTTATTTAGGTCCGATAGAGAGTTACCGGATTTGATATTATAATTTTGTAAAAGGAGGAAGATATGAAAAAACAGATTGTAGCAGGGATAGTTGTGCTGGCGGTGATTGTTACGGTGTTTTTTGCCGTTCTGACAGGAAGTAAGTTTCTGGAAATGACAGCAGGAGCGATGAATGCAGGAGATAATCTTACACTGGAAGAGATGGAGAACCGGTATATTACATACAGCGTGGCCAATCCCATATTAACCTATGCAGAGGAATACTATTCCGGTGACCGGAGCCGGGTCAGTAAATGGGCATATATTATATATGATGAAAAGCGTCAGACATTTTTAAAGATTGTGATACCGGAGAGGAGAAAAAGCAAGAAATCCATAGATGTAAGCGGGTCACTTATTCTTTTTACGGATACAGCGGAAATCCGCCTGATACAGGAAGATTTGCAGGAAGAGATACCGGAAGACAATAAAGAAATCTTAAATCAGGCTTTGTCGCAGACGAAGTGGTATGTTTTGGAAGACGGACATGTAGGTGGGATTCCAAAAGCTAACCTTTGGATATGCGCGGTGGTTATCTTTTTGAATATTATTTTTTTCATTATCTGCCTGTTTTCTTTGCTTCAAAAGAATAACGGTTCATATGATTCCGGCAGCAGCTTGGAGCAATTGCTGAAACGGCAGAGAATATGGTTAGAACCGTGGTGTGAGGCCGGAAGAAAAAGCAGGTGCATACAGGGAGTACTTTGGATTTTCGGGGCAGCAGCGGTGATGACAGCTCTTGGAGTTGTTGTCGGATATCCGACAATGTATGTGCTGACCCTGCATTTTCCAATAGGACTGTGTATTGGAGAGTTATGCGGAGTAACGCTTATGTTGGGTGTGGCGAAGACCTTTAATCCGGATAAGTTATTAAAAGCATATCAGAAAAATCTGTGTAAAGAAGTACCGCAGGGAACGGATTTAGATGCTTTATCCGAGGACCTGCTTGGAGCGGAAGCACAGTGGACTGTGATGGAAAAAAGTAAAGAGCGAATCCGATACGGGATTTTAGGAGAACGGTACTGGATTATTTTTGGAGAAGGCGGATTTGTTCTGGTATTGGATTCAGAACAGGTAGCCCAAATGAAATCAGAGGAAGTATCGGGTCAGATTCGCAGCGGCAGAGTGCGTACAAATTATGTTTATTATGCAGTCAATATAAAATATAGAAATTCCGATAAGAAAAATGGGTGGGATACATCATTTAGCTTCAATTCGGAAGAGGCTGCCGGACATTTCATGGCACTTGTACGTGAACGTTTGGGAGACCGTGCTTTGGAAGTTATTCAATAAAAATTATGCATTATAAGTTATGTAAACTAATAAACTGTGATAGGAGATAAAACAATGCTGAAAAAATTACGTATGGGACAAATTATGAATAATTTATGGATTATATTAATCTTGCTGGCAATTAGCGGCTTCATGTTCTTTAAGATGGGTCCGGGACTTTTTGATCTGGCGAAGGGAGCTGACGTATTAACAGGAGATAAAGAGTTGAAAGATATGGTGGGAGAATATGTAACATGGACGGTTTACAATCCGTTAGGGGAATATGTGGAGACCATGACAACAACGAAGGTCAACGGAGTTTCTACGGGAACCAAAAAGAGCCGTTCCTCCTGGATGGTCATTGATTATGAAAGAGAAATCATCTTATCAGTAGAGGTACCGGCGAAACGTTATGATGAAATGGAAAGGCAGTCAGACCTTTTATATCAGGCTTGGGAGCAGGATACGGAGATAACAGGTGATGGAGTAACAGTTACCGGTACTTTAGAAGTGTTAAAAGGAGAAGAGTTAAGATATTTTAAGCAGATGGCGGATTATGCAGGATTGCCGGTAGATAGTGTGGTATACCATATCGGTGACGGGGTCATTCGCGGAGAAAGTTTGACTAATACTTTGGGAATTTCCGGTATCGGAATAATCTTACTTCTCATTGTGGTCTTTATCCTTATTAAAATGATGAAAAATTCTCCTAAAAAACTTATTGAACAATATATAGAAAAGCATCCGGGTGTTACGATGGACCAGCTGGATAGCGATTTTGATGCAGCAGAGAACATCAACAAATTATGGATAGGAAAGAAATGGACATTCAGCTCGAAAATAGGTGAATTTCTGTTTGATAATCGTGAGGTAGTGTGGGTACACACCGAAACTGTTCGCAGCGGCAGAAACGTTAGTTTCTATGTGTGGTGGAATCTGATTGACGGCAGTGCAAAGAGCGTGTCTCTGTCATCAGAAAAGAAATGTATGGAAGTTATGGAAAAATATAACCGGTTTGCCCATATACTGGTAGGCAACAATCCGGAATATGGATATATGCTGAAAAATGACAGAGAAAAGCTCTTGGATATTAAATACAGGGCAAATTCCCCGCAGTAAAGCTGCGGGGATAATTTGGGGATAATTTAATGATATCAAATCATTGATTATACTTTTTTCATTTTTCTATTTGCATATAAAATTCAGCCGAAACAGAAGGCAGGGGCAGTCGGTACTTGGGTGCAAGTTCCGGACCGCATGCATTTGAGCCGACTCCCGCCATTTGACTGTCAACGCAGATGACGTTGCTTTCGCATTTTTTCAGCTCGAAATTATGCTGTTTTGAGGAAAGTTCCTCCTGTGTATATTCAGACGCATTAAATGAAAAATCATCGGCAGCCGTGAATTTTATTCTTGTCTCTCCGTCTGTAACGGTCATATGTTTACAGCCGTAATGTGAGGAATTTTCCTGCGGACGGATATAATCCTCGTGCATTTCTTCGATAAGCGCGGAAAAATTGCCCAAATAATCCGCCTGATGCTTATCGATGTAGCTTTCATAAGGTCCGTATCCGAAATACTCCACACTATTGAAGCGTTTCGGCACAAACAGACGTATGCCGAATCTGGGAAGAAACGTTACCTTGTTTGAAAATTCTGCTTCGCATTTTATTCGGAGTGAGCCGTCGTTTAAAACCGTGTAGACCGTATCCATATAGGCAATGGGCTGATGAATGCTCCAGCCAAAGGACTGACGAAGGGAAATTTCAACCCCGTCAGAGGTTTTTTCAGTATTTACGCCGTAGTTTTTGGCAGTAGAATCATTGAGGTGCGCTCTGTACCAGTCGCCTTTCATGACGTCGTTGTCAACGGGTGCGCGGAAGAAGTTGAACTCCATCGGTCTGTCGAGAATTTCCTTTCCGTCTACGCTTATTGAATCAAACCCGGAAATCCTTTTATTAAATCGGTATGAAGCGCCGTTTGCCACAACATTAACAAACAGCGGCAAATCCTCAAATGTGGCGGAAGCGTTGTCATACGATGTTTCTTTCGTGGCGGAAACGTCGCCATGTGCTGCTTCTTTTTGATTGGAAATACTGCATAGCTTTATCTGGTCGAAGCATACCTCATAACCTTTTTCACAAAATGCGGTATCTTCCTTTGTCGTAAAGATGAAGCGGATATAAGCTTCCCTGTCTTTTACTTCAGCCGCTTTCGGAACAGATATCTCTGTACTTCCCATAGGTTCAACGGAAAAGCTGAGGTCCCCTTCCGAAAGGTGTCCTCCGTCATAGGTTATTTCATAGCGGCAGTCAAGAAGTTCCCCTGCATTTTCAAATTCGAGCATACTGCTGAAAATAAAGTTTCCGTTATCGTCTTTCTTAGTGGCACGGACGGGGCGGTAAACCTGTTTAAGTTCAAGCAGTCCTGTGTGGGGTTTTCTGTCAGGATATGTCAAAGCGTCCATGCAGAAATTTCCGTCGTTATGC
This sequence comes from uncultured Bacteroides sp., assembly GCA_964600805.1. GTDB lineage: Bacteria > Bacillota > Clostridia > Lachnospirales > Lachnospiraceae > UBA3282. The sequence continues at coordinate 3,286 of CAZRKN010000047.1, read as the reverse complement.
TTTTCGCCGAAGTCACCGCCGTAACCGTATTTTATCCTGCCGTCTTCAGTTTGTCCCAAAATACACGCATGGTCGCTCCATTCCCAGATGAAACCGCCGCAGAAACGTTTATTTGAATAAAAAATATTATGATAATCTTCTAAATCACCGGGACCGTTGCCCATAGCATGGCAGTATTCGCAAAGAATGAACGGGCGGTTTTCATCCTCTTTTTCAAGAAACTTCTGCATATTCTCGGGTGAGGTGTACATTTCGGAAACAACATCCAATATTGCGTCAGAAGTATCGTCAAGTTTGTGAGTGCTTTCATAATGGAGCAGCCTCGTGTTATCCAGAGATTTCACCAGTTCTCCGGCTGCAAGCATGTTCGTACCGTATCCGCTTTCGTTTCCAAGAGACCAGAAAATAACGCATGGGCGGTTTATATCTCTTTTCACAAGAGATTCCGAGCGGTCGGTTATAGCTTTTTTAAAGCGTTCGTCGGAGGCAAGAAGGGCAATTCCGCCGTAACCGTTTTCCCAACTCCACTTGAAATCGTTATAGACCTCCACGCAGCCGTGGGACTCCATATCCGCTTCGTCAATCACATACATACCGTATTCGTCGCAAAGCTTGTAAAACAGCGGCGAGTTGGGATAGTGAGAGGTCCTTACCGCATTGACATTATGCTTTTTCATGAGAATAATATCATTTTTCATCTGCGACACAGACGCATAAGCTCCTGTGTCCGGATAGCTGTCATGGCGGTTTACGCCCTTGAACTTCACAGCCCTGCCGTTAACTTTCACAACTCCGTTCTCGATGGAAACTTTACGGAATCCGACTTTCTCCCCAATCTTTTCGTCTCCTGCAAATAGCGTGAGATTGTAAAGGCAGGGTTTTTCCGCCGACCATAAAACGGGGGAATTTATTTGCACGGAAACGGTTGAACCGTCAGCTGCGGAAAAATCTGCAATATGATTTCCCAAGCTGTCTGAAAGCTCCGCCCTGATGTCGCAGCCAAAAGCTGTAAACGTAAGCTCTGCTGAGGAAAAGTCCTCTGAAAGCTCTGTTTTTACAATATAATTTTCAAGCCTTTTCTGAGGACGTGACAAAACATAAACGTCACGGAAAATTCCCGATAACCTGAATTTGTCCTGATCCTCTAAATATGTTCCGTCGCACCATTTTAAAACAACGGCCGTTATTGTATTTTCACCATCATGAAGAAGCTGGGTTATATCAAATTCCGACGTGCTGTGAGACACCTGGGAATATCCTGCGAATTGGCCGTTAATATAAAGATAGACACAGCTGTCAACGCCCTCAAAGACAAGAATCCTATCCATTCCGTCAGAAGCGTATTCATAGCTGCGGCGGTATACGCCCACAGGTATGTCATCAGGTACATATGGCGGGTCATAGGGAATCGGATAGCAGACATTTGTATACTGCGGCCTGTCATAGCCGTGTAGCTGCCAGTTTGACGGTACGTTTATCTTTTCCTTGAACGGAACGTCAGTAAAATCGTCCTCCATATCGATAATGCTGTCGTAATACCTGAAATCCCATTGACCGTTCAAAAGGCGGAATCGGTCAGAATTTTCCCTGTCGTCGAACGGGTTCTGCTCTTTACCGAAAGGGATAAAGTAACAATGCTTATCCAGCGTGTTTATATGCAGGCTTTCGGGGTTCTCGTGGTATATCATTTTGCTTTTTTGTGTATCGCGTGCCGCGATTTTTGAAATATCCATACTAATTATCAAGCTCCTTTCCTAATTTGCAAATATTATTCTTTAATCGTCCCTGCCGAGCGACGATTTTTTATAGATTCCTATAAACGCGAGGGTAGGTTCGGTTCTGGAATCGGTGATCCTGATTCTGATACGTTTCGTAACTATATTTTCCAGGATGACTATACGCTTATATCCTATGACTGTTCCCTGATAAATCACGGTATAATTGCCGTCAAGCTCCGCCTCAACGGTAAAGCTTTCCACGCGCTGGCTGCAAAGAATGTTCTCTTTTAAAACAATGCATCCGGCTGCAACGGGACTGCTCCATTCGGCGGTAATTTCAGCGGTTGTCCTGCCTTTTTTAGTAATAAAATATTCGCTGTAATCGTCGGCTCTTGCCGCTTCGATATTGCCACTGTCGGAAGAAAGTACCGCATCCTCCAGAAGATTTGCGCGGAACGTATTCCGGATATATTCTCCAAGCTCCGCAAGCCGTTTGACATCATTATCATGAAACAGACCGTCGCGGGTGGGAGGAATATTCAACAAAAACGTCGCATTACCGCCTACGGAATGGTTGTAGATATGTATCAGCTCCTCAAGACTGCGAACCTTGTCGTTTTCGCTTTCGTGCCAGAACCAGCCGGGACGGATGGATGTATTCACTTCAGCCGGATACCATATTAATTTATCCTCGTTCTCCAATACGGCGCGGCTTCCCAAATCGCCGTCCCTTGCGTCAACCTTTCGCTGGCGGAATTCCTCGTCGTCGCTGTGCTGACTTTTTTCCGAGATAATCTCGCTGTCCTTCGTCCTTTCGGGAACAACGCTCCATTCTGAAACGCGGGTGTGTCCGGCTTCGTTTCCGCACCAGCGTATATCGGGACCGCACACTGAAATGCAGGCATCCGGCTGAAGCTTACGTATTATGCCGTAGTATCTTTCCCAATCGTAATACTGCTTTTTACCGTTTGGACCTTCACCGCATGCGCCGTCAAACCATACGGAAAAAATCCCGCCGTAATTTGTAAGAATCTCTGTAAGATGACTTGCAAAATAATCATCATAAGCTTTGCCCTGACCGTAGAGCGGGCAGTTCCTGTCCCATGGTGAAAGATAGACGCCGAATTTGATTTCGTGCTTTCTGCAGGCTTCCGCAGTCTCTTTCACAACGTCACCCTGACCGTTTTTCCATGGAGAAGCCGCAACAGTGTGCTTCGTATATTGGCTTGGCCAAAGGCAGAAGCCGTCATGGTGCTTGCAGGTGAGAATCAGGCCTCTCATTCCGGCTGATTTTACAGCTTTTACCCATTGCTCAGGGTCAAGCCTTTCGGGATTGAAAATCAACGGACTTTCCGTTCCGTCGCCCCATTCTCTGTCCGTAAAGGTATTTACGGTGAAATGTATAAATGCGTAAAATTCAAGCTGTTGAAAACGGAGCTGCCTTTCATGCGGAACAACTTTCGTCAGTATTTCGTCGTAAGTCATAATTTTCTCCCTGAAATTTAATTCCTATAGATAATATACAAAGCAAATTTTCTACAGATAATATACAAAACAAATTTTCTACA
>CAZRKN010000046.1:0-33424 GCA_964600805.1 uncultured Bacteroides sp. | reverse complement strand
AATTACGCCGCAGCATAAATCATTCCATTGAGAATGCGAAGCATTCTTGGAATCGAGTGCGCTGGCACTCGATTTTTTATCGTTGCTGATTCTGTTATTCTATTTCAGAGAAAGAATATAATTAACTGCCGGTGACAGCTGTAAGGTGGTCTTATGATAAACAACCGGAAGCTCTCTTCCTGTTCTCAAATCTTTTACAGACGTTATGCTGTCTGCAAGACGCAGCGTTACGCTTTCGTAATAGTCCAAACCTGAGCGTACTATTACTTTGTTGTTATCATATACGAAGATTTGTACCTTTGCAGGACCTTCCAGTGTGACAGGAATTTCTTTGGTAAAAAGATTTCTGATTACGCCAAGTACCTGTGATGGATAGTGATAAAGGTCGCCCATGTTGTCCGGCACTGTCAGAATCGATAACTGTCCCTCGCCATAGCTGCAGCGCAGAACAATAGGGAAATTATTATCGGTTCCATAGGCAGCCGCAAGTTCCCATATGTCATTAGTGCAGTAGTCAAGCTGTGGTATAAGAATATCGGTGTCTCCGGAATATCTGCCGCTGACGCTCAAGCCGTTATCCTTTGTATCGGCATATTCATGAACCAGAGCTTTTCTGGAAGAATATGACACATTTACGAATTCCTTGAATGCTTCGCCAAGCTTTCTTACAAAACCGCTTGTGACTATAACGTCTGCGCCGTTCAAAAGACTTTTTTTCATTTTATCTACGATATCACTATCGTCGGCAGCGCCTTCTGTAAGGAAAATTACTTTTTCATCCTCAGGATAATCAATATACGGCTCCAACGGTATGCCGCACATTCCCAGATAATTATGAAGATTATTTTCTCCTCTGGCATATTCGGGTCTGTATGCAGCGGCTCCGACAGGATTACCCAGTTCTCCGAGATAAGAGTCTGCCTCTTCGAAAAGTTCTCCGACGGCCGGTGAGAACAGGCGGAAATCAGGAGAGTCAATTAATGCGCCAAGACAGAAGAGAGTCACTTCCTTTGCCTTTGCAAACAGCGTCAGATACCCCTGTTCAAGGTATGATGTAAGGTTATAAGTGCATTCAAACGGGTCGAACCAGCCGCCAAGATTTCTGCCCGGTGCAGCGCTCTCCAAATATCGCATTACAAAATAGCTTAAGTATTTGGGAAGATGCTGTTGAGAGTAAGTGGGATTTCTGGTCTCGGTTCCGGTATAAATGGAATCGAAGAGTGCGGGCTCCATCACAAGGTCGTAACCTGTCTCGTTATAATCCTCATACCATTGGGGATACTTTACAATTACGTTAATATCAGGATTAATTTCTTTTGCGGTCTTCATGACCAGCTCCTCAGTAATCCATTTTTTCTGGTCGAGCCTGAACTGTGACCAGCTTCGGTCTCCTTTATTTTTCACGCAGTCTGCACAGCGGCAGTTGAGAAAATAAAAATCATCAAATATAAATTCGTCGAATACTTCCGCATTTAGCGCAACCGCTTTTTTAAGTATTTCCTGTCCTTTTTCGTTAGAGTAGCAAAGAGATACGAATCCCATATTATTACTGCTGTCGCAGGTAGTGATTCCGCCCGAAGTGGCAATGCCCTTATTCTCAAAATACTCTTTTACTTTAAGAAGGTGTTCTTTACTGCACCATTCCATACCGCGGTAGCACTCAAGATAAACCCTGCCGATTTTTACATTGTCATACAGGAGCTTGAATTTTTGGTCAAACGCTTCAAAATCAGTAATATGATTGACATTGGCGACCGGACAGTATACAGCGACATTGAAATTGCGGTAACTCATTTTATTCATTCTTTCTGCAATGCTTTTGTTTCTCATTTTTTCCATAATAGATCTCCCTTCTTTATATATAGTTTTAGGATTCGGGTGTAAAGGGGTGTAGCGATAGGCTGTAAATTACTTTTCTATTTGATAATATCACGTATCTCCCTCATATACTATAATACTTCCGCAAATAAATTGTACAAATCTCTTATTGAACTAAAAAACCCTTGCATTGCCCATATGGACAAAACAAGGGTTTTTTGATTACGATTAATTATGCTTCATTGGAAAACAGCGGTGTGGATAAGTATCTGTCGCCTGAATCAGGAAGTAATGCAACAATCACTTTACCTTTATTCTCAGGACGCTTAGCAAGCTCTTTCGCTGCAAAGAGCGCGGCACCGGAAGAAATACCTACCAATACGCCTTCTTTAACTGCGATTTCCCTTCCTGCTGTAAAAGCGTCTTCATTGGATACTTTAATGATTTCATCATAAATCTCAGTGTTCAGGACTTCCGGTACGAAGCCGGCGCCGATACCCTGAATTTTATGTGCGCCGGGCGCTCCGCCTGATAAAACCGGGCTGCTTTCAGGCTCTACAGCAACGATTGCCACGTTCGGATTCTTCTCTTTTAAATAGGAACCTACTCCGGTGATTGTGCCGCCGGTTCCTACTCCTGCAACAAAAATATCTACTTTACCGTCGGTGTCATTCCAGATTTCCGGGCCGGTAGTCGCTTTATGTATTTCCGGATTAGCCGGATTCACGAACTGACCTAAGATTACGGAGCCCGGTGTGGAAGCCTGAAGCTCTTCGGCTTTAGCAATTGCGCCTTTCATGCCTTTGCTTCCTTCCGTTAATACGAGCTCTGCGCCATATGCCTGCAGCAGTTTTCTTCTTTCTACACTCATCGTTTCCGGAAGCGTCAGGACTGCTTTGTAACCCTTAGCTGCCGCTACAGCCGCAAGACCGATGCCGGTATTTCCGGAAGTCGGCTCGATAATCGTTGCTCCCGGTTTTAATATGCCTTTCTTCTCCGCATCTTCAATCATGTTCAGTGCAATACGATCCTTTACTGAGCCTGCAGGATTAAAGTATTCGAGCTTGACTAAAATCGTAACGTCCTCAACCTGATTTGCTTTTGCATAGTTTGCCACCTCTAATAAGGGTGTACCGCCGATAAGTTCTACTGAGCTTTTTTTAATGTTTGCCATAATAAATTTCCTCCCTGTTACGGATATGTTTATCCGTGTTTTTATTTTTTTAATTAATGTTTTGATTTCAGGATTGTTATATGAAATCAATCTGTTTTTATATACTACTTAATCAGTAGGTTTTGTATGAATTGATAATACTCCTATATTTTAGATATGTCAATAGTTAATTTTAAAATTTTTTATTTTTTATCTTATAGCAAATTACGCCGCAGTGTAAATCATTCCATTGAGAATGCGAAGCATTCTCTGAATCGTCGCTGCCGAGCGACGATTTTTTATCTTATAGCAAATTACGCCGCAGCATAAATCATTCCATTGAGAATGCGAAGCATTCTCTGAATCGTCGCTGCTGAGCGACGATTTTTTACTTACTTTTCGGAATTGTTTATCTGCCAAAAAAAGATTATAATTACACTGGATAGGAATTTCCATAACGTAGTTGTACAATATAGACAATATCATAAGCAGATACTGTGATGCCGCAGACCATTGAAAGTGGTCTTGTCCTTTAGATGCCGTATTTTGGCACCTTAGTACCGTTGCGGCTGAGCGTAGCGCAAGCGTGCCTGCATTGATTTGTCTATATTGTACAACGGACGTCTTGAAAAAAGTATCCCAATTCAGAAAGGAGCCCAAACCCGATGTCTCTTCAATTTTACTTCGGCGGTTCAGGCGCCGGCAAAAGCAAAAAACTTCATGAATACATCATCGATGCCTCAATCCGCGAACCCGGACGCAATTTCCTTCTCATAGTTCCGGATCAGTTCACCATGCAGACACAGATGGATCTGGTCTTAGAGCATCCCGACAAGGGGATTATGAACATAGACGTACTGAGCTTCGGAAGGCTTACCCACAGAATCTTAGAGGAAGTAGGGCATGAGGATGTTCCGATTCTGGATGATACCGGAAAGAGCCTCATTTTGCGTAAAATTGCACAGAATGAACAGGGAAATTTATCAGTAATCGGAAAACACATGCATAAAATAGGTTATATACATGAAGTTAAGTCTGCTATTTCCGAATTCATGCAGTATGGTATCGGATTGGAAGAGCTTGGCAGGCTGACGGAATGCGCAGGAAAAAGAGGTGCGCTTTATTATAAGTTAAATGACTTGAAAACACTGTATAGCAGCTTTTTATCATATATTAAAGAAAAGTTCATTACAACGGAGGAAACGTTGGATAAGCTGCGGGAAGCGCTGCCTAAGTCCGAAATTATCAGAAACTGTGTGATTGCTTTTGACGGCTTTACAGGATTCACGCCTATTCAGAACCGTGTAATTCAGGAGCTTATGCGGCTTGCGGATAAAGTTATTGTTACCATAACGATTGATACCGTAGAGAATCCGTATCAGATGGATGGAGAGCAAAAACTTTTTCATCTGAGCAAAAAAACCATAGCGGATTTAAAAAGGCTTGGAGAAGAATGCGGATGTGAACTGCTGCCGGCAGTAGTCTGTCGTGAGAAAATACAGGAGCGGATTCCCAGATTTGCGCAAAACCCGGAGCTGGCGCATTTGGAGAAGAGTTTGTTTCGTTATCCTTTGGAAGCTTATAATGACGAACCGGAGCATATTCATCTGATAGAAGCGTCCACGCCGAAAGAAGAAGTGCGACAGGTCTGTATTGAAATAAGAAGATTACTTATGGATGAGCCCGGGCTGCATTACCGTGATATCGCTGTGGTGACCGGAAGTATGGCGACCTATGGGAATGATATAGAAGAGGAATTTTCCAAGTTCGGTATTCCGATATATATGGATAGGACCAGAGGAATTTTATTCAATCCTTTTACTGAATATATACGAAGCGCATTGCAGATTGTGCTAAAAGACTTCGACAGGGAATCGGTATTCCACTATCTCAGGACGGGGTTATGTGGATTCAGGAGAGATGATATCGACAGGCTGGAGAATTATATACGCAGATTCGGTATCCGCGGAGAACGGAAGTGGGGCAGTCTTTTTGTATATAAAGAAGAATCGGGAGAAGAAGGCGTTGCCATGCTGGAGCTTTATAACAGGCTGAGGGGGACACTGATGGAGCAGCTTTCACCTCTGCTTGGCGCTTTCAGGACTGCCGGAGAGCTTGTGCACGCTTTGTATGATTTTCTGGTGAAAAATGAGCTGCAGCTTAAACTTAAGGGCTTTGAAGAGAAATTCAAGTCCGAAGGGAATCTGTCAAGAGCGAAGGAGTATGGTCAGATTTATGGGCTTGTGATTGATTTGCTGGATCAGATAGAAGGACTGCTTAAGGATGAAGAAATGAGTTTTCAGGAATTTGCGCAAGTTTTGGATGCCGGTTTTGCTGAAATTACGGTAGGGACCATTCCTCAGAATGTAGACAGAATTGTAATCGGAGATATAGAAAGGACGCGATTAAAGCAGGTTAAAACGCTCTTTTTCATGGGAATAAATGATGATAACATTCCGAAGGGAACCGGTAGCGGCGGAATTATTTCGGATATTGACAGGGAATTTTTGCAGGAGTCGGGATGGGAGCTTGCGCCGACACCGAGACAGCAGATGTATATTCAGCGGCTGTATCTTTATCTGAATATGACGAAACCTTCCGGGCAGCTGTATTTATCGTATGCAAAAGTCGGAAATGACGGCAAGAGCAAGCGGCCGGCATATTTGATAGATACGGTGCAAAAGCTTTTTCCGGGGCTTAAGCTGCGTTGTCCGGAGCTGCTTCCTGTAGAGGAACAGCTGGTAAACGGTGAGGACGGTATCGGCTTTTTTACGGATATGCTTAGGGAGTATGCCGCAGACAGGCTGGATAAGGATGATGAGAGAAAGCTGTTTACATTTTATCACAGTTACCATAGGAATCCTGCTTATAAGGATTATGTGGACAAGCTGATAGATACGGCATTTTACTATTATAAGGACAGTCCGCTCTCTAAGCATGTGACTGCTCTTTTATATGGAAGCATATTGCATAACAGCGTCAGTCGTTTGGAAAAGTATGCTGCCTGTGCTTATGCGCATTTTTTACAGTATGGATTAGCTCTTAAGGAAAGGGAAGAGTATAGCTTCGAGGATGTGGATATGGGAAATGTGTTCCACGGAGTGTTGGAGCTGTTTGCAGACAAACTGGCGGAGCGTGGATATACATGGTTCGATTTTCCGGAGGAAGCGGGAGAAGAGATATTAGATGAGGCGATTGAAGCCTATACGGTGAATTATGGAGAAACTATCCTGTATAGTAATGCCAGAAACAGACATCTGCTGCAGCGTATCAGGCGGATTCTTGGCAGAACCATACATACTTTGCAGATGCAACTTAAGAAGGGCTCATTCCTGCCGGAGCATTTTGAAATGTCATTTCAGGTATTAGAGGATCTTGATGCGGTAAATATTGCCCTGAACGGAGAGGAAAAGATGAAGCTGCGGGGCAGAATCGACAGAATTGATACATGTGAGGATAACGACACTGTGTATGTGAAGGTCATTGATTACAAGTCGGGGAATCGCAAATTTGACTTGGCAGCGTTGTACTATGGATTACAACTGCAGCTGGTAGTATATATGAATGCTGCGGTGGAAATAGAGCAAAAGAAGCATCCTGACAAAAATGTAGTGCCGGCGGCAATGCTGTATTATCATATATCAGACCCTATGGTCGATGACGGGCATGCAATGACGCCTGAGCAGTTGAATCTTAAGCTTCTGCAGGAGCTTAAGATGACCGGAATAGTAAGTGAGAATGAGAAGGCTGTCAGACTGTTGGACGTTGAATTTACGGACAAGTCGGACATACTGCCAATCGAGAAGAAAAAGGATGGCACTTTTTCGGCATATTCAAGTGTTATAAACGAGCAGGACATGGTAACTGTTTCAAATTATGTAAACTACAAAATAAAGCAGCTTGGAAGCGGGATATTACAGGGTGATATAGCGGTAAGCCCAAGTGAACATAATGGAAACAGCTCCTGTACGTACTGCGTATATCGAAGTGTCTGCGGTTATGATGCGGAGATTGCAGGATATGAAAAACGAGAGCTTGGAAAAATGTCGCAAAATGAAGCGATAGAACAAATGAGACAGGCAATGGATAACGTAATGGATAGTAATAGGGAGTAGAAAAATGGGTGTTGCATATACAGAGGAACAACAGAAGGTGATTGATACACATGGGCGCAGCCTCCTGGTATCGGCGGCGGCAGGCTCCGGCAAGACGGCGGTTTTAGTAGAGCGGATTGTGAAGATGGTAAGCGACTGTGAGCATCCGGTAGATATTGACCGCCTGCTGGTGGTGACTTTTACCAATGCGGCTGCAGCGCAGATGAGGGAAAGAATAAGAAATGAGATAGGACTTAAGCTGACTGCGGAACCTGAGAATGAGCATTTGCAGAGACAGATGACGCTTCTGCATAATGCACAGATTACCACAATAGACAGCTTTTGTCTCTTTGTTATCCGCAATCACTTTCATACGATAGGTTTAGACCCCGGATTCAGGATTGCTGATGAGGGGGAGCTTAAGCTGCTTAAGGCGGATGTGCTGGGCGAGGTGCTGGAGCAGCAGTATAGCGCCGGAGAAGCGGGCTTCTTGAATTGCATGGAGTATTTCAGCACCGGCAGCAGGGATAAGGCGGTGGAAGAAGCCGTTCTGAAGCTTTATGACTTCGCCATGAGCAATCCCTTTCCTGAGGCGTGGCTTCAGGAAAGGAAGGGAGACTATGCAGCGCTTGAGGCATGTATGCAGCGCGTGATGGAAAAAACGAAGCTGCTGCTTGAAGGAGCGCTGGGGTGTATCAATATGTGCATAGCGTTATGCGAAGAACCTGACGGACCGTATATGTATGGTGAATTGCTTGAACAGGAAAAGGAGAAGATAGAGAAGCTGATTGCAGCCGATGACTATGAAAAACGATATGCAGAGTTTGCGACTTTATTCTTCGGAAGACTGCCGTCGAAAAAGGATGAAACAGTTTCCGTCATGAAGCGTGAGCTTGTAAAAAACGCCCGCACGGAAATTAAGGAGCAGCTGCAATCGATGCAGAAGGATTATTTTGCCAATTCTACAGAAGAAATCATGCAGCAGTCGGATGCGTGCAATGACGCAGTCTGTTCGTTGATAGACTTGACGCTTTTGTTTAAGGAGGCGTTTGATAAGGCGAAGCGTGACAAGAATATACTGGATTTTGACGATATCGAGCATTTTGCACTTTCTATTTTGCTGCGAAAAGGGGAAGACGGCGATATAATGCCTACGGATACCGCACTGGAATATCGTGAACATTTTGCGGAAATCCTTATCGACGAATACCAGGACAGCAATCTGGTTCAGGAATACCTGCTGTCTGCGATTTCGGGAGAAGCGGATGGAAACTATAATCGTTTCATGGTTGGAGACGTAAAGCAGAGCATATATAAGTTCCGTCTGGCGAGACCTGAGATTTTCATGGAGAAATATGACGCATATGGAGAAGAAGGAATGAATGTCATGCGGATAGACCTGCATAAGAATTTCCGAAGCAGAAATGAGGTGCTGACAAGCACTAATGCAGTTTTTTCACAGATGATGATAAGAGAGCTTGGCGGCATAGACTATGATGATAAAGCGGCGTTGTATCCCGGAGCTTCATATCAGAGTGATGATGACAGTCATAAGAATGATACGGAGTTACTGCTTTATGCCACTCAGGATGGAGATGATGAGGCATATGGCATCGCGTCAAGGATAAAGCAGCTCATAGCCTCTTTTCAGGTGACTGATAGTGATACGGGACTTCTTCGCAAAGCTTCATACAGGGATATCGTAATCCTGCTTCGCACTACAACAGGCTGGGATGAAGAATTTAAGCGTATTCTTGAGGAAGAGGGGATTCCGGCACATGTTACATCCAAGACCGGATATTTTGCATCTACTGAGATTCAGGAGCTGCTGCACTTTTTACGGATATTGGACAATCCTATGCAGGACATTCCGCTGTATGGAGTGCTGCACTCCGTTTTCGGCGGTTTCTCAGAAGAGGAGATTGCGGTTGTGAAGGCGGAGTTCCCGAAGAAGCGATATCTGTATGATGCAGTCATGGAATATGCGGAAGCGGATAATAAAAATGCATTGCAGCAGAAACTCCGAAACTTTATTGACAGAATAGAACAGTATCGCGATATGGCGATATATATGCCTGTACACGAATTATTGCAAGTCATTATCAGGGACTATTCATATCTGACTTATGTGGCAGCGAAACCGGGCGGAAGCAGACGACGTGCAAATGTGGAGATGCTGCTTGTAAAAGCTGTGGATTATGAGAAAACGAGTTATTACGGTCTGTATCATTTCCTGCGGTATATAGAACAATTAGAGAAATATGACGTGGATTACGGGGAGGCCAATCTACAGGATGAAAATGCGGATGTGGTGAGAATCATGAGTATTCATAAGAGTAAGGGGCTGGAATTTCCCATATGCTTTGTCTCAGGGCTTGCCAAAGGCTTCAATAACCAGGACACAAACGGTCATCTGGTGATGGATGTGGAAGAGGGAATAGGCGTAGATTATATTAATCCCAGGCTGCGTGTCACAGGTCGTAACCTTAGAAGAAATTTTATTGCTGCTAAACTCAGACAGGATAATCTGGCTGAGGAATTGCGTATCATGTATGTGGCGATGACCAGAGCGAAGGAAAAGCTTATTCTGACCGGAACAATTAAGAATATTGAGAAAAAAGTCGCGTCTCTGACGCTGTTAAAAAGATGTAAGGAAAAGCGCTTTTCTTATGACATACTGTTGCAGATGGGCAGCTTTATGGATGTGCTGCTTTATGCTGCCGCAAGGAACAGGTGTTTTGACGGAGTATGGGAGTCATATGGACAGTCTTCTGATTGCAGTAATCCCTTATATAAGGAAGAAATGGCAATACAGATATCTATTCTGCAAAAAGAGGATATAATTGGTGACAAGATAAAAGAGACAATAGAAAGGGAAGATGATAGAAGGAAGCTTATGTTAAGCGGTATGTCTCAGGGAACCGATGTCATTGATATGTCGCTTATGGCAGCAATGGATGACAGATTTTCATATCAGTATCCTTTTGAATGTCTGAATGATTTATATTCCAAGACTACAGTGTCGGAATTAAAGAAAGCCGGTATGAAGGAAGAAAATGACTTTTCATTCTCACTGTATGATGAGGAAACGATAGTTCCGTATCTTCCGAAGTTCCTCAAACAGGAAGAGAGGGTCAGCGGAACTGACCGGGGAAGCGCATATCATAAGGCTATGGAATTGTTTGATTTTCAGTTACTGCTTAATGCAGGCAGCGAAGAGGAAAGGAAGGCGCTTGTGAATGCAGAGATGGAGAGAATGCTTGTCAGCGGAAAAATGTCGAAAATTTATCGTGATGTTATCTCAATGCCGAAAATAATAACATTTCTGAAAAGCGATATAGCAAAGCGCATGGCTGCCGCCGCTGCAAAAGGAAAACTTTATAAAGAACAGCCTTTTGTATTGGGACTGCCTGCCAATCGTCTGAATGAGGCATTTCCGCCTGAGGAAATCGTTCTTATTCAGGGAATCATTGACGCTTTTTTTGAGGAGGACGGAAGATATGTTGTAGTGGATTACAAAACAGACGCAGTCAAGACGGAGGATGAGCTCATAAAACGTTATCGTACACAGCTTGATTATTATGCGGAAGCTTTGGAGCAGCTTTCCGAACATAAACCGGTTGACATAAAGTTTGACACCGAGAAAATTATCTATTCTTTTGGGCTTGGGAAAGAAATAGGGTTCCAATGAGCGGAACCCTTTTTAAATCAGTATATAGCACAGATTATGTATCTAATCTTCTTTATAGTTCACAATTTCGTCAATAAGCTGCGGCAGCTTCGTATCCATATCCTCATCGCTGAACTGACAGGTTCCCACAGCCTTATGACCACCTCCGCCGTACTTTAACATCAGGCTTCCGACGTTTACATTTGAGGTTCTGTTTAGTACGCTGTAGCCGACTGCGGCAGAACAGCCAAGTCCGCCCTTTCCGTTTACGATCCATACGGAAATATTCTGTTCGGGATACATACTGTAGATTAAGAAGCGGTTACCGGAGTAGATGGGATCTACGCCGCGTAAATCGGAAATTATAACGTCTTTTTCCACACGGGTATGCGCACGTACCATCTCTTTGAATTTTGCATCCTGCTCCCTATATATAGCGATACGTTCCTGAACATCCGGCAGGGCAAGGATTTCTTCCGTATTCATGGTTCTGCAGCATTCCATCAGCTTTTCCATCAACTGATAGTTGGATATGGTGAAGTTTCTCCACCTTCCAAGTCCTGTTCTTGGATCCATTAGGAAGCCTACCAGAATCCAGCCTTCCGGATTCTGAATCTCATCAATTGTCAGATTACCGGAATCTACTTTATCTACAGCTATCATCATGTCATCGAAGTGAGAAAAACGTTCTTCTCCGCCGTAGTATTCATAAATGATTCGCGCACATGATGGAGTGATACGGCTCTCTCCTTTATACTTTCCTGCTAACTGATTGCGTTCATGTTCGCTGGAATGATGGTCGAACCACAGACCGCAGCCTTCCACAAAAGGAACGTTAGCAAGTACATCATTCTCGGTAATCTCTACAAGACCATCCTGTAAATCCTTAGGATGAGCGAATTTCCAACTGTCAATCAGACCTATTTCCTTTAATAAGGCACCACATGCCAGTCCGTCAAAATCGGAACGGGTAACTAATCTCATAATGAAGTCTCCTTTGCTACGTATAATATCTTTATTATATAAGAAAACTCATTTTTTTTCAAGCATTCGGACAGGCTTTGCATTTAAAATTGTAACAGTTCAGCCGTGCTTCACTGTTACTTAAAATTCCCTGTTATTATCTATAGTATCAATATATACGGAATTGTTGTCTGCTAAAGATATTTGACATGAACGCACAAAATCTTTATAATGAGTGAAAACTGATAGTATATAATTTGGGAAGGGAGAAGGCATATTATGAGAACACTTGGTATAATAGGCGGTCTGGGCCCCATGGCAACAGCATATTTTTTACAGCTGCTGATACAGATGAGTGACGCCGGAACCGATCAGGAGCATATGGATACGCTTATCTACAGTATGCCTTCCATACCTGACAGAACCAGATATATAATAGGAGAAAGTGAAGAGAATCCTGTCCCCCGGATGGTTTACTGCGGAAAAAAGCTTAAGGAGATTGGGGCTGGCATAATAGCAATTCCATGTATAACCGCCCATTATTTTCATGAGGAATTGGAAGAGAAAATCGGACTTCCTATTATAAATGCAATAGACGAGACAGCTTTATGTCTCGAAGAGGAGAAAATAAGCAGGGTTGGCATAATGGCAACAGATGGCACGATTAAGAGCGGTTTATTTCAAAAAACATTGGAAAAGCGCGGAATTGAAGTCATACTGCCGGATGAGGAAAAACAAAAGAATGTCATGCACATTATTTATAATGAAGTAAAAGCCGGAAAAAGCGCAGATATGGAACGCTTTTATCAGGTATCGGATGAAATGTCGGATAAAGGAGCGGAGGCTGTTTTGCTGGCATGCACGGAGTTGTCCCTGATTAAGAGGGATTATTGCCTTAAAGGCGGGTATCTGGACGTCATGGAAGTTCTGGCGCGAAAGGCGGTTCGATCCTGTAATCGTGTACGGGAGGAATATCACAGCCTGATTACGAAAAATGCTTAGAACATGCTAAAAAGTAAGTACATGTTGACAAATTACACTATTTGTATTAAAGTACATAGGGTTATAAAAAGCAGACATTGCCTGAAATCAATGGAGAGGGTTCCGTATGAGCGTGAAAAAGGATGAAGCCATCGAATATCTTGACGATGAAGATGATATCGAATATTATGAAGATGACGAAGTCGCTGGGGACAGTGAAGAAACGGAATATCCGGAAGATGGTAATGATGCTGAAACGGAAGAAAATGCCGAAGCTGAAGTTATAGAATACCTTGACGATGATGAAGAAGATGATATCGAATATTATGAAGATGACGAAGGTATTGAGGATAGTGAAGAAACGGAATATCCGGAAGAGGACATAGATACTGAAATAGATGAAACTGAAGTTATAGAATACCTTGACGAAGACGTTTATGATGAAGAAAACTTTGATGATAGCGAAGGAACGGACTATTCAGAAGATGATGAGACCGACGAAATCATTGAAGCATATGAAGACGACGAAACATATGAAGACGATGAAACATATGAAGAAGATGAAGCATATGAAGACGACGAAGCATATGAAGACGATGAAATATATGAAACCGACGAAACTGCTGAAAACGGCGTAATAGATGAAACAGCCGGAGTTAGCGAAACTGACGGATTTGACGGACAAGCAGAGGGCAGCAGGCGCAGAAAACGTAAGAAATTCATAATAGCGTCGTTAATCTGTCTGGTACTTATTGTTACAGCGGCCGCGGGCGGAGTATATTATATAACCGGTCTTGCCTATAGTGTGTGCAGGGTTGAGGCGGGAGTTTCGGTTTCCCCATCAGATTTTCTTAAACAATATGATGAAGCTGCGTTTTTTACTCAGGACAGCCAGCCATTTGATATTACAGAACCGGGTGAATATAAAATAAGGGTCAAAAGCGGAATGTTTATCCATTGGTGTACGCTTATTATTGAGGACACTATTGCACCGATGGCGAATCCTGTACAGGTAATGCTGGAAATGGGAGAAAGCTGCGGGGCGGAAAGCTTTGCGGCGGATATTGTAGATGCCACCCAGGTCAAGGCAACCTATGTGGAAATACCGGATTTTACAAAGGCGGGAAGCCAGCCTGTCAGGATAACTCTGACTGATAAAGGAAATAATCAGATAGTACTGGACACTGAGCTGTTTATTTCGCAGACGTATGAAAATGTGACGGTAGAGGCAGGGGATAAGGCTCCGAATATTGAAAGTTTTATTATCGAGGCGCAAAACGCTTCATTTATTACCGATATAGAAGCCTTTGATTATACAAAGGTGGGAGATCATGAAGTATCACTGAAGGTGGACGATAAAACATACAAATCTATGCTACATATTGTAGATACTGTACCGCCTGAAATAGAGGTTCAGGATATTGAAAGCTATGCGTTGGTTCCGGTAAAAGCAGAAGACTTTACTGTTTCAATAGAAGATGTTACAGATGTAGAGGTAATGTTCAGGGAGGCGCCTGACCTGACTTATATCGGTACGCAGGACTTGGAGATTGCTTATACTGACGGAGGCAATAATGAGGTTATAAAGCAGGTGAAGCTCACTCTTATAGAAGATACGGAAGCTCCTGTTATTGAGGGAGCAGTGGATTTGAATGTATTTATAGGCGACAGCGTTTCTTACAGAAAAGATGTTTCCGTCACCGATAATTGTCCTGAGGGACTGCTGATGACAGTGGATACCACCGGTGTAAATCTGAATGAGGAAGGCATTTATCCGATCACATACAATGCTGAGGATTTAGCGGGCAATACCGCAAGCGTGACGGTGAACCTTACGGTGACACCAAGGGTTTATGACATAAATGAGGTATATGCCATTGCGGATTCGGTGCTGGCTGGTATTATTACTCCTGAAATGAGCCAGCTTGAGCAGGCAAGAGCCATTTTTAATTATGTTACTAAGCATATTTCTTATATTAATGATTCGGTGAAAGATGACTGGGTCAGAGGAGCTTATGAAGGATTAGTGTACAAAAAAGGAGACTGTTTTGTTTTTGCATGTACTGCAAAGGTTCTGCTGACAAGAGCAGGCATTGTTAATATGGATATTGAGAAGATTCCTGCCAGAACCCTGCATTACTGGAATCTGGTAGATGTCGGAGACGGCTGGTATCACTTTGATACAACCCCCAGAAAGGATCATCCGGTTATATTCATGTGGACAGATGCACAGATGATGGATTATTCGGAAAAGCATAATAAATCCCACAATTATGATCATTCTTTATATCCGCCGGTGAACTGACAACCGCCGTGATAAAGATAGGTATAATAGATGAAAAGAGAAAGGTATGGTTATTAAAATGAAAAAAATAACAGCAATAATAATGACGGCGTCACTGCTTTTACTATCGGGCTGTGGGAGCGATGGCAATGAAAGAGTAATTGAAGGAAACGTGCAGACTATTGAATCAGCTAATGGTCAGTCAGGTTCTTCTCAGCAAACGGACGAAGCGGCAACAGGTAAGCAGGAAGACATACAGAATGATACCGCTCAAGTGTCAGACAGTACAAAAGGCTATGCATTTATTTATAACGGCGTATCAGTTACGATGGACGCAGATGCTGCGCCTATAATCGAGAAGCTTGGCGAGCCTGCGTCATATTTTGAGGCGGCAAGCTGCGCTTTTGAAGGATTGGATAAGATGTATACGTATAGCGGATTTGAGATTGATACCTATCCGGTAGGAGATAAGGATTATGTATCTTCCGTGATTTTAAAGGATGATTCGGTATCGACTGCAGAGGGGATATGTATAGGCGATTCTCTTGAGAAGCTGCAGCAGACATATGATGGCGAAGGGGAAGAGAATTCAGGAATGCGCGTATATGAAAAAGACGGCATGAAACTTTGTTTCATTATGCAGGGACAGGATATAATAGCCATTGAATACAGGTCTACCGTACTGGAAATGGACGGTAATGGAGGACAGGGTAACTAATGTTGCCTGTAAGGAGAACTCATGCAGAATAACGTCTTGAAATATTTGAACAATATAGTAAAAGAAAAGCCTGACAAGGTGGCTTTTTCAGATGGTACAGAATCCTTAAGCTTTAAGGAAGTATATAATTTGAGCCGAAGTATCGGAAGCTTTCTTCATAAAAAGGGAATATATAAAAAGCCGGTAGTGATTTTTATGCGAAAATCGCCGAAAGAGGTTACGGCTTTCTTCGGCGTGATTACCGGAGGATGCTTTTATGTGCCTATAGATGAAGAGATGCCGAGCGGCAGAATCCAGCTCATATTGGACAATGTATGTTCTCCGCTTGTCATATGTGACAATGATACTATCGATATAGCAAAAACTTTTGATTTAAAAAACGGCAAGACAATTCTATATGACGAAATAGTCAAGGCTGAGATTGACGATACTGCGTTAAATGTAATTTATCACAAAGCAATTGATACCGACCCGATTTATATTGTATTTACTTCCGGGTCTACCGGAATTCCTAAGGGTGTGGCTGCCTGCCACAGGTCGGTTATTGATTATATCGAGCAGCTTTCGGAAGTGCTTGAATTTGATGAAAATACGGTATTTGGCAATCAGGCTCCGCTATATTTTGATGCCTGCCTGAAAGAACTGTATCCCACGCTTAAATTTGGCGCGACTGCTTATCTTATTCCCAAGAATCTTTTTTCAAGACCGATTGCGCTTATAGAATATTTGAATACATATAAGATTAATACTATTTGCTGGGTGGTTTCTGCACTTACACTGGTAAGCGCTTTTGATACATTCAGCACTGTGAAACCGGAATATCTGCACACGGTTGCGTTTGGAAGCGAAGTATTCCCCATAAAGCAGCTTAGAATTTGGCGTGAAGTCCTGCCGGATGCAGTATTTACAAATCTATACGGTCCGACGGAGGGCACGGGAATGTGCTGTTACTATAGGGTAGAGCGTGAGCTTGCAGATGATGAAGCCGTTCCTATCGGACAACCTTTTCCAAATCGTGAGATTCTGCTGCTGACAGGAGACGGACAGCCGGCGGAACAGGGTGAAGAAGGCGAGATATGCATCCGGGGAACTTCTTTGACATTGGGATATTATAACGATCCTGCCAGGACGAGCGAGGCGTTTGTACAGAATCCGTTAAATACTGCCTATCCGGAGCTTATCTACAAAACCGGTGATATAGGACGTATGAATGAAGCTGGCGAGCTTGTTTTTGTCTCCCGTAAAGACTATCAGATTAAGCATATGGGACATCGCATCGAACTTGGAGAAATAGAAGTGAATGCCGCAATGGTTAAAGGTATTCGTATGACGGCATGCATTTATGATGAAAAGAAGTCGAAAATAGTATTGTACTTCGTGGGAGAACTTTCAGAGAAGGAACTTACGGTGGAATTAAAATCGAAGCTGCCGCGTTATATGCTCCCGAACAGGACTATCAAAGTGGAAAAACTGCCATTTACAGCAAATGGTAAAATAGACAGGGTTACTTTAAAAAAGACGTTTAATTCCGAGGATGCCTGTCAGAATAAAGAATAAAAAGGAGAATGGTGATTGGTATGGATGATTTATTAAGAATTTTGAGCGATTTACATCCGGATGTGGATTTTGAAACGGAGGAGCATCTGATTGATGACATGATACTGGATTCTTTTGACATTGTGAGTCTTATAACGGAAATCAACGATCAATTTGATGTGACGATTACGGCTAAAGACATTATTCCGGAGAATTTTAATTCAGCAAAGGCATTATATGAGTTGATTCAGAATTTAGAGGAAGAATAGAACGGAATAGTTATATAGTGTTTAAGGAGTTAGCTTATGTTCTTTACATCATATGAATTTTTGGGATTTGCGGCGCTCTTGTTTCTGACGTATTATCTAATTCCCAAAAAATATCAGTGGCAGCTTTTGCTTGCGGCGAGTTATTTCTTTTATTTTATAGCAGGAGCGGATTACTTAATCTATATTCTGATAACGACGCTTACGACTTATTTTGCTGCCCTTAAGATAGGACAGAATATTGATGATCAGAGCGCCTATCTTAAAGAGCATAAGGCGGAAATGTCCAAAGAGGAAAAACGCGCATATAAGGATGGGTGCAAAAGCATCCGCCTTAGATGGCTTGTTGCCTGCATACTTCTCAATATCGGTATTCTGGCAGTGGTGAAGTATGCAAATTTTTTCATCTCTAATGTGAACGGCATTCTGGATGCTTTTGGCAGTACCAGGCAGCTTTCATTCATGAAACTGGCGCTGCCTATGGGCATTTCATTCTATACATTTCAGGCTGTGGGATATCTCATTGACGTATATCGCGGAACTGTTCCGGCACAGACAAACCCATTTAAATTTGCATTATTTGTTTCCTTTTTTCCACAGTTGATTCAGGGACCGATAAGCCGTTTTGGCGATTTGGCAAAGAGTCTTTATGAAGAACATAGTTTTGATTCAAAGACGGTATGCTATGGCTTACAGCGTATTCTGTGGGGGTATTTTAAGAAAATGGTTATTGCGGACAGGGTTTTGATTGGCGTAAACACTATTATCGGCGATACTGCAGCTTATCGGGGAGCGTATGTGTTTGTGGGAATGCTGCTTTATACGCTGGAACTTTATGCGGATTTCACGGGCGGTATAGACATTACGATTGGCATAGCGCAGACTATGGGTATTACGGTGTGCGAAAACTTCAACCGGCCGTATTTCGCCAAATCTCTCAAGGAGTATTGGCGCAGATGGCATATTTCCATGTGCGACTGGTTCAGAGACTATATCTTTTATCCGGTTTCCTCAAGTAAACCCATGCAGAAATTCTCTAAATTCTCGCGAAAGCATTTTGGAGAGATAATAGGAAGGCGTATGCCGGTATATGCAGCGTCGTTTGTTGTTTGGTTTGCGACAGGTATCTGGCATGGGGCAAGCTGGAATTTTATTGTATGGGGACTTGCAAACTGGGCGGTTTTAATGATTTCCGAGGAATTTGAACCGTTATATGCACGCTTCCATGCGCGTTTTAATGTAGACGGGAAATTTATATATAAAATATTTCAGATAGGGCGTACCTTCATGCTGGTATGCTTCTTAAATATATTTGACTGCTATCCTACGCTGGCGGTTACCTTCAAAGCGTTTGCTTCCATGCTGACTGTCGCGAACTGGAATATTTTGTGGGATGGCTCGCTGATGGCGCTGGGTCTTACGGCGCTTGACTATGCAATTCTGCTGATAGGCGCGTTGATGCTTCTTGTAGTGAGCTTATTACAGCGAAGCGGCAGTGTCAGGGATAAGATAGCCATGAAACCATATCCGGTTCGCTTTCTGCTCTGGTACGGGCTGTTTCTGGTAATCCTTCTGATGGGAGCATATGGTATGGGATATGATGCCAGCCAGTTTATTTATAATCGGTTTTAAAAAGACCGGGAAAGGGGCATAAGTGTTATTATGAAACAGGATTCAGTAAAACGGAAAATAATAAGAGCGGTGCTGTCGGCGCTTATCGTGATTATAAGTCTTTTCTTGTTACAGAGGCTGCTTATGCCGAAATATGTGGACGGTATTGTAGAGGGAGCGTTTATTGCCGAATATTATGAAGAAGAAAAGGATTTTGACGTCATATTTGTAGGGGACTGTGAGGTCTATGAGAATTTTTCTCCCGTAAAGCTTTGGGAGGACTACGGTATCAATAGTTATATACGCGGGAGCGCCGAACAGTATATCTGGCAGTCCTATTATCTGCTGGAAGATACGCTGCGCTATGAAACGCCGAAAGTGGTGATTTTCAATGTTCAGTCGCTGCAGTTTGACAAGTCCCAGAATGAGGCGTACAACCGCATGACATTGGAGGGAATGGAATGGTCTGCTTCAAAGATTAAGTCAATTAAGGCGTCAATGAAGCCGGGGGAGAAATTTCTGGACTATGTTTTTCCGGTTCTGAGGTATCATACCAGATGGAGCGAGCTCTCCGGGGCGGATGTGCAGTACATGTTTGATTCTAAAAAAGTATCGCATAACGGCTACTATATGAGGGTGGATGTAAAGCCTGCGGTAAATGTGCCGGAAGGCAGAATACTCGGAGACTACAGCTTCGGTGAAAATGCCTGGAAGTACCTTGATATGATGACTGAGTTATGCAGGGAAAAGGGAATAATGCTTATATTAATAAAGGCGCCCAGTCTCTATCCTTATTGGTATGATGAATGGGAGGAGCAGGTAGAAGACTACGCTGACGAAAACGACTTGTTGTATATCAATTTTCTGGAGTTGATTGACGAAATCGGAATTGATTATAATACGGATACCTATGACGCAGGTCTTCATATGAATCTGTCAGGAGCAGAGAAACTTTCTGCCTATCTGGGAAAGCGTCTGATAGAGGAAGCGGGACTTACGGACCGCAGGAGTGAAGAAACCCTGCAGGGCATATGGGAAGGAAAAATTGACGCATATGAGGCGGAAATACAAAAACAGCGTGAATATTACGGCATAGAGAATTAGAAAACACGACAGGACACGAGAAAGGCATGGATATTGTATGTGTGGGATTTGTGGGATTTATAATTTAAAAAACAGAAAGAGGATTGAAAAGGATATTCTGGAGAATATGCTGGAGGCAATAAAGCACCGTGGTCCTGACGGGAGCCGGACGTTTATACATGATGGAGTTGCATTAGGCTTTAACCGTTTAAGTTTTATCGACTTGGATGGGGGCATGCAGCCTATTCAGAATGAGGATGAAACCATATCGATGATATGCAATGGGGAAATCTATAATTTCAGGGAACTTAAGAGTGAACTCATGGCTAAAGGACATGTATTCCGCACGAAAACAGACGTTGAAGTGATCCTCCACCTCTATGAGGAATGCGGTCCTGGGTTTGCCAAACGTCTGAATGGACAGTTTGCAATCGCTTTATATGATGAGAACTTACGACAGCTTTTGCTTGTGAGGGATCAGATCGGTATTTCACCGCTGTTCTATACAGTTTCAGACGGCAGAGTCATATTTGCATCCGAAATCAAGGCTATTTTGAAATATCCCGGAGTGGATAGACGACTGAATCTGAAGGCAGTGGACCAGCTTATGAATTATCCGGGGGTGGTGTCACCGAATACTTTTTTTGACGGCATCTATTCGCTTAGGTGCGGCCATATGCTTAAGATTCTGCCGGATGAGGAGATTCAGGACATAGAGTATTGGGATTTATTGTACGATGCCGAAGAAGAAGAGGACAGAGGGGAAGCATATTATGTCGAGAGACTGCGTGAGCTGCTGAAGGAAGCCATATCCAGACGGCTTGTTGCAGACGTGCCTATTGGCTTTTACATTTCAGGAGGTCTGGACAGCTCTGTTGTAGCATGTTATATCGGGAAGTTTCTTTTAAACAGCTATTACTCATTTTCCGCGGAGATTGGTTCAGGCGAGCTTGACGAGAGCCGTTTTCAAAAAATAATCTGCGACTATGTAGGTTCTACGCATTATAGTACAAAAGTTGCAGAAGATGAAATATGGGAGAATCTGGGGCATGTAATATATCATGCTGAGTCAGCAGTAAAGGAAAGCTATGATGTGGCGGCATACCTGCTGTCAGGCTTGGTGAAAGAGTCTCCGGCGAAGGCTGTACTTACCGGACAGGGCTCAGATGAATTTTTCTGTGGTTATGCGGGTTATATGGTGGACCTTTTCAGGAATATGCAAAAGGGAAAGATGACGCCTGAGGAGTGCGAGGTCAATGAGCGTCTGTGGGGCGACCCATACTTTAGATATGAACGCAACCACCCTGAAATAAGGAAAATCCATACTCAGATATATAGCGGAAATGTCCGTGGAGAAATCGATAAATTTTCCGCTTGGGCAAAGAGCCCTATAAATGTAGAACATGTAAAGGGACTCAGCACACAGAAAAGAAGGTCGTATATTGATTACAAGCTCAGGCTTTCGGACCATCTGCTTGGAGAACATGGCGACCGTATGTTTTTATCCCATTCCGTAGAAGGCAGGCATCCTTTTTTAGATGCGGAGCTGCTTGACTTTGTTGCCGGAATACCCGATAAGTATAAACTGAATGGCACAAACGAAAAGTATATCCTGAAAAAAGCGGGAGAGGGAATCGTGCCTGATGAGATTTTAAAACGTAAAAAGTTTCCCTTTCAGGCGCCGGGCATGTCAGCCATGGTGAAACGTTCCGGAGGCGGGGAATTCCTTGAGGATTCCATGATTAGGAAATACGGAATATTCGATGTAGATTATGTCAATGAGATGAAAAAGGTCTATAGCCGGAACGACTTTAAGCTTATGGGAGCATATGAAATTGATTATCTGTTGATTGTAATGACAGTCACGATGCTTTGCGAGAGATTTTCACTGTCTGTTTAGATATGAAATGATATACCAAAGAAAGAATGAAGGTTAGAAAAAGGAGCGATGCCGGTAGATTTACTCTGCCTGTGCTGTCGCTCCTTTTATTTAATCTTACAGAAAACTACATATGTGATAACATAATTTCTTTTTATTTACTTAATTCAAACTGTCCGACAAGTTCATCCAGCATCGTTGCCTGAGCGGATAACTCCTGACTGGTTGCAGATGCTTCTTCAGCGGTTGCCGCATTGCTCTCTACAACGCCGGAAATCTGATTGACACCAATTTCAGCCTGACGCATCGCTTCTGCCTGTTCCTCCATCATACCCTTCAATTCTTTGGAGAATTCAGCAATCTGCTTGATACCTACTACAACTGACTCGATAGAAGCAGATGTATGTTCTGCAACGCTGTTTCCTGTAGAAACTTCCTGAATTGAAGCCTCAATTAACTCTCTGGAATCGACTGCAGCCCTTGCACTCTGATCGGCAAGTTCCCTAATCTGGGAAGCAACAACTGCAAAACCGCGCCCGGCTTCACCTGCACGGGCAGCCTCTATGGAAGCATTTAATGACAATAGATTGGTCTGGGATGCAATGGATTCAATCTCGGAAATAATATCGCCGATTTTGGTGGAAGCGTCATTAATCCGGTTCATGGCTGCTAACATTGTATCCATTTCCTGACGGCTCTTATCTGCCTTGTCTGCATATTCCTGAGCCTTATTATAGGCATCGCCTGCACTGTGAGCGCTTTGCTCCATTGCATTGGTAATTTCTGAGATTGAATTCTGTAACTCAGATACGGCATGTGCCTGGTCGGTAGCGCCTTCCGCAAGACACTGTGCTGCGGTTGCCAGCTCGTCGGAACCGGCGGATACCTGATTGGAGGCCTCTCCGATAGATAACAGAGTCTCTGTCATCTGATTTCTTAATCCGCGCATGGATTCGTATAATTTACTGAAGTCACCGGTATAGCGCTCTGCAACCTTGGATCTTACTGTATAGTTTCCTGCTGCCATTTCGCCCAGCACTTCTCCGATATCAATTATGATAGCATCAAGATTTTCCGCCATTTCATTAGCATCCTGACCCATAATTTCTACTTCATCACCTGTATTAATAGTAGGGAACGGTGAAGTAAGATCGCCGGTAGCAAATGTTTTGAGACGTTCTCCCAAATCTATCAAAGGAAGGGCAATGCTCCGCGCCATCTTTTTTCCAATCTGAGTAGATAAATACATTGCAAATCCGATGAGAACGATGATTGCTGCTGAAAGACCCAAAGCGACGAACAAAAGTGTTTTGGAGACACTGTCTCCCTTTGCTTCCTTTGTGTCCATAAGGCTTCCCAACTTCTCATAAATGCTGGTAAACTGACCCATCAGCTCAGAAACCATTATATCCTGTGCCTGTGCAGAGAGTTCACTATCTGTTGTAGCGCCCAGTGCAATAACCTCATCAGCCTTTTTCCAAAATGCCGTCAGTTCGGATTCAATCTCATTATATGTCGCTCTGGCTTGTGGTAAGACAATGGAAGCGTCAACGTCGGTAAAAGCTTTCTCAAATGATGCTTTACAATCCTTATATGTCTCCACTGATTTCTGGATTACGGCCTCGTTATCAAATCCTACGGCTGCCCGGAGCGATGACCTTGCTTCAGCAAATTCAAACATCGCCCTTCCGATATCTCCCTGCGCGAAGCCGTATGTCTCTAATGAAGAATTATACACAAGAGATATTACTACCATTGCGATTACTCCGATAAGAGCAGCAACTGCGCCGATGACCGCCACCTTAAAGGTAGAGGCTGTTAGCTTTTTCTCAATATTTTCTTTTTTGTCCATTATGTAGCCCTCCGTTTACTCCATAACATTTAATTTTATGTGATGAAATTAAAATAGAGGATTCAGCTATTTTAATTATTGCTTACAGCATG
Source organism: uncultured Bacteroides sp. (assembly GCA_964600805.1). Lineage (GTDB taxonomy): Bacteria > Bacillota > Clostridia > Lachnospirales > Lachnospiraceae > UBA3282. The sequence goes on along the minus strand of CAZRKN010000046.1, from coordinate 9,424 downwards.
TCGTGAAACTTACATTTTACAGGTGCGAATTGCAAAGATTGAATCAGCGTTCAAATTCTTTGCAATTCGCACATTAAAATATAAATTTATAAATGTGTCATAGCTTTAAGTAATACGTTGAAAACAACAAACACTCTATCCTAATTCATGTATTTAATTATAATTAATCTTTCTTTTAGTGTCAATGTTTTAAATTAGGAAATATGCATTTTATGTAAATTTTGTAAATAAAAAATCGTCGCTCGGCAGCGACGATTAAGAGAATGCTTCGCATTCTCAATGGAATGATTTATGCTGCGGCGTAATTTCCTATAAGATAAAAAATATTTCTTAGAATTAATATAGCCAAACTTCGTAAAAATTGTTATACTTACTGCATAAAATATTAAATTTTTACAGATATTCATTTTATTAAAATACCGTAAAACGATAAAGAAACGAGGCATAAGATTAAATATGAAATTGTCAGATTTAAATCCCTATAATCCAATCACGATCCAGTGTCACGATAACCCTGACGCTGACGCTCTTGCTTCCGGGTTTGCGTTGTATACATATTTTAACAGTCTGGGCAAAGATGTCCGGCTCATCTATTCCGGCAGGAGCGTGGTTCAGAAACCCAATCTGTGCCTGATGCTGGAGCATTTACAGATTCCCGCCGATTATATAGAAAGACCGGAAGATTTGATAAAGGATATGCCGCAGCACAGGCTTACCGGAATCCTGATTACGGTGGATTGCCAGTACGGTGCGGGAAATGTGACTAAAATCCCGGCAGAAAATGCGGCGATTATCGATCACCACCGGATAGAGATACGTGATGTTGAAATGAATGAAATAAATCCCGAACTTGGAAGTTGTTCAACTCTGGTCTGGAAAATGCTGCGTGATGAGGGCTTTGAGATAAAGGATACTAAACTTGGGACAGCGCTTTACTATGGGCTTTATACGGATACGAATCAGTTTTCGGAGATTTTCAATCCCCTTGACATGGATATGAGAGATTCCGTGCCTTGTGAAAAAACACTGATACAACTGTTCCGCAATTCCAACCTGTCGTTAAGTGAATTGGAAATTGCAGGAGTGGCGCTTATCCGTCATATTTACAATGATGATTATAATTATGCAATTATAAAAGCTCAGCCCTGCGACCAGAATATTCTGGGACTTATCAGTGATTTTTTACTGCAGGTGGCGGAAGTGTATACCTGTGTGGTATACAGTGAGTGGAAGGAAGGGTATAAATTTTCTGTGCGAAGCTGTATTAAAGAGGTGCAGGCTAATGAGCTTGCGTCTTTTCTGGCAGAAGGCATCGGCTCAGGCGGCGGACACCATGAAAAGGCAGGAGGGTTTATCAGTAAGACTCTCTATGAAGAAGTATATCCTACCCTGCATTCCGAAGCCTTTTTCAGCGAACGGTTGAATGACTATTTTGATAATACCCAGATTATCGTAGCTAAAGATTATGAAATTGATACATCAAATATGCAGTCGTATGTTAAGAAGAAAATACCTCTTGGATTTGTACAGGCAACAGATGTGCTGCCCACCGGAACGCCTATTACGATTAGAACATTAGAGGGTGATATTGATATGGTGGTGGAGCCTGACCTTATTATTATGATAGGCGTTAAGGGTGAGGTATATCCGAACAGAAGGAGCAAGTTTGAGAAAGCTTACCTGTTGACTGAAGAGACTTATAGTATATCAGATTGCGCGGTTAGGACAGAATACCAGCCCATGCTGCATAACCGTGCGGACGGTTCCGTGTTGCATCTGGCGGATTATGCCAAAATCTGTATTTCCAGTGGCGGCGCGCATATCCATGCCAAAGAATTGACCACAAGGGTTAAGGTGTTTTCTGCATGGGATGAAGAAAAATATATGTTAGGTAAACCGGGGGATTTTCTGACAGTGCGGTGCGATGATAAACACGATATTTATGTTGTTGAACGTGACATATTTTTTAAAACCTATGAAAAGTCGAATGAAAATTAAAGCAACTTTATTTATAAAGCTTATTTATACTATAGGAAATTACGCCGCAGTGTAAATCATTCCAATGAGAATGCGAAGCATTCTCTTAATCGTCGCTGCCGAGCGACGATTTTTTATTAAAGCATGGATATTGAAAGGTATTAGTGTAAAAATGGATAGAAAATGGTATTATGACGCTTTTATCAGCTACAGGCATACTGAAACTGACAGCTTTGTCGCTAAGAATCTGCACAAGCAGTTGGAGAGCTTCAGACTGCCGAAAAATGTAGTACACAGGCTGAGAGAGAATGAGCAGGAAGCTAAAACACGGATAACGAGAGTATTCAGGGATCAGGAGGAACTGCCTCTGGTCAGTAATCTTGCCGATCCTATTATGGAGGCTTTGGGGAAGTCTGAGTTTTTGATTGTGATTTGTTCTCCCAGACTGAAGGAGTCAATGTGGTGCAAAAAGGAAATAGAAACATTTATCAGCCTGCGGGGAAGAGAGCATGTTCTGCTGGTACTGGCAGAGGGTGAGCCGTCGGATTCTTTTCCCGAAGAATTACTTTATCGTGAAGAAACGATAACTTCGGATGATGGAAGTACAATAATAAAGAAGGTTCCTGCTGAACCGCTTGCAGCAGATGTCAGGGGGCTTTCAAAGAAGGAAATACTGAAGAAAATAAAGAGTGAGATTCTTCGTCTTGCTGCGCCGATGTTCGGGTGTGGTTATGATGACTTAAGACAGAGGCACAGAGAACAGAAAATGCGTAAGGTTATTGCCATGTCTTTGGCAGGAAGCGCAATCTGCCTTCTTTTTGGGCTCGTCAGTATGACAATGATGCTTCGTATCCGCAGACAGAATGTGCAGATCAGCGAACAGTTGGAAGAAATTGAGCAGCAGTCGGAAGAAATCGCTTTGCAGGCGGAAGAAATTGAGAAACAATATGCTGAGGCTGTGCGCAGCAACTGCATATCACAGGCCAGGGAATCAGCCAATCTATTGGAGGATGGGGACAGGATTGCTGCCATAAAGACTGCCCTGCAGGCATTCCCGGGCGGCGGTAATGAAGATATTCCGTATACGCCGCAGGCAGCATATGCACTGACCGAAAGTTTGAATATATATGAAAATGATACAAAGATTCTGCCTGACAGAATATTGGAAGCAGATACAACTATTGATTTTATGAAGATTTCACCGGAAGGCAGTAAGATTATTACGGTAGATGATTTTAAAATGCTGTGTGTCTGGGATAGTCAGGACGGCAGCAGGCTGACTTCATTTTTGTTGAACAAGACTTTATATCATGATGAGGCTGCCATTGCGTTTATCAATGAAGATATGTTTCTGTATCTTACTGAAAACGGTGTGAGTTGTTTTGACATAAATCTGGGAGCAGACATATATCAGATGGACTGTAAAAATGTTCTTGAGGTTTGCTATTCCAAGGATATTGACAGGGCAGTTATAAGTACTGCACACGGATTCCTTGTGATCAGCGGTCAAAGCGGTGAATTGACTGCTTCAGGCAGTTGGCAGGAAAGAGGAAATCTTATGGAAACTGAGGCCTGCGCAGTTATGAATGCAGACGGAACGTTATTTGCAGCGTCGGCGGCATCAGCGGATTCAGAAGACGAGCAGATTCTATTTGTATGTGAAACTCAGACAGGCGCAGTTTACCGTAGGTACAGCATTGCAAATGGTATTGTGAAGTGCATGAGATTTGTGGATGATATTCTCTATGTTGCGGACAATAACAGATGGGAGTCGGGCGCTTCATATATGGCAGATTTAGGCGGTACTGTCTATGCATGTGATCTTTCACAGGATAACACTGTTCTCTGGACATATAGAAGCGATAAGAGCTGGGTTCATAAAATCACCGTATCTTCAAAAGAGGGCAGCAGCTATATGATCTGTACTTCCTATGACAATGCTGTTGTTTTGGATAAGCGGGATGGCGGATACATTGAGAATTTCAGCTTTGGCTCGGAGATTGTGGAGATTAGAAATTATATCGGTCAGGATGCATTCGTGGTTTTTACAAGAGATGGGACGTGGAATCACCTTAATCTGGATAACATGATGGCTGTTGTAGGTTTGACTTTCACGGATTGTAATTCCACTAACGTAAAATCATTTGGAATAGGAGACGATTTCTATACGACGCTTCCTTATTCGTGTAAAAGTGTTACTTTGTACCGTTGGGCGGTAGGAAATGATTTTGAGACATTGTGTGAGACCGGGAATCGGTATTCGAGCGCAGAATTAAGTAAAGACGGAAAATATCTGGCGGTTCATAGTTATTCGGATGAATATAATATTTGTGTTGAGGTGATAAATACTGATACATGCGAAGTACTTTGGAGTTATTTGGGCGATGAATTTTTTCTGGGAATGGGTTTTTGTCAGGAAATGGAAGCGCTGACTCTTGTTACATACAATGGCATATTTTTGCTTGATATTGATACAGGAGAACAGAAGGCGTTTTATGAAGATGGAGATATTTCAAGCAGATATAATGTAATAGATACTACGGGACGGTATGTCGTTACTTCGGAATATAGCGGGCTGAATGTATATGATGTGGCGGACGGTTTTCTTTCTTATGAAATTATGGATAGGGAAACCTTTTCAGACAGCAGCGCAGTGGCAGTCAGCCCTTCCATGAAATATTTGGCAGCAGCTTCCAAGACGAAGAATTCACTGCAGTTATATGCTGTGGACGCCCTGCGGGAAGGAGAAGCTGAATGTCTGTGCGAAGTTGAAAATATTAATGCGACTTATATTGAATATTTGTTTTTTAACGACAGGGAAGAATATGAGACCGGATTGGCATTGTATGTCGTTTATAAAAACGGGGATATAAAGATATATGGGGTAGATGTACAGCATCAGGAGTTGTTTGAAGATGGGAGTTTACAGGATTTGGAAGACTATATGATGCGTTTTATTCAGCCTGAAGGCAGGAACTACAGCATTATTGAAGGTTCATCCGACGCTTACCTTATCTATAATGCATGGTACAATCCATATGCCGGCAGCGATCAGGAAGAAGCAGGCGAAGCTGATAAGTCTGACTTTGATAATCATGGAGAAATAACCGCACATATAGAAGGCTTCCTTGCAGTTGACGGAAATAGAAACTGTATTTATCTGGCCGATAAAACTCATATATACCGCGTGAATATATATGATGAGACAATGCTCAGGGAGGAAGCGGAAAGGCAGCTGGGCATAAGAAAGTAAAGATAAGTGGCTCCTAAGTTAAATTTATGCTTTATATTTTATTTTTACTATGGTAATATATAATAATGGACGATAAAAGTTTGAAAATATATTGATTTGAACGTGGTCAAAGGAGGTCAGTGATGGCGCTGCGATATCTTATGGGCAGCGTCAGAAACAGCGACTATGAGTGAGAACGTAAAAATAGTGACGACAGCGGAAGAAAAGGAAGCTGTTTCAAGGAATTTCATTGAACAGATTATTGATAAGGATTTAGCGGAGGGAGTGTACGATAAGGTATGCACGAGGTTTCCGCCCGAACCCAACGGCTATCTTCATATCGGGCATGCCAAAAGCATTCTTTTGAACTATGGGCTTGCCAAACAGTATGGCGGAAAGTTCAATATGCGTTTTGATGATACGAATCCGACGAAGGAGAAGAATGAGTTCGTGGAGTCAATCAAAGCTGATGTGGAATGGCTTGGTGCAGACTATGAGGACAGATTATTCTTTGCTTCCGATTATTTTGAACAGATGTATGAGGGAGCGGTTAAGCTAATTAAAAAGGGTAAAGCCTATGTATCTGATTTGAGTGCAGATGAAATGCGCGAATACAGGGGAACGCTTACGGAACCCGGCAGGGACGACCCCAATCGTAACAGGAGTATGGAAGATAACCTGCAGATGTTTGAGGACATGAAGAACGGAAAGTATGCGGACGGTGAAAAAACCCTGCGTGCTAAAATAGATATGTCATCTCCTAATATTAATATGAGAGACCCGATTATTTATCGGGTGGCACATCTGTCTCATCATAATACCGGAGATAAATGGTGTATTTATCCGATGTATGATTTTGCACATCCTATTGAAGATGCAATAGAAGGAGTTACCCATTCTATCTGTACGCTGGAGTTTGAGGATCACAGACCGCTCTATAACTGGGTGGTGGAAGAACTGGAATATCCTCATCCGCCTAAACAGATTGAATTTGCCAAAATGTATTTGACCAATGTAGTCACCGGGAAAAGATATATTAAGAAGCTGGTGGAAGAAGGAATAGTTGACGGCTGGGATGATCCAAGGCTGGTGTCCATTGCCGCTCTTAGAAGAAGGGGATTTACACCGGAGTCAATACGGCTTTTCGTAGATTTATGCGGTGTGTCCAAAGCTAATTCGTCTGCTGAGTATTCAATGCTGGAATATTGCATCAGGGAAGATCTTAAGATGAAAAGACCGCGAATAATGGCAGCGCTTGATCCAATCAAGCTTGTTATTGATAATTACCCTGAAGGTCAGAAAGAGACACTTACGGTAGTAAATAATCTGGAAAACGAGAGTTTGGGAACCAGAGAGATACCTTTTGAAAGAGAGCTTTATATCGATAGAGATGATTTCATGGAGGAACCTCCGAAGAAGTATTTCAGACTTTTTCCGGGGAATGAAGTCAGGCTTATGCATGCGTATTTCGTTATATGCACAGGCTTTGAAAAGGATGAAAACGGAAATGTGACGGTAGTCCACTGTACCTATGATCCGGCATCAAAGGGAGGCAGCAGTCCGGATGGGCGTAAGGTAAAAGGAACCATACACTGGGTACCTGCATCCGAGTCTGTTAAGGCGGAGGTCAGGCTGTATGAGAACATAGTTGATGAGGAAAAAGGCGTCTATAATGAGGATGGAAGTCTGAATCTGAATCCGAATTCCCTGACCGTGTTAAAGGAATGCCGTATCGAACCGTCTGTCATGAATGCGAAAGCGTACGACAGTTTCCAGTTCGTAAGGCAGGGATTCTTCTGTGTGGATTGCAGGGATTCTAAGCCTGAGTCGCTTGTGTTTAACAGAATAGTGTCGTTAAAGAGTTCTTTTGTCTTGCCAAAAGATGAGAAGAAGTGATATATTAAATAAGTATTATATAAAATTGGGAGGCGTTACAAATGGCAGATTTGTTATCAGGCTTGGGACAGTTTGGACTGGGCAATCTGGAAAATATGACTTTATATGAGGAACCGAAGAAAGAAGATGCCGGCGAGGGTAAGGCAGCTGCACCGCAGGTGATACAGGAACAGGATTATCTGTTTGATAAGTCATTCACTTGTCCTGTTTGTGATAAAGAGTTTAAAGCCAGAACCGTAAAAGTCGGTAAGGTGAAGCTGGTCGGAACGGACATGGATTTACGTCCTAAATACGATCAGGTGGATTTGTTAAAATATGACGTTATCATGTGTCCGCATTGCGGATACGCTGCATTGAGCAGATTTTTCAAATTCCTTACTTCTCCTCAGATAAAAAATATCAGGGAAAAAATTTCCTCAGCCTTCAAGCCTAAGCAGGAAGAGGGCGAGATATATTCTTATGACGAGGCGCTGGAGCGTTATAAGCTGACTTTAGCTAATGCAATCGTAAAGCAGGCTAAGCCAAGCGAAAAGGCGTACATATGCCTGAAAACGTCATGGCTTCTGCGCAGCAAGGGTGAGCATCTGGATACCTCATTGCCGGATTATGCACAGCAGAAGAAACAGATTGATGAAGAAGAGAACAACTTTTTGCACAATGCACTGGAAGGTTTTCTGGCAGCCAGACAGACAGAGAGTTTTCCGATGTGCGGTATGGATGAGACGACTGTGGATTATCTGATTTCGGTAACGGCTATGCGTTTTGAGCAGTTCGATGTGGCGAACAGACTGATATCAGGCATTTTGACATCAGCGTCAGCTAATCCGCGTATGAAAGATAAGGCAAGAACAGTAAAAGAGATGATTGTTAAGAAAGTCAGAGAGAAAAATGCTGCCAAGAAATAGGCAGCATTTTTTGATATAAAGCAGCTTATTAGTTTTATTATTTGCTTTTGTATGCAAGCTTCTTAACCATCATAAGATAGTCTGCGATTTCATCATACAGCATTTCCGGATTGAAGGAAGGATCCTGAAAGCGTTCATTCATAAGACCTCTGATGGTATATTCCAGCATGGTGTGAAGCTTTTCAAGCTCAACATTTTCTGCAAAAAGAGTTTTGTCCGCGCGGTTGTATAAATCGGTATAGACTTCCGAAAGCACACTGCGCTGATCTTTGATGGCATGCACTGCCTCTTCTACGGCTTCCGATTTAGTGCGGTCTAAGAACTGCTGCATATTGGGATAGTTTTTCAGAACCTGCATCTTAGACATCTCAATCTGCTTGCGGATTTCAAAATAATCTGTGGTATTTTCAGATACTCCTCTGGTTAATTCCAATTTCATAAATCTGACACTATAGTCATATAAAAAGCCATACAGACCCAGCTTGCTTCCAAAATAGTGAAACAGCAGTCCTTTACTAATGCCTGCCTGTACGACGATATCGTCGGTGCTGGCATGCTTATAGCCGTTTGCGGCAAAAACCTTCAAGGCTGCGTTGATCATTCTGTCCTGTTTCTCTTTTTTCAAATCAAAAAATTTTTCGTTCATTAGGAATACCTTCCAGTGTAAAAAGATAAATATTGACCTTATGAGTCGAATTTTAATATAACATAAAAAGAACGCGGATTCAACAATTTAAAAAAACTAGTTAAGTTTTTTTATCAGACACAATATATTGTGTTTTTTTAGGCTCATAAAAAAATTAATTCTTTTTTTATACATATTCTCTTTTCATTTTTGCAAAATAGTATTAATATATTTATAAAAGAAACGGGGAAAAGTGAAAGGAGACTTCCACATGGCAAAAAAATTTGGAAAATTTTTAATGACAACAGCAGCTCTGAGCGCACTTGCAGCAGGTGCATATTATTATCTGAAGAAAAAAGATTCTTTAGAAGATGATTACTTTGATGAAGAGGATGATTACGACGATTTTGATGAGGATCTGGAAGAAGCTGCTGACAAAAAAACAGAGGCAGACCGTAAATATGTCGATTTGGATTTAACGAAGGCGGCTGAGGCTGTTTCGGAGAAAGCAGAAGAATTTAAAGAAGGGCTGGACGCGGCAAAAGCTGAAGCGGAGGATAAAATTGTCGGTGCAGCGGAAGAGGCTGCGAAAGCCGTAAATGACGCAGAGACTAAGGTTGAAGAATTCTTCAATGATGAAGACGATACAAATTAAGAGTTAAGCGTTGAATGTAAAAAGATGTTCTAAGGCACTGTATTTGCGGATACGGTGATTTAGGACATCTTTTCTTAATCTTATAGGAAATTATGCCGCAGCATAAATCATTCCATTGAGAATGCGAAGCATTC
>CAZRKN010000045.1:0-33671 GCA_964600805.1 uncultured Bacteroides sp. | reverse complement strand
TCGGCAATTCATTCTAAAAATTTCATTTTAGGCTTGACTTTTAATAGTTAGTCTTGTATTCATGGTTATATATTAGTTATCGGTCAGTATTGTCATCACAATAACAATATAATATATGCTTAAAGTTTAAGCAGATACTCATATGCAAAATGATAAAAATACTGGACATCTGATGTAATAGGAGCTCCATTGCTTTCAAATGTAACTGGAACGATGTCATAAAAATGTACGGCTACACCAGAAACACTAGTGTTATACGTTCCCTGACCATAACCGATATCTAACTGAATTTTAAATCTTCCCTGACTGTCAGTTCTACCGCTCGCAGGAATTGTCAAGTTATTGTATTTTATCGTTATTTTAATAACAACATCCGCATATGCTAATGGACGCCCTGCAGAATCATATGCAATACCCTCAACATATGAATTGGGAAAGACTCTCCAATAAGGACCATTTACATAATCTTTTATTGGTTCTGCGGCATCACCAGCGTGAGTTACCACAACTCTTGCCGCCTGAACGCGTGTATCTCCGCTTAAAGTATATGTAGAATTATAATCATTTCCATAAGTAGAACAATAGACTTTAAAATAGAAAGTACCCTGTGGCAAATCAACATTGTACTTTATATCCTGATTCAATGTGGCAAGTTTATACCCATTGGGACCTAAAATATCTACTTTATATACATTATTACTACTGGAATTATTATTCTTCAAGTAAATATTCAGTCTTCCTGCTGAATTTATTACATATTTTTGAATATCAATATCGTATTTATTATCAATGGTTCCAGTAACACTATAATCCACATTGGTAAAGGAATAGGCATCCTGTAACCTGTCATCTGCCTCTTGGCTATCATAATAAACAGATAATACAACAGAAAGCGAATATTGATTGACCGCATCATGTCCGGAATATCCATTTACCATTACAAAGTATACACCGCCTTCAATCATACGAGAAAAGTGTTCAATATTATCAGTTGATTCCATACCGTCTATCATTGCAATTATGCCTTCTGCATCATTGTATTGGAACAAATAAATATCGTAATCAACATTAGATGAATTTGTAAAATTCAAATCTAACGTAAGTTTTCCTGCGTTTGCTGCGAAAGCATACCATCTTTGCTGACCATCTTCTGTAATGGCATCATTAACAATCGAATTTACCGGAATGATTCTTGCGTTATCAGCATCCGTGTTATCAGCATCTGCCATTGGCATAACATTGATATCCATATTTTCGCCTACAAAAAATTCATGTTCGATATTTGCAAAATTTTTTGTGGTTTCTTGCGTTATAGATTCTGAATTATCTATAATCACAATCTCTTCTTCAGGAATAAGTTTATCTGCATTTTCTTCTGCATTAACAGTTAAAGGATTACAAAGCAGCCCACATAATAGAATAAAAGCTACTACCTTCTGTTGAATTTTAGTTTTTAACTTCATTTTTCATTTTCTCCTTTTTATTTAATATATTTTAATCATTTGCGAAACGGCAAAACTCCCATGAATACGAAATCCCTTTATAAAAATAAAGCACCTCCCTCCGAACGTTCGTGTTTTATATACTATAAGAATATAAAAAACTGTATATTATTTTATGGGAATTTCGTGCTTCAAATCATAAAAAACAAAATAAATATTTTGCGCCTATTATAAAATAGTTATGTTATTTTCAAATTAACTATTACTTTTTATCAAGCTTATTATATTAAGTATTATTTATCCTAAGACGCATTATTCCATTTTTTGATTACAAGTGCCAGATCGTTACTAACACTCTTCACTCCAGTTTCTTTTTACCATTTCCAAATATTCCATGTTATATTTGTATATGATTATATTCGCCTATTTTCTATGAATTGTTAATAGTGTTTTTATAATGTACAGTTTTTCGGCCTGACGTACAATGCATTATCATCCAAACTTGTTAAGTAGAGCTAAAGAATATCACTAGTCTATATTAGCATATTGAAATATCGCCTATTGTTTTTGATATATTAATAATTACCTTGTTTCACTATTTGCAATTCTTTCGGAGAGATGTTAAATAATATCCTTCCTAAAGAATACTTCTGTTTACAGTTGAAGTCGAACCAGTACCCTTTTCTTTCTGCGTAGATTCTGAAAAACCGAAATCTCTTCTCGCTTTCGCACTGATTACATTAGAAATTGTCACTAAAAAAACCGCTTGGTCTATGATTCCAGAACAAGCGGTTTTAAATGCGCATATACCTCAAATTAATAATAAATTGCACAAAACTTAATACTCATAATATACAGTCACACTCAGTGTTACTGTTGAAACAGGATATATATTTCCGTGTGTTGTGTAGCCCGAATTAATAATATAAGCCTTCCATGTACCTTCAGGGTCTTCCCCATTAAATGCATTTATATTAGATACTGTTGTACTGGAAAGAGGTCCCGATGCAGAATATACTGTACCTTTCGGACTAATTAGATATACCGTGTACGGGTCTGTACCAGATTTTACATTGTACGCTATCTTAACGCTCGTAATGGATGCACCGTCAGGTACGCTACCTGATGAAAAAGTAGACTCATTCGATTTTCCTCCACTATAAGCATTCAGCTTAGTTGTACTCTTACTGAAAAAACTTGATGCTGCAAATACCTGCATTGAAAACATCATACATACCATAATACATGCCATAATAGCCGTAAGTGTTCTTTTAGTCATTGCTTTCATATCATTTCGCCCTCCTATAGTAAAAGATTTGAAGTATATGCCATATTAAACAAGTAACCGTAGACTAATCACTTAAACACGGTAATCAACAGATTTGTTCGCAAAGGCATTTCCTCTCTGCACAAGTTTACTCTCTATTGACTCTCTTGTAATGCCATCCAATGCGCCAGAAGGTACGGGATCGCCGTACTCCCATGTCGAATCAATTGCCTTAATCGCTGATACAAATGTCTGCGCATATGCCCTATGATACTGCCCGAGTGTCCAGCCTGCCGACAGTCTATCATCTGACTTCATTTGCTTATACATATCCATATAAATTTCGGTTTTTCCTGTTCCGTCCCCCATTCCATTATTGTTCAAAAAATTATTTTTTACAGCTTCAAACATTTTATCTTTGCTGCTTTCTGGAATATCAATAATTTTTTTATAGCTATCGCCTGTTTCATCTGTTACAAGAAGACCCGTCAATCCTGTAGTCGGTTCAACCCATTCTCCTTTTGAGTTGTAGTTTTTCATCAGGTTTTTAATAGCTTGAACACACGTAAACATACTGCCAGTACAGCCATTCTTTGTCATTTGTTGAATAACTGCTTTGTACTGCTTACTGTTTGTATCAATGCCTGCCGCCTTCAACTGTGACTGTATTGAACTGCTGTTTAATTGCGAGAACTGAAACATACCCGGTAAGGTTGAGCCCATCCCCCATGTTGTCTTTGCTCCTCCAAACATATTTTGAATGAGATAGCTATTATTCCTAATATTATTCATTACTCATCCTCCTTGATAGAATAATTTAAAAACCCTTTTTTATAACTATAATGTGATTCGTCAACTTCTTAAGATTTGTTAATAGCGTTTTTCAAACGTACAACTTTTTGTTCTGACGTACAACAGACCAATTTGATATCGTTTAATAGATTGAATTTTCTCCAAAATTGTTAATTCCGATTCTATAGTTTCGCTTATCGACACGAGAAGACTATATTTTGTTCCATCTGAAGTTTGATTAGCCTCTCCTAATTATTTATAATCCTCTTGAGTTGAGCATCTTTCCAATCCAAGAGGATTATTGTTAATTGGCATATACTTCACATGTTACAATACCTTATTTAACACAAGCTTTAATAACTGTAGTATACTTTTAATGTTAATGTTGCCGTTGAAGTTGGATAGATGTTTCCATTATAAGATCCGCCATCATTCTGAATCCACATAGTCCATGTTCCACTCGGATTTTCACCTTCAAATCCAGTTATGGTAATGCACCCGCTGCTGGTCGGTCCAGAGATAGATATTATTGTTCCACTCGGACTCTCAACATAAATCGTATACGGATCTGTTCCACTAACCACATTACAGCACACCTCCAACTTCGTAATGGAAGGATTACTTCCCGAAACACTCCCTGATGTAATTGAACAATGGCTTGAAGTTCCACCATTAATTGCATTCAGTTTTACTGTTGATTTACTGAAAGAATTGGTTGCAGCAAGCACGGGTGTTACAAACATCAAGCAAGCCATCAAACAAGCCATAACAGCCGTAAAAACTCTCTTTGTCAATCTTTTCATTTTGTAACCTCCTCTAAACCATTTGACGTATCTGCCATATAAAACACTTGTATCAAAGAATTTACCTGCATAACGAATTGCAGGCAGGAATAAAAAACACCCTGCCTACAAATTTTCTATAATTTTTTGCTTGTAATTATCATGTATTATTTCCGTATGAAGTATAAGCAAACTGATAAATGTAATCACTAGCATAAGTGCCATTATTTGTCATAACTAGTAATGTACATACATCAAAATAATGCGTTGAAGGATCTACATAATATTTTCTAAATCCGGCTGTGGGAGGTAAAGTGATTGTAATGGAATAATTACCAGATGAATCAGTTGTACCATACCCATACATAATTTCATATTGAGAGCCTTCCCATGCTTCATTCATAAACCCAGCAACAACGGGCTCTCCGGCCAAAGCCTTCCCATCTGTATCCCTAACAACCCCTTTAACTGTCAACGTAGTTCCGGTAACGCGATAATATCTACCAAACTGATAAGTAACGTAAGTTCCGCCTGAATAACCGGTAATTGAAACCGAACCCGCTTCAGGAGCTGCTTCAACTTTTTCAGAAAAAGACAATGAAAGTGTGTAATTTTCAATGCTGGTTGAGGCAAAAGCATTTAATGCGCCACTATAGTAAGCTTTTATATAATAAACCTCCCCAGTCGTAACATCCAATTTACCACCACTTAACGCTACCGGTGCCATCTGATATGCGCCGTCTGTTGCCTTATTTTCATAAACAGTAATACTATGAGCATTTTGAGATGAAGTGGAAATACTTAACTGCATTTCATCATAGTTTTCAGGAACTTCAACCTTATACCAATCAATATCAATTGGTGAGCTAATATTCCTAATATTTATAGATTCCGAAGAACCATCCATAATAAATTCTGCTGCATCCCATGGCTGCTCGTCAGTTTCAAAGCTGTCGTAAACATCAGTAAATGTGTAAGTTAATGTATATGCCTCTGTGCTGCTCCCTCCAATATATGAATTCACATACACATAAAACTCTTCAGCAGTATCACCGGTATTTATATAACCCACATTTTCTGCCAATGTTGCACCATTAACCACATAAGTAACGTTTTCTGAACCATCCACTGCATTGTAGTCACTGTCAAAAAGGTACAAATCAAAATCAATGTCTTCACCGGCCGGCTGTACAAGTTGCGCCTGAAACATATATCCGGAAGGAATGGAAACCGTATATAAATCATAGTCTTCCGCTTCTGTTAAATAACCATTCATATACCCTGCAGAAACATTTCCAGCTGTTCTTGCTTTATCAACATAAAGTGTACTGCTTTCTTCTAATTTTGATTCTGTAAGTTCCGGTACTGCCCTTGTGCTATTCTCTGCTGCATTCGCAACATTCACAGACCCGCATAATAATGCAACAGATAAAGCTGTGATAAAAACCTTTGTTCGTTTCATATAATTTTCCTCCTCGTATTAGTTTTCTAAAAATTCATTCATTTTGGTAATCAAATCTGTAAGCTGCTGCGCTTCCTTATCAGTTCCCGTGTAGGTACTTATCGAATTGGCCGCAAAATATGCACGGTAATTACTCAGTGCATTTTGAATACTGCTCTGGAAACGCTCCTTGCTACTTGTATCAAGGGATGAAAACATCTGGTAAGCATCAGCATTATATTTCCGGTTTAATGCAATATAGTCTGTTGTGTCGCTGTCTGATGAAATTCTTTTTCCGGATGAAGCGGTTCCGAATTTTTCAAGCATTTTCTGATGCTCACTTTTAAGCAGGCTTGCAGCTTTATCCATCATGCTGTATATATCAGAAATCGTGTTTTCGGCACGTTTCCCGTATGCGCTGCTTACTATTTCCACCGCTTTATCGTTCATTCCCAACTGCCCTGCAGCATACTTTAGCTGTGATTCTTTTAAGCCGAATTGTGCATAAGATCCCGGTTCCCATGAAGAACCCATTACATCCTTCTGATCATACAAGTCCTCTAAAACTTCTTGTATGCCGAATAACTGTCCTGTGGTAATTGATGCCCCGTTTATGGTGAGTTCTGTCTGCAGGCTGAATAAATCCGCATTGCCGCCTTTTAGCTGATTTCCGTATTCGATAGCAGCATCGGTGAGCTGGCTACTGAGTTTACCGATATCATTACTGTTATACCCGTCTAAGGCAAAATAAGATAAAATACTGTCTGCCACAGTCATCAACTGTCCTTCTAATTTAGCTTTATCCGTTCCAGAACTTTCTGCCGCCAATTCTTCAAATAAGGCTTTCTTTTCTGCAAATCCTCCTGTGACAAAGGAATGCGCAACCGTATCTTTTGTAGATGCCTGGCTGACCGTGACACTCCCTGTTTCAGTCTGATTTGCTGAAATAGCATATGTCCCTGAAGCGGTGACTGCCGCGTAATACTGTCTGCTTTGTCCCTGTGTGCGGTTTTTGACAATCTCTGACATTTTCAAGGCTTCACGTGAATCTTTAGAGATTTCTACTATAACTCCTAACTCCCTTTTGTCCGGATCATGTTCAACCTTCTCTTTTTTCTCCGCCGCAGTCATGGAATCATATAGATATCCACTACTGCTTGCTACATTTGTCACATCCATTTGAAAATACCTCCTTGTGCTTATTGATTTGAAATCCGTTTCCAGCCTTAGAACAAGATACTGCTTTTACCAAAAATCACCTTATAAACTTATCCCAGCATAAGTTATCTTAGCTCTAATCCGCTTTTTCACAAATTACCTCGTCACTTTATTTAGATTAGTTAATACCATTTTTCAAACGTACAACTTTTTGGCCTGATGTACAAATTGGCAAGCTTAAGATTGTTCTATGGATTGCTATTTTCCCAAAATAGTCAAAAGAGCATTCATAGTCAACCCGATTGTATTCAATGTAATAAGGTATCCAACCCTTAATCTGAGTGTTGCGATATAGACCGCAAAAAAAACGCCGCTAATATTCTGAATCTATACCTGAAATATTCTATATCTTCTGTATCCAAAATACTGTTGCTATTCTGTACCAACAGTATTAACAATACGATTATGCCAAGAATTGAGAACATTAACGTGCCCTACCAGCTAAAGTTTAGCTCTGTTTCAAAAAGAAATAAAAAATAACGGCGTAAGAAAACAGATAGCCTCCAATCCTCGTTTGGGTGTGGAAACCACCTGCCTTACGTCGAAAATGAAAATTAACTCCATCATGGTCAATATTCCTATGCTGATTTTTTCTTTTTATGCATTATACATAAATATACGAATAAAAAATTACACGATTTTTTCATACACAAATTCCCTCTTACTCTATTACACACTCTGACCATAAATGTTATTATTTCTTTTTATATGCTCTCCCATCATCTAACTCAACAATCTGATCTATTTCATTTAAAATATCTGTTCTATGCGTAACCACAATTACAGTTTTATCAATTAACTTTGTATGTAGCAATGCGTTAATCTGCTGTTCAGAATACTCATCCGTACTGGAAGTCGCCTCATCAAAAATTACAATAGGGCAATCAAGTAATAATGCCCTAGCAAGTGCTATCTTTTGCTTTTGTCCGCCGGAAAGCATTGCTCCATTCTGTCCCACTTGATAATCCAATGATACCTCTGCTATAAAATCCATCAACCCACTATCTTCACATATATCAAGAGCTTTTTTCTCTTCTACTTGTCTGTAAAGACAAATATTATTGCGAATAGTATCATTAAACATATATATATCCTGACTCACAACAGAAATCATATTACGGTATTTTCTCAATTCCATATCTGCTATATTACTGCCGGACAATAATATCTTACCTTCTGTCGGCTCATACATTCGCATAAGTAAATCAATAATGGTACTTTTACCAGAACCATTTTTCCCTATAAATGCCATCTTACTCCCCCGTGGGATCTTCAGGCTAATATCTTTTAAGACAAGTTTCTCTTTGTCATAAGAAAATGAAATATTTTGCAGCTCAATATCCCCATACTGCGGCAGAACAACAGCATCCACATTATGATTTTCCTCTTCCAGCTCCATAAACTCATAATACCGCTTTGTAGATGGAATTATCCCTGATAATAGATAGCCAATATTTAATATTGCTGAAATTGGTCCTGTTACATACGCACTGTATGTAATAAAGGCAAATACATTTCCCACCGAGAGTTGCATATTAAATACCATGTTAGCACCCACTACATATATTAAAGTTGTTAAAATTCTGACCAACATGGTATCTGTTGTACTGTTCCATTGGCTAAGCATATGCACTTTTTTCTGACTATTAATCACTCGCATCTGTTTATCAGAAAATTCTTTATGTTTATCATCGAAAATGTCAAATAGTTTAACTTCTCGTATACCTCCAACTGTATCTCCAAACCAGCCTGCATACTTTTGATTTTCATATATAAAACTATCTATAAGTTGTTTTCGCTTCTTTGCAAAATATTTCATTATCACACATTTTATTGGTATAAACAGCAGGACTAATATTGTCATGCGATAATCTAGGATAAATAAACCAATTATCCCTCCAGTCATACTAAATGCCTGTGTAAATACAAAAAATACGCTTTCATCTGCAACAGAAGTCATGTTGCCAATATCAACATTTATGTTATCAAATATTTCAGCATAATTCTTGTTACTAAAAAAGCTCACATTCATTTTCATCAGATGAGAAAAAGAGCGCTCAGATAGCAAATACTGTATTTTTGCCGAAATATCAATTCTCAATTTTTCTTTTAAAAGATTGATAGCAGAGCATATCATGTACACTACAAAAGTACATAACACCAACTGAATAAGCAATGTTTTATTCCCACCAATAAATCCATCATCCATAATGCTACTGCTTAGTAACGGCACACACAGATTCAATCCGGTAGAAACGATCAAGCAGATCATAATTACAGCAATTGTTTTTTTGTAATTACTGATAAGCACTATTAATCTTCTTATTGCCTCTTTATTGCTCATCGTCCTCGTGGCCTTCCTTTTCCAACAATGTTATTATGTAACTTCCAACGCTTTCTATGGAATCTGTAACAGTCTTGCATCCATATTCGCTTGATATGGTTACATCTTTTTCCGTTGTTTCTATGATAATGTCTGGTAACAGTTTAACATTCTTTGCTGCTGATTTTTCATCAATTCCACTAATATCATACAATAGTATATCCCCCAGTTTATAATTCAGCTCATTCCTGATAAAATTGTTGATCTTATCTGCATCCGTGATTTCTGTAGGTATATATGTTATTCCGTATAACTCAAATAAAATGCTATGAGAAATGCAATATGCATGGTAGTCCTTTTCCCTAAACATCTTTTCAAGTTCATAGGTGTACTTTAAGGCACATACCCCCTCTATAAAAATGACCGGAACCTCTATACCTTGTTGGGCTATCTGGTTATAATGTATCTGCTGTATCCTGTTATATTTTGACCAAACATAGCAATCACTGCTTATATAATCAATCACATCATCGCCAATATATATGATATTTTTACCAGCTTTTAACCACCTTTTTATATCATCTGCTTTTTGTGTAATAACAGTATCTGCAATGTCAAGTGATGTTTCCATTTCTTTATTAATTATCTTGCATACACACCATTCAGGAATCAATTCATGTATATTCTGTGCATACGCTTTTGACACCCAATCAATTCCAAAACAATTGATATTTAGCAATTCGTTTCCAAGCATATTTCTAATTACTATCGGGCTAATTCCCTTCTTATGCAAATTAATTATTTTTGCTGTGATTTGTGGAGCTGCTACACTATTACACCAACTTGTCGTTTTTTCTATGCCATTTATGTAGATTCTTTCACTACCCTGAGTTTCAAACAATCCGAAACCTAAATTGGTATCATACCTTACGACGCATCCTCTTTTTTCTTTTTCCTCAAAAGATCTAACACCTAATACATTTGTAAAACTTGCAGGATAGGTTACATATCCATCATTAGAGGTTGCCCCTACAATAATTATTCCGTTTTTTGCACAATGATTAACTGCGCTCAACAACAGTTCCTTATCTTTAAAAAAAACACTCCCTAAACTCAAATTAATAATATCAACTTCATTTTCTATGCACCACTCAAAGGCAGTGCATAAGGATTGAATGTTTCCCTTACACTGCCTATTAAGAATTGTCACGCTGCTTATCAAAATTTCTTTTTCTGCATGTTCGATTATTACTTTAGCACATCCTGTACCGTGAGAGTTATTTTTACATACATTTAAAGAATCGACTGCTTTACCGTTTCTTATTCGAATATTCTTATATATATTGATTTCATCCCCACATATTCCGTCATCAATGACACAAACATGAATCTTCTTAATTGACATTCTTTTCTCCGGTTTTACTTACAATATATTCTAGTAAGCAATTGTATTTATCAAAGTTCCCCTCTAATACAAGTGGATTAAAGTCAATATGAAATTCGTTTTCCAATTCCATATAAAGTTTCAATAAATCTCTCGCCTGCATTCTAATACAGTTACTTAATAAGCTTTTTGAACGCTGATCATCTGGAAGCTTGTTGACCGCAAAAGCCATTTTTTCTATAAAAACTTTATCTAATCTTTCTTTAATACTTTCTCTCTTATCTTCCATACACACCTCACAAAACCTCTAATGAACCATATTCTTCCAATACATCCATAATCTGCTTAAACAACAGACCTTTCTTAACATCTGCTTCGCTAAAAAGATTGTACTTTTCCAATAAATCATCAAACAACCTATCTGTTTGAAAATACCGTATCAATGCTTCTTTTAATGATGAATCAATAATACTTGTATAAGTCGCATAAAACAAATCAGGTACCATACCAAAGCGGTATTTGCAAAATTTTATCTGTTCTTCTAAAAACTCATCTGTATACCGCATATTATACATATTTAGTATAGATACATCTGGTTTTATGGCATTGAATACTATGCTTGCCATTATTCCAAAATTCATTTGATGTCTCTCGCTTAATTCCATCATTTCGCCGGGAACACCAATTAAAACAATATCAGGTTTTTCTTCATTAACCAAACTATTTACATAACTATTGAACTCATACACCTTTGTAGTATAATCTAAATTTTTGTTATACATATATTCTGGGAAAATATGAGTACCAAATATTTTTCCTTCTCTACGTGAACTTATAAATAATGTTTTATACCCAGCATCCTCAAATGAATTTCTTAAATATAAACCTACTTCAAATTTCCCTACATATGGACCTACTCCTGAAATAGCAACAATAGGAATTTCGATATTATTCATTAACCTACTTTCAACAAGAGATACTTCTTCACTTACAAATTCATACGTAATATTTTTTTCCAAACACTCTCTTTTAAGCATTTCTTGATTAATATCCATATCATCCCTTGCACATATGACTTTTATCTCATTTTCTGCAGCTACACTCACAATTTTTTGAATCACTTCATCTTCCAATTTTCTGAACGAATTAACTAGCACAAGTGTATCAATGCTTTCAAAATTAAACTCTTCTAAAGTATGCAGCTGTATTTCCGTATTCTCGATATTCCATCCTGCTAATGTTATATAATATGAGATTTGATGGCATTCTCTTCCTAGTTGAATATGCTGGTTGTTTGGAAGAGATAAAAAATCTTCATCAATTGGAAATACGGCTATCCTTTTATTTTTCATAAATCTATTCCCCCTTTTATCTTTTTCCGAACTTCGCCCCATACTCCTTTAACACAATATAATCCATTAGCGATTGTTCCGCATTATATTTGGAAAGATTGCATTTACTTAACCGTTTGCTCTTTGACAAATGATCACCATCAACAGCCGAACGTAAGCACTGTGAACAAAACTGAAATGCCCAACATTTTTTGCATTCATCTTCCGTTAATTTTCCAATATTTAACAAACTTTTAATCTTTTTAATATCTAATCCTTCTTCTAAATTTCCTATTCTAGTACATTCTATACTTTCGTCCACCCTCTCACACGGATAAAATTCACCATCTGTATTAACAAAAAATTTATTTGCTCCGATTAAGCAAGGACCTGCTGGATGCGCATATTTCTTATTCCTATCAACTCCTACTGTTCTGTCCGCAAATAATTTTTCTATCTGTTCAATATAGGCTACTGTCAGCTTACTTCCTACATTATTTATCTTTCCACAACTCCATAAAAAATTTTTAAACATTTCGTAATTATACGCAATATTGAATGAATCATCATATTCCAAATCCTTTTTTAATCCTTCTGTGCTTACTAAAACACCTCTTGCACTATTTTTTTTAAGCATCTCATAATTCATAAAAAAGTTATTGGAACAATTAAAATCATTTGATGGATCTAAAACCACATTAAATCCAATTTTCTCAAAAAATTCAGGATACCTTTGCAGAAAACGTTCAACATTTTTCATTACAATAGTAAATGAGCCTTTTCCTCCGTCTGCCATAACCCTATTTTTATCCTGCACTTTTTGAGGTCCATCAAAACTAATAGTAACATAAAAATCATTTTCCACAAGGAAGTCCATTACTTCATCTGTCAGTAATGTAGCATTTGTTGTTACAGTAAAATTCAAATCCTTACCATTAAACACTTTTTTTGAATAATCCACACATTTTTTAAGCAGTTCTATTTCAAGAAGCGGCTCACCGCCGTAAAAGCCCACACCAACAGACTCTGAAAGGCTACTATGTTCATGCAAAAAATCTATTGCCTTTTTAGCCGTTTCAAAATTCATCCTCTTATTACTATGTGTGCGGTTTTCATAGCTTCCGGAATAAACACAATACTTGCAACGCAAATTGCAGTTTTGCGTAACTTGAAGAGTAATGGTTCGCATGCAATTTTTAAGTATGTCTTCTATAAGTTCCGATTGCGGATATTTTATTTCATAATCAAAATTAGGTTCACTGAAAATCTCATATTTTAAAAGCCTATTTACTTCATTTTCCAGTGTATCTGGGATTTCTATGTAATCTTCTTTCACGTTCTGCAAAAGAGCAAACAAGTCTCTACTTATCCCAACAATCATTTTAGTATTCACATCATACAAATAATACTTCGCATATATCTTAAATACAAACATCAACGGTTTTTTAATTTTCATTTTTACCTCCACTACAAAGAGAGTTGAACTGCAAGCATATCAACAATCCAACTCCCTTTGTGCATCACAATAGTACTACAGCATCATTACAGAATGTAGGGCAGATTTGGACCTTTTTGCTGTATTGTTGCATTGCCAGAAAAGTATGTTCCTGTTGGATCATAGCTGGTGCTCTTACATGTACAAGTAACAAAATCACAAGTACACGAAGCACAAAATGCAGTCAGGGTGTTTTCGTGTTTTACTACTTTCTTACCCAATTTTTTCATTCTACTCACCTCCATCTTTATTATTTCTATAAGACAATCTCCTTATCAACATAAATTCAGTTCATAAGAAAATCTTATAGTTCATCATTCACTTGCATTATATTGCAAGGCATTATCATGTATTTATGTGGTTGAATTGCAGCTATCTTTAGCTTATATCTGCATATCAAAATTGTTCCCTGCCACAACCGGATTTTTAACCTTATTTGTCTGTCCTTGCGTTTCTTCTTTTGCTGCTTCAAGAATCATCTGCATATCGTCATCATCAAGGAAAATTTCTCCATTTTCGGAATTCTCCAATTTCTCTAAAAGCAGCTGTTCCACTTTTTCCAGCGGTGTATTTTCCTTGACGACGGTAATGCCTGATTTTTCCTGCTCTCTGTCTGTTTTCTTATCCTCTGTTTCAGATTTATTTTCCTCTAACGCTTCCTGTAATTCTTCCCGTTTTTCTGTCGCTCTTTCTTTTGACTTTTCAATCAGCTTTTCCGAATTTTTCCGCCTTTCTTCACGGAGCTTATCGCTCATATTTAACATAAAATCATTTCTGGTTTGCATTCTGCAATGATATTTTCCGTTCTCATCAATATAACTGTGCTGATACACTATGGTCCAGCCAGTGGCTTTCGCTATGCCTTCTGCCAATTTAGACATAGACTCAACGCCTTTTATCATGTCTTTCATATTCTTCTCTTTTTCGGGATCGTTCTGCATTTTATCCAAGAGTTTGGGGTTAACGGTCAGTGATTTGCCGCTTTTATCGGATACACAGGCATTCCCCACACAAAATTCAACACTTGGCACAAGTTTTTCCAATTTCTTCGCATAGTCTGTAGTACTTTTCGCCTTACCATTTCCTACAGTGGATTTTTTCTGTGCAGCCACTGTTTCTGTTGTTTCATTTCTTGACGCAACCTGCTTCTTTGCTGTCTCCTGTTTTTGTGTCGAATAGGCATTCTCATATGCGTTATAGTTGTTTGTAATTTCCATTGCCATATTATCATCCTCCTTGATAGAATAATTAGAAATCCTTTCTCTATGTGATTCGTCAGGTTTTCAAAATTCGTTAATAGCATTTTTCAAACGTACAACTTTTTATCCTGACGTACATAATGGCAAGCTTAAGATTGCTTTAAAGATTGCAATTTACCCAAAATAGTCAAAAGTGTATCCATGGACAACCCTATTGTATACAGTGTAATAAAGTATCCAGCCTTTAAACCAATTGTTACGATATAGACCACAAAAAAAATCACTGATAATATCCTAAGCCTATGTCTAAAATATTCTATATCTTCTGTATCCAGATTCCTGTTGATGTTCCTTACCGGCGACAATGTTAGCAATATGAATATATCAATAATTGAAATTATTGCTGCACCCTGCCAGCTGAAGCTTATCTCAGTTGCAAAAAGAGATAAAAAAATAACGACGCAGGAAAACAGGTAGCATCCAATTCTCGTTTGGGCATGGTAACCACCTGTATTGCGCCGAAATATGTAAAACACAACAAAAAGAGCAACAAACTCAAGAAATTTATTCATACATAAAGCTATTGCAATATAAGAAACATAGTGAAATGCCTTTAGTATGGTCATTTCCAAGCCAAACTTATAAGCTTCCACATCAGCAGAATTTATTGTACTATCCGCAACTAACCCATATGTAATTTTATCAATCAAATTTCTATATTTCTCGCCCACTATTTTTTCTTTCTGTTCTTAAACTTTTTTGCAGAATCCGGCACAACCGGCTGATATCCAAAAATTGCGCATGCGCTATTCATTTCCTTCTGGATATTTTTATTAATTACAGTAGCGATTATTTTAGATACTTTCTTCATTTATTCTTCTCCTTTATTTTTTTTGTTAAATTTTATCAAATTTAATGTTTTTATCAATAGTTTTTTCATAATGTACAACTTTTTGTCCTGATGTACAACCTATTATATTAATAATAAAAAAATACGGACATGAAAAAATAGGATAGACTTTTTAATCCATCCTATTTCATTTATTCATCTACTCTATTCAATACAATATCACATACAAGCAACTGATTGGAATATTTATAAATAATACTACCCAAATAATCTTCTATACATCTCTGTATATTTAGCAATCCAACACCATTTCTTTTTGCGCTATTGCTATAGATTTTTCCATTTTTAACAACTACTGAATCTTCTACGCTATTTTCTATTCTAATGGATATCATCTCATTATATTCTTTAATGCATAAGTCAATATATTTTTCTCCATTACATTTTTTAGTTGCTTCTAATGCATTATCAATCAGATTGCCAAATAAAGTGGTTATGTCTATTGGTTTCATAAAATTAATATTAGCTTCATCTATTTCTATTTCAAATGAAATTCCACTTCTGTCTGCCACTCTTTTTTTATCTGATAACAGACAATTTAATACCGGATTATCTGTATACATAAAAGGGACCAGAGGCTGCAGCATTTCTCGTATCTGATTTGTATAATTTTTGGCCTCTCTCTTAAAATCCTCCTGATATAACCCTTCGATCATTTTCATATGTTTATCAACATCATGTAAAATGGTCATAGCCTCTTTATATTTCTCGCTTTGTATCTCATAGTTGTCATATTGAATCTTCTCCTGTTGTTCCATCATCTCTAGCTGCATCTTATAATAATTTCGCTCATCCGAAAACTTTATAAAATAAAGCAGGTACATATTAGCGAAGATGGTACATCCTACAATGACCATTAATACTAAGGGGTTTTCCCTATTAGAGATAACGGCAATAATTAAAACATTGACGACGCTGTATAAAAACATTATTAAGTATAGAATATATTGCGTTTTTGTACGAAGAATACTCTTTTTCCATAATCGGCTAAAAATCACATAGTATAAAAATAATAATATAATCTTTGAAAAAGCAGTTTCTATACTTTTTTGAATCTCTGTACTTTGCGGAGTTATCTGCATTATATTCATAATCACGTCAATCAGGAAAACGCCCAGCGCTTCCGCTACACCGATAACCATGAATAATGCTTCCGACTCAAATATTTGTATAAATCTTCTATCTTTTTCCTCGTAATAAAAAAAATAACTAACTAACCCGATCCAGATTAAATTTACAAGCATATTAAGCAAGGGGCTCATAAACATATTTATTGGTGTAACAATAACAATACTTACTATTGGCAACAATATGTACAATAGTTTACTACTAAAAGATTTCAGATATCTGTCATTAAAAAACTGAAATAATAAATTTACAAGAATCACACAAGATATAAATGAGCAAAACAATAAAATAATTTTATCCATATCCTAATGAAATGAATCATGCAGGTATTCATTCATCCTTTCCCTAAATTCTTTGACTCTCCTTTGTGACAGCGGAACCTTTCCTCCGGTATCCAACAGAATGTCATACATTTTAATCCGCATGACTCTCTCCAGGTTAACCAGTATACCACGGCAACACATTTCAAAGCCCAAAGGCCGCATTTTTTCCTCAAGTTTATTCATCGCCTCGGTATATATGTACTCTGTTGATCTTGTCACAATCTTTATTTCTTTCTGCATTTTTATATATTCAAAATACACAATCTCCTTTACAGGGATTGATAAGATAGATTTTACCACGTCTTTCCCTTCAAGGCTATACCTCACATTATGGAAATCCATCAATAAATCCTGCATTCCCTCACTATCCTCGAAGAACTCCTTAATCTGCTCTTCAACAGCAGGAGCCTTTAAGGGTTTTTCCAAAAACGCAAACGCGTGTGTCCGGTTCATTGCCTCCTTACAGTAATTCCCGAAGTTTGTCTGGAAGATGATTTTTGTAGAGCGGTTTTTCCGATGAATATACTTGCCGATCTCTATTCCGCTTTCTTCATTCATTACAATATCCAGGAATATCAGATGGAAAAGCGATGCTGCCTGTATTAAGCTCTCGCCTGATTCATATTCCTGAATATCATAGTTCATGGAATATTTATCCATCACCTCTTGAAGTATGGATTTCAAATGCACAATATCCTTTTTCTCGTCATCGCAGATTGCTATGTTTATCATACTTATTCCCCTATTACAAAATAATGCCATTTTTTACTATTATACATATTTAATCTACATAATTCTACATCTATTTCAAATTATACTAGCCATGTAATAATAACGCAAAGGGGAACACCACAAAAAAGGCCTCCAGTTACTGAAAACCGAGAGCCTTAGCTTTTATAACCTTTTTCTTAAAGCAACGCAGGTAATGGTTCCGATCACGCCTACAGCCAGCGCCACTATTGCAATCTTTGTTCTTTTCTTTATTATTCTTCTTCTCCTTCCGTAATAATAGTAACTTCTTTTGCAACCGTGCGTCCTTGCTCGTCTTCGTCCTGAACAAAGGAAACGGTCTGCCCTGCCTTGAGCCTCTTGAAACCTTCCATGTTGATATTGGAGAAATGAACAAAGCAGTCTACACCGTCTTCATCAGAAATAAACCCATATCCCTTTCTCACATCAAACCACTTCACGGTTCCGTTCATCAAATCTTTCTTTGCCATAAAATTTTTCACTCCTTTTCTTCCTTATTATAATGTATATCGTGTATGGCAACACGAAAAGGGCATGGCGGACTCGAACCGCCCGTACCACTCTGCCCTCCGCCGTTAATTCTTTGGCGCAATATGCCAGTCTGACCACAGGTTCCCGCTAATCTGCACCGAGTCTGTCAGGTTAGCAGACAACATTCCGTCTGGCGTCCAGCTATCCATGACATAGGTGTATACGGTATAGCTTCCATCAGGCATCCATATTGGAGAAAAATGCGTCCTTCTCCCATACGTGGAATACTCATTGCTCTTAAACTGATACTCTGCTTCCATTCCGCTTACCGTTCTCTCAAGCAGCCGCCAATAAGTCCTATAGTAAAACTCCGGGAAATAAGAAACCGCCGTCTGCGACCCGGTAACCGCCGAAGACTGATTTGTTGTCGTCGTTGTATTGACAGTGACATTGACTCCGTATCCGCTCTTGATCGTAGACCCTGCAACTGTAGGATTTTTATCGTCTGGCAACAGTTCCACGGATGCGCTCATTGAAGCACTGTAATGTTCCAAATCGAACTCCCACCAGCCTTCATCTACCCATTCACCTTCGTCCACCCAGCTTCCATGATCAGTCATGCATCCTTCCGCGCAGGATTCACTATGCGAACCGGAATGCCACTTCCAATCACTGTGCCATACCCAGTATTCCTGCCACCAGGGAACCCATATACTCCAGTACGCACTATCTTTCTCAGGATTATCAGGTATTTCCGCGTTAGACGCAGAATACGAATTATTCCTGTCATTGGCGGTGGGATTGGGCGGATCGTTCCCGTCAAGGTCAACAATCCTTGCCTTTATACTTCCCTGTCCCGGTGCACCGCTCCCGCTGGCGGTGACGGTTATTGTGATTGTCTGAGGAGTTGATGGTGTTCTCCACTTTACCCAGGCAAGCTGCGATGCCCCTTTAGGATAATAGACGTTTTCCACGGTATAGCTCCTTCCACCTATTTGAAACGTCACATTAACCGGATGGTCGGGGTCTGACTGCCCGCCGGTGATGGTTACGGCCGTAATCACATCCGTATTTACTCTGTACTCGTAATCTACCGCTTCCAATTCCGGAGGCGTAATCATTTCATTAAAGCGCACAATTCCTATTCCCAGTGAAGAAATAATACTCTCATTGGATACGCGCTCTGTCTTTGAGCCGGACCATGCCGGAAAACCCAGGTCCGATGTTTCCAGAAAAATAGCAAGCGGCAGGTTCTTGTGTGACAGTGAAGGCATTTTGCTCTGCATTACGCCGCCAAGCATCCGATCGTACATGGCAGCCTCTGTTGCGGTCATTGCCGTCCTTGCACCCTGAAACGTCACATATGCAAGCGGCTCTATCAGCAGCTTGTACTCCCCGCTTATTAACGTATCGAAATCAAAACCACAGTAACCTGCAATGCCACGGATTACCTGCTCATCTGTAAAGTACCTCTTTATCTGAGCTATATTACTGCCACCTGAAGATGTACTGATAATTCTGGGAAGCGACTGCCCCGGATTGATATATGTGTATGTCCCCGTATTTGGTGTCAGGGAGGCTCCTCCGCGATAAGCAACCTTGCTTCTTTTAGCAAAGTGCACCACAATATTTCCGGGATTGACATTCGTAAGATCCACTGATGCGGATACTGCAGCCCCATCCGATGCCCGAACAACAGTCACTCTCACGCCTTCATCTCCATTTATCCATTTATTGGTGCTTGTTCCCGTACCAAAGCCACTGCCACCGCCATTCATATTTCCCTCGCCTGTGGCAAGCACTGTTTCTGTCCCCAAAAAGGACAAAAATAAAAGCAACATGAGCAAACATGCCGCCTTTCTTCGGATTTTCATATAAAACCTCGCTTTCTACAAAAGAGGACGCCCTGCGGCGCCCCCTGCTTTAGTCCATAATCCCTATTGTGTTTCCGTTCTCATAAATGTCGTCACCCTGTGTGCCAGATGTGCCGCCTCCCTCGTAATCTACCCAGCCAAATCCCTCTATATAAATCTTGCCGTCCTTTACCTCTCCGTTTTTAGGAGAACTTGGCGTCCCTGTGCCACCCGTTCCGGAATCTCCTGTCGTATCCGGTTTATCTGCAGGGATTATCTTGTTTTCCGGCTTTTCACCAGAACCGTTCTGTTCCGTTTCCGCTGTAGCCTCCGCCGGCGCTTCACTGGGTTTATTTTCCTCTGTCTTTACCGGATCATTCTGAATGGACTGTGTAGTGTCATCCGTATCGGCGGTTTTTCTTGAATCAATCGGTTCCGTGGAGATTGTAAGCTCCTCCGTTTCCTGCGCTGTCAGATCCTCAAATTCCGTATCGACAACTACATTTACATCATCCTCATCTGCCTTCTGGGTTTCAACTGCCACCTCAACCGGCTTGTCCGTTATCAGGCAAAAGCGTATTCCGCAGAACGCGCCAATCCCTACTGCAATCAATGCTGCCGCTAATACGATTTTTTTGGTCTTATCATTCCACTTTTTCATAAAATCCCTCCCTTTTTGCTTTTCTGATTTAATTGTAATATACTCTTTTGAATATGTCTAATTTTCAGCAAATTTTTTTTGTTAGAATTTTGGAGTATATGCAGCTTTACTCCTAACGGTAATCTTCATGTCCGGAAGTACTTTCTGGAGAAAAGATACCGGCACTTCAAGCTTCACTGTAGCCTCTGCCTCAAACGAGCTTGTATCGCCGGATGCCAGTCCCGCATTATGGATATACACCTGCAAATCCGTTATCCTGAACTCTGTCTCCCCATCAGATGATATTTTGTAATGATATCCGTCATCTTCCTGAAGACCGAGCAATCCGTCCAGCCTCCCATAGATGTCCCCAAAGTCTATGCTTTCCTCAAAAGAACCGTCTGTCGGCTGGTACCCGGCGGCGTACCCCTCGCGTACTGCATGGTATACATCTGCGTAGTTGTCGTTAATGGTGGATATTATCGCCTCCTGCATTGCATCTTTTACGCCTGCAGACACAATCATAAGCCTTGCAAACTGCATTATGACAAGAACAATCATCAACAATGCAAGCGTTACCGCTGCGGCAAGCGGCATTCCGTTTCCTTCCTTATTTAAAAGGATCCTTTTACATTTTCCCGTCATTTATGGTACACCTCGCTTTTTCCGCTTGCCCTCGCCTTCAGCTGTACCGGAAATGAACCGAAGCCGCCGAACAGCCCAATATTCCTCTCTAATGTGAGTGTTACCGTTACTTCTTCGTTAAGCTGGATATTTCCTGTCTTTGACCATGATACAGTCGGGTATAACCCCGTTTTTTCATTTAAGACCCGTTCTCTGTCACTTGTTTCCGAACCTACCCGTCCTGCTATTTCCGCCTCCCTCACAAGCTCGTCCGCAAAGTTATCAAGTTGAAGTTTCAAAATATATACCGGATACACGCGTACTGCAAGCGCAATCACCAGCATTGCGCATAGAACCAAAACAACAGTATCTATATAGCCTTCCCCTTTCTTATTTAAAAGGTTATTTCTTTCTTTCTTCATACGCGCCTCCTACATCATGCTGCTCATAGACTTTAAAATCTCGTACCCGATGATAATAATATATGTAATCATAAAGCACATCAGCATTGCAAATGAGTATTTTCGTATTTTCGGCGGGATTTTCTGCGCTTTTGTCTTAAGGCGCTGTATCTCTATCTGCTTAAAGTCATGCACAAGCATCTGAAAATATACAGCGCTGTCATCTCCCCTTAATACGCCTATCAGACCACGCACAATATCAGAGAGCTGTGGCGAATTTAACCTTGCCTCAAGACGTGTCAGTGCCGCCTCGTAGCTGGAAGAACGCATATCCGCGCACACAATGTCGAGTTCCTCGCAAACTCCGGTCCTGCATTTTTCTTGTAATTTTCCAGGATGGATAACACGTCCCTGCTGTTTTTAAGTTCCTGCTCAATAGTGGATGCAAATCTGGACAGCTCATCTTCTATGGCTTCCCTTTTCTCGCGAAGTTTCTCGTCTGCACTCCCTATCTCATTGAAATAGACCATGACAGCCGACATAAGCACTACGATTGCTGCCAGTGGGAATATATAAAGGCAGGGGAAAATCCCCAACAGGACGATTGATGTCTTTATTATTGCATAGGAAGTGTATACCTCCGGAGATATATTCATTCCCGCTGCTTTCAATGTCGCCGCCATCCGCGCTTTTTTATGTTGATTCATTGGCAGATGCCGAGATAATACCACAGCTCCGTCCATAAACCACATATCCAATGTTTTTACGGCTTTCTTTTCTGACCGCCCCGCAGCCGACATTACCTTTACCGTCTGCATGGTCGGAATCCGGAATACATCGGCAAGGATCAGGAACAGTCCGGCAGCGAAAAAAATACCAAATAAAATCATTAATATTACCATTGCCCCCTCCTATCTCCGGTATTCAATTGGCTTTGTAAGCTGTACCACTTTTGCCGCAGAAAAGAAAATAACTGCGGCGGTAATGCTCAGCATGACCTGCCCAATCACGGTTGTCATCAATGTGTTATACCATTCCTGATTAAAAAAATAAAGAAGCGGTATGTTCCCCACTACAAGGATTACCATTGTGATGAACTCCCGGCGTGGTTCGTAAACCATATACTCCAGGTCCGCGTTTACAAGACGCATATCGGACAGCTTTGCCACAATCGGCGTCAAAATTGTCTTTAAGCTCCTATCTGTCTGGCACTCCTGGAGTGCATCGCACCATTCCTCAAAGGTGTCATTGTGTATTTTTGTCTTCAATTCATTCAGTGCGCTCTCTATATCCGGGTTCACAAGGCGGATGCGGGATGCAAACTCCTGAAAAACTGTCTGAACAGGCGGATTTAAGTAAAATACGCTTTCCTCAACTGCTGTCAGGATATCTTCGTTTCTCAGGTAAGAAGTGGTGATGATGGAGAGTGCCGTTTCAAGTTCTGCGGAAACATCTTTCTTGAAAGAGTGCGCCGTAAGCTTGATATACCAGAACGGCAGGAACAAACACCCCGTCGCCAGTACCGGAACGAGAAAAAAGTTCCCCATCAGTATAGCTGCTGAT
This sequence comes from uncultured Bacteroides sp., assembly GCA_964600805.1. GTDB lineage: Bacteria > Bacillota > Clostridia > Lachnospirales > Lachnospiraceae > UBA3282. Next base: position 10,334 of record CAZRKN010000045.1, on the reverse strand, counting down.
GCGCCTAATGCAAAAAACAATAGCGCCGCCGTACAGAGCAGTGGAAACTGTTTCTCTCTTCCGGTCACATTTAAAATTTCCTGCACTTCAAGGATTTCCCGCTTCAGCAGCGGCATCTTTTTTGAATTGGTTTCTTCCAATATGGCATCCTGTATGTTTTTGGGTTTGCCAAGTATTCCCCTGAACAAATCCGCCGTAAAATCTTCAAGCCGGATATCCCATAAAAAGAAGCATCCCATGATCATGCCTATGCAGGTGATCAGCTGTAATGTCAGCATTTCGTTCCCCCCTCTCCGGTTATCTTCACCAGTGTTTCCTTTGGCATTCCGTTTTCCAAAAGCCTTCTTTTCAGCCCTTCGGAAATTCCGTTTACCTTTTCATGGTCGCCCTTAATCACAAATTTCGTGCCTTCCATACGGTTCTCCCTGATATGGTAGTGGAATAATGTCCGGAAATTATAGTTCCCATCTGGCAGGATTTCGCATTCCATTATCTCCATGATTTTACGCTTCTTGTTCTCAAGCTGCTTTGTAAACACTATAATAGGAAATGCCTCCGTTACCAGGGACATCAGCGTTTCATCTTTAATGTCATACTTTCGCTTACAAAGCGTACACATTCTGCGGTATGTGGACTCGCAGCTGCTGCTGTGGATTGTCGTAAGCACGGTATGTCCGGTACGGGCGGCTTCCTGCGCCGTATATGCCTCATAGCTTCGCATCTCTCCTACACAGATAATTTCCGGATCAAAACGCAGCGCCATATCCAAAAGAAGATCCTGGTCGATGTTCTGCTTTTCATTTTCTGACGATCTGGTAATCGTATGAATAACGCTGTTACATACTGCGCCATCGCGCTCCCTGACAAGATCAAGCTCACGGATTCCGTTTTCTATTGTGAAAATTCGCTTGCTGTCCGGTATCGTGCCGAGCAGCCAGCCGGTTACCGTTGTTTTTCCGGAGCTTGTCGCCCCGCTACACATATACTGATTCCATACCGAAGACATTCCGAAAGGAAATCAAGTTCGTCTGATGTCGCCGTTCCTCCTTTTACAAAGTCGTCCTTTGTAAGCGACATCGGATTAACAATACGTATGGACACCGCCACGCCCACGTCTTCGTCAACCAGCGGTGTCTTTAATACCGCGATACGGATATTTTTACTTAAATGCCCCAAAACAGCGGGACTTGCATTGTCCAAAACCATTCCGGAAATATGCAGCATCCTTCTTATCACATTTATGGCATGTTCCGGCGATTCAAAATGCTCTTTCAGCTTCTCGCAGGTTCCATTAGAATACTGGACTTCAATGTCACGCCACGAATTGACGTTAATCTCCTCTATACCTGTACCGAAAATGTATTTTGTGAGGAAGGAAAACTCTGCCATTTCTGTATATATGGCATCAATCAGCTCCTCCTCCGTCATTCCTTTTACCAAAATCCGATAGTCCATGACATATTTGCTGATATATCGCTTTATCTGCTGCTTTACCTCATCGTCGCCCCCATCCAGTATCAGAGTGGAATATTTGCTTGATATGTATTCCTGAACATCCTTTAATACTGACTGGAAATCTTTTGTATCCTCCGGCGAGAAAAACAGTTCGTGTGTTCCTGAAACACTCTGGTTCATAGTCCAAGCACCCCTTTCCCGATTGCATCAATTCCTGCTTTAAAATCCCTGCTTTCCTTTTGGGTAAGGTCGCAGAACAAACGTCCTTCCAGCGCCTGCGTTTCTACTTCCGCGCTGTGTGGTATGGTATATGCCACTTTCCCGAAAACCTGCTCCATATAATTTGCCGCTTCATTCGGTCTTACATCAGAAACAATCCGTATCTGCTTGTCCGCATCCCACTTCTTGTCTTTTAAAAGCGGCAGCTGCGAAGAAAGGTAGCTGATGGACTTTAAATTGCATGTTACTAAGCGCAGTACATAGTCTGCCTCAATTAACGATACGGCTGATAAAATGTCATAAGCAATGTAGCTTCCACAGTCAATGATGACATAATCCGACATCATCTTCAGATTCCTAACCAATTCCTCTGCCTGCACCTGCGTATAGGGCGCATAAGTGAATACGTTTTCCCCTTTCTTCATCCCGATCATTGTCAGGTATTTATACTTTTTATGGAAGACACAGTTTTCTTTTATAATTCCCTGCGCCACATGTGTTGCTGCAAGGATGTTCCCAAGAGAGTGTTCCTCCACCAGTTCAGACGGATTGCCAAGACATGGCATCGGCGGTGAAACCATATCGCACAACAGAAGAATAACATTTTTCTTCCTGCTCGCAAGATAATGGGCAAGCTTTACGCTGACAGTTGTTTTTCCGGATGAAGGGCTTCCCCATACGGCCATCACATTTCCGTCCGGCAGTGTTGCTTCCTCTTCCTGATGAAAGATGGATGTCTCTCTCTGCCTCCAGCTGCGCCAGAATCTTTGCCTGCTCCGGCCGAACCAAAAGCGTTACCGTTGTAGGAAGTTCCTTTTCTTCCGTATCTTCCCCATTTTCAAGATTAGCGTCATATCCGGATTTTGCTGTTACTGCGATCACCTCTACATACTGCAGCTCCTGCGGAATAACTGTTTCACGGCTTCCCAAATAATCCGGTGCTATTACGGAAACCACGTCACCGCTTTTCAGCTTTCCGGACAGTCCCCTTGCAAATTTGTCGATTGTAATGGATATCGCCTGTTTCTCACCGTTAAGATGGTAAAGGTATGTGTTTTCTTTTCCAGCGTCTTCCGACAGTTTTGCAGGGAACAGATAATCCCCGACAACCAAATCCGCAGTCGCATACATTCCATTCACTTCATCAATGGAATGGTACACATTTACAGGCAGATTATAGTTTCCGACCTCCACTTCGGTCAGCATACTCTTTGTCAGCTGTTCTCCGGCTTTTATTTCACGGTTTACCCGAACCACTCTTGTTTTCTTCGACAGTCCTACATTGATAAGCGGCGTAATCGCAAAGCAAATAATCAAAGATATGACAATGCAGGTAATGCCCAATATCATTCGATTCTTAAATAATTTCATTGTTTCCTCCAATCTTGTCGTGTAAAAACACTTTTAATTTCTATTTTTCAAGGTATCTGCAGCAAATACATGCTCATGATGCCAACCGATAAAAACGGAATTAGTGGATATGACTGTTTCCACTGCATTTTTCCCATAAACAGACTTCTTCCGAAGTGAAACACTATCATACACAAAAGCCCGATTATCATTGCGGATATTCCCGGGATAAGTCCAATCACCATACCTGCGGCGCCCATGATTTTAATATCTGCGCCGCCAATCCATCCCACGTTGATTCCCGCAATGAGAAAAGGAAGGCAACAAAAAACGCCCCACAAATTATCATAATGTGGAACGCATAGTGCCAGCAAAACTAACATCAAGCTATAAATATCTGGTATCTGCCGGGTTTTTATGTCGTGACAAGATGCCAGAATGAGCAGAACAAACAGGGCAGCGCCCTTTACCGCCCATATGATCATAGGTGGTATCATGTGCCAGAGTAATTGAACATCTCTGTGATGCGCTGCTCCAGCGTCGGCATAACGACATCTCCAAAAAGAGCATACAGTCCGGCGAGTAAAAGAGCGCCGATAACTACTGCAATCAGGATTTTAACGCCAACATCCACATAATTCTCACCTGTCCGATCCAGCATCACGTTCTGAATCTTATTCTTTACGAACTGACCTTTGTTTTCAATCTTCTTTAAAATCTTTTTCATAGTTTTTTATTCCTCCTTATAATGAATATTTTTATACATAAAAAACCGACAAGCTCATTTGCCTGTCGGTTTTCATGGACTGCAGATATAGTGTTTTTAATAATGCGGGTACAATACTCCCCGCAAACTACCTGTCCCCAGGAATTTTTCTCTCATGGACAGTTCGCAATGACTATCCCCTCGCAATAACAACAGAGGTAATTATACGAAATATTTTTGTGGTTGGCAACAGTAGATTCAGACAGTTTGGTATATTTTAATCTATAAGGGCTTTACTTATTTTATTGCAATACAAACTTATCATTTTTGATATTTTATCAGTGATATGTGCAAATAGACTAAAGATACTTGAAGTTCAATATTGTACGTCATAACAAAAAAATGTACATTTGTAAAATCTAGTTGACTATGTGTTTTCTGAATTATAAAATTTTAAAACAAATATACTCAAGGAGGTTTTTCAATGAAAAAAATCAAGTATCTAAAAATCTTTTTGCTCATTATTACATTTTTTTGCACCTTTTCAATTAGCGCTAAAGCTGCAGAAGCAAGAAAAAGCTTAGGCTATAAGTGGAGCGATAAATACGCAACTGTATATTTTTATTGCGGTTTTAACGACACTTGGAAAAATGCTATTAGTGCTGGAATGTCATCGTGGAATGCTGTGAAAGAAACTTCTACGAATAAATCAATTGTTCCATTGGCATTCACTTCCAACAGCAGTCACAGTAATAAAATTTATTCAACTAGCGGGGAACCTTGGCTTGCATACACGTTTCCAAACCAAAACAACGGTGTTTATAACTCTGTGAACATAGTTTTTAATACAGGTGATAATACTTTTGCTGTAGGTGCGAAGCCAGACAAATATGATATACAATCAGTTGCAACACACGAACTTGGGCATGCAATTGGTGTTGCACATTGTCATGAGGAAGGTGAATCATGTTTTAGCCCAACGTGCTCATCTAATGTAATGACGCGCTTAGCATATCCTAATTCGACGCGAAGAACATTAACAGATTATGATACAGCATCTAAGCAAGTTATTTATTGGTAGGAGGGATTAAGATGAAAAAGAAAATTGGAACTTTGTTAATTGTATGTTGTATATTATTGTTAACAGCGACTGCTGGATATGTAACCGGATTAAAAAACAATCAAAAAAATTTGCCTGTATATGAAAGTACAGCCCTTTATCCTGCCTTTTCTCTACCCGAATTAACAGATGCATCTACTTACATCGTAGAAGCAGAGGTAGTTGAAGTAGGCGATACTATTATGAGAGAAATCCCAGTATCATTGACTGAAAATCCAGAAGAAGCAACAGAAAGTCTTAGTTATCCCATAACTCCAATAACTTTAGCTATTCATTCTTCCATTAAAGGCGACAATATAGGTAATGAATTTATTTATTACGAGGAGGGCGGAATAACATCTACATATGTTCAATTGCCAGATGGATATGCGATGGAAGAAGGCCTGAAGGTAATACTGTTTTTAAATCAAAATGGTTATTCTTGGGGTGCTCAAAGTATTTTTCCTGTAGTTGACGAAAATGTAATTCTAAACACTATGGCAATAGAATATGTTGGCGAAGACAATGTTTCTGTATTAGATACACAGACTGTAAACTCTAATATTAGAAGTCAAATTGACGCACAGAATATTAACGTTATGCCAACAGATGACTTTATTTCTGTAATTCAGTCCATTGTTGAGAATTAATAATGATACACGAAATAAGATTATAAGCAAAAATTAGTGGATCTATGAAACATGACCACTATCTAATAACATCAATAAAAATCTGTAAATTAAGAAAAAAGGGATTGTTATAACCCACTAATGAAGAATCGCTGTGGTCCATGACTTCAGCGATTCTTTTGAATTTCACTCTCTCATATGTGCCGCTGGTGAACCATTCCTGAACCGACCGATGATTCTTCCTCTCTCATTGTAACAATCTTCTGAGGCGTATTCAATCGTCAATGTTAGTGCAAAAATAAGGACACTATCCCATCTGTCTAGTCTGGTATCAACGCTTCACTCTCTTAGTGCTAACTCTCTATGGTCAATTATACGCAGCCAGAAAACACACCTATCAAAAGTGCATGCAAAATAATACATAAATCATTGCCTTTGTCCCATTTTTACTTATTCTTATTTTATCCTCCCTACCTAATATTTTCAAAGCCCATGGTCTTTTCCAGATTACTTACTTATCTTCTTTTATCAGGCAATCCACAATATCTGTTCCGTCACCCTTTAGCAAACCTGGCACATTCGCATCGACTCCATCAGTCAAATAATCGACTATTACCGTTCCACCCCCCCGCGCGTGAGATGTTGCTTTTTCCAGAATATCACTTATTATTTTACCATTTTCATTTTTTGTTAGTGTGGTGATACTTTTTAGATTGACTCTTGCAGGTTCCTTCTTTACTAGAACTGTTTTATTGCAGTTCGGTTTATCTACCGTCCTTACCTTATCTATGGGCACCATCGGTTCGTCTTCTTTAAGTCCAACCCCTATAATTCTGTTTTTTGACTTTTTAGCTGAAACCTTTTTGTACCCCTTTCCTCTTCTTCTATCTAATAGCCGTCTTTGATATAATATAATTTTCCCCTAAATCTTTTAATTTTGCCCCCATGGGGTGTACATTACAAGTACGATTAACTCAACCTATTGCAATTTAAAATTGAATATTGAAACATAATCATGTATAATAAAGGAACTTATTTTATTGCAGTAGAAAAGGAGCAAAATGGATATCACTATATTAGCATTAGAAATTGAAAATCTTTACATTTCTCAACCAAAAGATTTCAAAAAAACTCTTCTAATGAAGGAAACTTTCGGAAATCCCATTTCATATCGGTATACCGAAGATGATCTTAATGTGTTTATTAATCTAATTCAATATTACCAGGATAAATACTCTTTAGGTAAATCAAAAGATAATACAACAGAAGATATCATATTAGAATTAACACGAATGGGATCTGTATATGAGCTAATCTTTCATAATATGCAAAAAATTAATGCCTTCCGAGAAAAGCTAGATTTTATGAAATACTCCCTAGATACGCAATTGAAACTTCTTTTCATATTTGAAGAAGATCAACAACGTATTATGGCTGAAATTAATAGAGAACATGCTACAAAAAATATATCTGCTATGCGTCACTTGACTGCTTTTAAAGAAAATGAACAATATTCAGTTGTAGCCAACATGGAGCATCTATTAGATATGATTAATGATGTAATTCCATATCTTCAATACAAGGATTCTAATCGTATGGAAGTATGTTTAAAAAAAGAGCCTCTATGTTATCTCAATGACCCAGATTTTCAGCAGTTTATCACTTTATCTAACTTGGCAAGAACTTTAAAAGATATATGGGAATTATATAAATATGAAAATTACGATTTTGGTCTCATTGAAGACAGAGATGAACTCCTATTTGAACCAAGAAACGTACTTCCAGCAAAAATTCACTATATTGCTGGACTCCGAAGAGAAAGTCGGCAGGTGGAAGCGGCCATATACGCATCTGAACAACAAACTAACTTCCTATCACAATCATTGCGTATGCAAGAGCGAATTGCTCAAAGATACCAGCCAGAAATTTGGAAAAGCATTCTCATGTTAGAGAAACCTATTTATGAAAAGTGTAGCAGATTTCCTCATGCTATTATAGAAAGTGTCAAGTCAGAAACAGCAAATTTTATTCTGAATCGAAAAATTGGCAATAATAAACTTCAAGATTTATTGGAAATGTACGAATTTTTGTTAACTATAGCCCAAATTTATTTGGAAATCTTGACAGCACATAGAGATCCTCAAAAACCAGATACTTTTTATATGCTTTGTCCAGAAGTAGACTGCCAATCTATGGCTGATAGCTTTGCTAACTTATATGAATATGACAGCCGAACGGCACTTACAATGTTAGATTATTTCATATATAAAAATAAAAGGAATATGGAAGCTGATATTTTCTCTGCTCCACTTATTCCTTTGCAAAATGGTTACCTTATATTTGTACCACAGTTAATCACGCAACTTACCATTAAGAGAAAAATAGAACAACTTATGTTGGATTATAAAATTAATCGTTTAGAAACTGGCTGTTCATATGAAGAAAACTTACGAAAGAAACTTTGTCAATATCCATACTGGAAAATGTATCCAAATCCTATTCAAATTAAACTTTCTGAAATAGATGTAGATTTTGACGGTCTTGCAATCATGCAAGACTACTTAATTATGTTGGAAATAAAGCATTTGGTGACACCTTATAATTCTCGAAGATATTATGAAGACCAAAAAACGATTAAAAAAGCTGCTAGTCAGTTGAAAACACGTATACCAGCTATTCTGAAAGACTGGCAAAAACTTCGAAAAAAAACGGGGAACTTCTTACCAGCAGAACCATTTTCAGAAAACAGAATAATCCCAATAATATGCACAAATATTGAGGATTTTACAACATTATACTATGATGGAATAATAGTAATTGATGAACATGTTCTAATGAGATTCTTTCAAAATGGGGAAATAAGAACATGGGCAAAAGAGCAAACATATCACTACGAAAAAATTTGGAGTGGATCAATACCAACTATAAAAGATTTTATAAAATATATTAATAAACCTCCTGCAGTAAACTGGCTTCTTCCCGCCATTCGTCAAAGCAGAATTGGAATTATAAAAGAACCTGATTCAGGTAAGCCTATACGTTTATGTTCATTCGGTTTGGATGAACAAACATATCAGACATTCTATTTAGGGGAACTGTAAATGCATAAATACAGGCTCGAAATATTTTGTGTATATTCACTACAACTCACTGTACATTTTTTAGCGTAAGATACATTAATAAAAATGCACATACTTGAAATCTCTTTCTTGTATGTGCCTATCCTTACTAACCCTATTTATCTATTTCTTTTAAATAGATACCCATAGCCATCATTAGGTCTGTTGCATTTCCATCATCTGAATATGGTAAATCCGGTGTTTCTTCCATATAATATGTCCGATACCTGTCCATAACCTCCAGCATATCTTCATTCTTATCGTCCTGACTATCGCAAGCATTTTTCGTTTGCTGAACTTCTTTCTCATTTTGAATAGAAACGGCGGCTTGCCTTTCTTCCACAATCGCCAAAGGAAGGCTACCAACCTTCTCAGACGAATCCGGAGCTAAACCTTCTGTGTCCTGCTTCTCCTTTCTTCCAATCCAAGTAAGCCTCTCTTCTTTTTCCCACTCCCGATATAATATTGATACAGTTCATTACCCTGCAGCATACGGGTTACTGTTCCGGGCAGGCTTGCCGCCAATGCCCTGTTTTCTTTTGTGCTTAGTCGGGAAACTGCAAAACGATACTTCTGCTCCACGTCCCCTGCAAGCATTCCGGTTTCCACAAACTCCAAATATGAGTTTAAACATTCCGTGTTTACCACATTATTCGCTTTCTCTCTGTCGCGGGCTGTTTCAATTCCATAGTACTTTCTGGCTTCTGCATTTGTTCTATTCTTTTTCAGCAGCATCATAAACTTTCTGGTATCTACCTCATCCAGAAACAAAGCATCATATATTCCGCAGGCATACAGCATTTTGATATAGTCATCCCCATAATGCGTCCTATCCAAAAGGAAAATAATCCTGTTTCCCCCTATATCCGTAAGATGCATCAGCTCCTCTTTCTCATACGGATTGCCACCCTGAAGATTTTCCTCCAAAATCAGCAATAAGTCATCCGCCTGGTCTTTTGCATACTGATACACACCTTCCTTGCGGTAGCGGCATACAGTCTGCAGACCTTTTCCCTTCCGTCCCAACTCCCGTTCTAAAGGCTCCCTCAGTTTCTCGCTGGTTTCCAGCGATAGTCCGTATAAAATTTTAATTTCTGAATCCGTTCCCATAATACATTCCTTCCCTATTCATTGTAATCATCGGGATACAGAGTATCGGGCGGCGTATGGACATTGACCGGCAGAATGACTTTTCTGTTTTCTGTAATATAAGGTTGCATAATATCAATTCCTTTTCCCTTGGCTACAATGGATTCGATATATTCCGCAACTGCCTTGACATCCTCCTCATCCATATCAGACAGCATTTGCACTAAAACTGTTGCGCTTTTCTTCTTCAGTTTCATACTTTTAGCTATGTCCGATATGCTTCTTAGCCAGCTTTCCTTTAGAGAAAACAGCTCTCCCCTGTCAACGTTTTCAACAAGCACCGCTTTAGCGGCATCCCTTAAAATCTGGCACTCCCGATATTGTATTTCAATCCTGTTATCAACATATCTCATGGACTTTCTCCTTTCCCTTTTTCTCCATTTTAGCGTGCTTATATGGGAAGTGTCAAAATTCCACGCGATTTTTTTATTTTACCCTGCTTTCTTTTTCTCTGCAATCTGTGGCATGATAACGCTTTATACAAAAAGGTTTGTTTTTAAATACAATTTCCACTAAAATGCAGAATTGTAAAAATTACCTCTGAAAAGCTACGATGATATGCTCCCCATATGGTAGACAATGGAAATATTCAAAACCTATCATATGAG
>CAZRKN010000044.1:0-34515 GCA_964600805.1 uncultured Bacteroides sp. | reverse complement strand
GGTGCGAACCCTTATGAAGAAGACATGGAAGGCGTCTTGGAGCAGCGGAGTGAATAAAGTAGCGTCCGACGGAAATTCCACCGTTAAAAGGAATGTAGTATAAGATGTTGAATCCGTACTACGATAAAGTGCAGATGTTTATCTGAATTTAGGTGGAACCGCGGTTATTTTCGCCCTAAGTATATTAATTTATACTTAGGGTTTTTTATTTCCTGTTTCACATGAAATTATTGATCCATAAGAATAATCTTTGCAATTTTCAAAATAAAAGAAAGGTCAGGTAATCAAGATGGAAAGAAGAAATTTTACAATGGAAGAAGTAGTTTTATACTGCAATCAGTATGGTTTCATTTTTCAAGGAAGTGAAATTTATGGAGGACTCGCCAACACTTGGGATTACGGTCCACTGGGAACACGATTAAAGAATCAGGTTAAAGATGCCTGGAGATATTATTTTATTCAGATGAGGGAAAACAGCTATGAAGTAGATGCGGATATTTTAATGAATCCAAAAGTTTGGGAAGCAAGCGGACATCTTACAGGTTTTTCAGACCCTTTGCTTGACTGTAAAGAATGTAAAACACGGCATAGAGCAGACAATTTAATTCAGGATTATGACCAAAGTGTCAATGCCGATACTATGTCACAGGAAGAAATGATTGCATTTATCCGTGACAACCAAGTTCCTTGCCCAGCATGCGGAAAGTCAAATTTTACGGATATCAGACAGTTTAATCTGATGTTTGAAACTAAGAGAGGTGCGACAGACGAAAATACCAGCCGAATTTTCTTAAGACCTGAAAATGCACAAGGCGAGTATGTAAATTATTTAAATGTAATGCGCTCTATGAGAGCAAAGTTACCATTTAGCATTGGACAAATCGGTAAAGCTTTCCGCAATGAGATTACACCAAAAAACTTCACTTTCAGAACTATCGAGTTTGAACAGATGGAGTTTCAGACTTTCTGCAAGAAAGGTTCTGACAACGAACTATATCAGTATTTTAAAGAATATGGAATAAAATTTTTTAAAAGCCTTGGATTGCCTTCAGAGAAATTACGTTTTCATGATCATGACAAATTAGCGCATTATGCCAAAGAAGCTTGTGATATTGAATATAAATTTCCATTTGGCTGGAGTGAAATCAACGGAACTCATAACAGAACTGATTTTGATCTTACACGACATCAGGAGTATTCCGGAAAATCAATGGAATACTTTGACGAAACTACAAAAGAAAAATATATTCCATACATTATTGAATCAACTTATGGATTAGACCGTATTGTATTGGCATTGCTATTTGAAGGTTTACATGAAGAACAGATAAGTCATACTGACAGTCGTATAGTATTTAATATTAAGCCGGCACTTGCACCAATAAAAATCAATGTACTTCCGCTAATTAAAAAGAAACATGCCGAAAAAGCCAGAGAATTATATTCAATGCTCGTTAAATATTGCATGGTACAGTATGATGAGTCCGGAAGTATTGGAAAGAGATACCGCAGAGGAGATGCGATAGGTATTCCATATGCAATTACAGTTGATGATGCGACTCTGGAACAAGAAACTGTAACCGTCAGAGATAGAGATACCATGGAGCAGTGTGTACTTCCAATTAGTGAATTAATTTGTTTTTTAGAAGAAAAGTCATTAATATAAATTGATAGAATTATAAGTCTTATTATGATATTATATTAACGATGAAATTGGAATTAGACGGAGGAATAAAAATGGATATAAATATAAAAGAACTTAATCCCGAAATGGCATTTAAGTATGTAGATTTTTTTGAAAATAGAGCTTTTGATGATGGTAATATTAATAAGGGATGTTATTGTGTGTGGCATCACTGGACAGAAAAGCATGAGTATGAGCGTAGTAAACTTCCTGAGGAGAAAAGATCTCTTTGTAAAAAAGAATATGCTGTTGAGTTGATTAAAAATGATAAATTACATGGATTTGCAGCATTTTATGACAATGAAATTATTGGATTTTGCAATGCTGATTTGAAAAATAATTATTTCAGACATAGCAAGGAGAATAATCCGGATAGCTGGATTGAACTTGATGAAAATAATAAGGTATTAGCTATTGTATGTTTTACAATCGATCCTAATTATAGGGGCAAAGGAATCGCAAAAAGGATGTTAAACTATGCATGTGAATATGCAAAGAGAAATGGCTACGATTATATTGAGTCATATCCGGCTGATGGTGAATTCAATCCAAATAATTGCTGCGGCAGCAGGTCTATGTATGAGTCGCAAGGCTTTAAGATTATAAATATTAATGGTGGAATTATAGCGAGGAAGAAACTATAAGGTTGGTAAGGCACAAGGAACGTTGTATCACCGAGTATAAAGCGATATTTATAAAAATACTTATAGCTTTTAATTCCTACATAAAGCTAAAAGTATCGGAAAGTAAATATCGCAGGTGATATTTTCCTTCTTTCGCCAAGAAGGAACAAGCGAAGAATAGTTTTTGAAATGTCTCAATTGTTCCCCGCCAATATTGTCAATGAGATTTTCATCTGAAATCATTTCAACGAGAGACTCGGAAAAATAGGGATTACTATCATCAAAAATCGGATAGCGAGTAGTTGCTGTACTGAGTTCTCTCATAAACCATGCGAAATCTATTGGATGTTCGTCAAAACTATGAACATTAATTTTTTCTTGTGGAGCATTCCAGTTGTAATTAAACGGACCAACAAAATAACCGCAGTTAATATAGATAATTCCATCATGATAATCCTTCATGATTTTTTTACAGTGCTGATATGATTTGCTAACCATTTCAAGATTCTCGACGCTTCTCCATGAAAGAGTTTTTTCCAAAAGACTGATATGGTTCGCTGCAGGGAAAGTTGCCCCTTTAATATAATATCTGCAAGGCTGCCCTTTGAAGGTAGTTTTCTTTGAAAAATCATCAGGACTTGAATAATTCAATGCACCTTGGAAAGCTTTTAGTGCAATTGAAATTTGCTCTTGTATTTGAGGTAAATTTTCATCGGCGCCAAGTTCCACAAGTTGGTCCGCCCATATTGCGCGAAAGCCACCGCGCCCTTGCTCATCCATAGCATTACCTGCTTTGTAGAAGTGATCTTTTTGGTAATCCTGCCACTCAATTAAAGATTTTTTTGCTCTGGTCATATGAGGATTGCTTATTTCTACTCCATTTCTTTTTAACAAATTAATTGTTGAGTCAAAACCGTCAAAGTAAACTCCGTGAAGAACAGAGCCAAAGAACCCATTTTCTCGTTGACATGAAAAAGCTTTTTTTACTTTAGGCAGAGTAAGAATCTTCGCCTGTAATTCCATCATTTCAGAAGTGTCGATTGCTTCATTTAATATTTCTTTCTTTACACGGTATTGAATGTTTGAAGAAGCATTATCAAGGAGAAAGTTAATTTGCTTTTGAAAAAGTCTGTAATCCATTGTTTTGCCTTTCAAAATGTGATTTTATTAATTCTACAATAAGGTTTTTATATTAAATTCATATATTGCTGATTCATTATTGTAAATAATATAAATACTTTATCATGCTACATTGTAATAGTGCAAGAAAATTCAGATAAATCAAAAATTATATATAAAACATTTAGTAGGGAGTATTATAAAGAATATAAAAAGTTTCACGTGAAACAATTGTACTTGAATATTTTACCATCCACAATATAATGTTTCACGTGAAACTTTTTTACCCAAGATGTTGTTTGAAAATCGTGAAACATTTCCAGTATAATATAAAATTTGCAAAAATGTGCGTGAAACATTTCCGTACTCATCTCATTTTTATAGAAATACATTAAGTAATTGCGGAGCTTATACCCAATACCCAGAGATTAGATGGTATAATCAAAACAAAAAGCGCCTCCGCTTGCGATAAGCTTCCTGCTTTGTTTATACCGGCTAATCTCGTAACTTTAAATATCAAGCTCACAATAATCTAATAGTAATATTTATCATTGTATGCTATACTTACTGATAAAAATAAGAAACAGCTAAAGATATATAATAGGAAGAGAGACAGTTTTATATGGAAACATATCAGAAATTTTTAAATAGAATCAGTTCATTTGAAACAAATAAAATAGATTATGGTGAAAAATATTTTAAAGGAAATCCATCAATATCGCAAAAAGTTGATAGTGGCAATAGGTTTAGAAAATTTTATGGAGATACAATAGTTTTTGAGTTAGATAGTAATATCAAAGGAAAATTGACTGAATATGCGGATATATTATATCGGTCTACACCTGAATGTTTTTGCGAAAGATTAGCTTCAAATACGTTTCACGTGACACTTCATGACCTTAGTAATTCACCGGTTTTGCGTGATGTGGCAGAAGAAATGTTTGAGAACGAACTCAAAGTAATAGAAAAAATGAGAGAATTACAAAAATACCCAAAATCTATAATAAAAATGAAAAGCAAATACATATTTAATATGGTTGATACAAGCTTGGTTCTGGGATTGTATCCTGTTGATGTGAATGAATACCGCAGATTAATGGAATTTTATTATATTTTTGATAATGTAAAGAAATTAAGTTACCCTTTCACTCCACATATTACTTTGGCATATTACAATGTTAATGGATTTGATATACAAGCTGCCAGAACTTTAGAAGATACAGTCAATAAGCTTAATAATAATGAAATTGAAATAGAGTTACACGTAGATAATTTATACTATCAAAAATTTAAAAGCATGAACGAATATATTGATATAATTAATTTAGGAACGATTAACAATAATCTGATTGATAAATAAATCTGCGGAGGAGAATAATACTAATGAACAATGTAATATTCCTGGACATCGACGGCGTACTTAATTCAAACTTTTGGAACGACAGCCATCAAAAAGAAATCAGCGACGGAAAATTAATTGATATAGAAAAAATCCGGCTACTAGCTAAATTAGTCAAAAACACAAATGCTAAAATTATTTTACACTCCGGCTGGAGATTTTGGTATAACTCCAACTTGGAACCAACACGCAAAGAATCTGAAAACCTTTCAAGATTACTTCAACAGGAAGGTTTAGTAATTGCTGGCATGACCCCTGATTTTTCAACAGAAGAAATAAGGAAAAGTAAGAAATTCAGCCTCGTCAAAGCCTCTGAAATCCTTGCTTGGCTTGCTGAACACAAAGAGGTTGATAAATGGATAGTCATCGACGACATTGACTTGCATAACCCTGAAATAGAAATACATCAAATAAAAACCGATTCTTCTATAGGCTTAACCACTGAAGATGTACAAAAAGCAGAAAAACTACTATCAAGCTGACCTGATAATTAACTTTTTTTATATGCAAACCTTCATAATTCAAAAACGTAGTTGGAGAATATAAACAATATCAAAAGCAGGTACTGTGAAGCCGCCGGTCCTTAGGTGCCGTATTTGGGCACCTTAGTACCGCTGCGGCTGAGCGTAGCGCAAGCGTGCCTGCGTTGATTTGTTTATATTCTCCAACGGCCGTCTTGAATAACAATTTTTTACATAAAGAAAATTATTTTTTTTCCTATAGCCTATAATATAATTTAGTGGTATAATAACAAATAATTTGCTACGCAAATTATCTATAGACAAAAGAATCGGGGAAGAATTGGAGAAAGTAAAATGGGAAGAACGATTGCAGTAGCTAATCAAAAGGGCGGAGTCGGAAAAACAACGACTTCCATTAATCTGGCAGCATCATTAGCGGCAAAAGGAAAAAAGATATTGCTTATTGATGTTGATCCGCAGGGAAATGCGACTAGCGGTTTTGGCATTGAAAAGAACGAATTAGAGACTACGGTTTATGAATTAATACTTGGAGAATGTTCCATTGAAGAGTGTATTTTAAAAGATGTCGTTCCGGGAGTTTCGATTATTCCGTCCAACGTTAATCTTGCGGCATCAGAAATTGAACTGATTGGTATAGATAAGAAGGAATACATATTAAAGAATGAAGTCGATTTTGTTAAAGACAGATATGACTTCATTATTATAGATTGTCCGCCATCTTTAAACATGCTGACAATCAATTCCATGACGACAGCAGATACGGTACTGGTTCCGATTCAATGTGAATATTATGCGCTGGAAGGTTTAAGCCAGTTAATCCATACCGTGAATTTGGTAAAGGAAAGACTTAATCCGGACCTTGATTTAGAGGGAGTTGTATTTACAATGTATGATTCCCGGACAAATCTTTCCATGCAGGTAGTGGAAAATGTTAAAAGCCATATAAACTCAAATATTTTTAATACGGTAATACCCAGAAATATAAGACTGGCTGAAGCTCCAAGTTATGGTATGCCTATTAATCTTTACGACCCGAAATCAGCAGGTTCAGAAGCGTATATGTTATTGGCGGATGAGGTAATAAGAAGAAAGATTAGCTAAATGCCGTTATATGCAAATTGCAGTTGGGAGCTTATATTCTAATATGGACGAATATAGAAATCTATTAGACAGCTTAGTACAGCAGAGTAAAAAAATTTTGGGCGATAACCTTGTCGGCATATATCTTCATGGTTCTGCGGTAATGGGATGTTTCAATGATAAAAAAAGCGATTTGGATTTTATAGTGGTAATTAAGTCTGATATTTCAAATGGGTTAAAGCGGAAATATATGGACATGGCAGTAGAGCTCAATAAACAGGCTCCGGCAAAGGGGATTGAATTTAGCATTGTCAGAGAAAATGTATGCAATCCGTTTGCATATCCAACTCCATTTGAACTTCATTTTTCAATAGCTCACCTGAACTGGTATCTGTCAGATCCGGAAGATTATATTGAGAAAATGAAAGGAACGGATAAAGACTTAGCGGCTCATTTTACGATTATTTATCACAGAGGAAAAACTCTTTTTGGAAAAGAAATCAAGGAAGTTTTTGCTAAGGTCAGCGGTGAAAGTTATTTTGACAGTATTTGGTGTGATATAGAAGATTCTAAGACAGAAATTAAAGAAAATCCGACCTACATTATTCTTAATTTATGCAGAGTTCTGGCATATAAAAAAGAAGATCTGATTTTATCAAAGCTGGAAGGCGGAAAATGGGGCCTTAAGAATATTCCAGAAGAATATCATAACCTTATATTAAATGCGTTGACAGAGTATCAGACAGGTGAAAAGATGGATTATGACGTACAGCTTGAGCGAGAATATGCCGATTATATGATTGTTCAAATAAAAAGCAAAGAAGAAAGGGAGTAAAAAATGGCAGCAAGAGGATTGGGAAAGGGATTAGATGCACTTATTCCAAATATAGCAACTGATACAAAAGGGAAAAAAGAAGCGAATGATCAGGCGGCAGAAAAAGAGCCGGAAACAATCGTAAAAATTACTAAGATTGAGCCGAACCGTGAACAGCCAAGAAAAAATTTCGATGAGGAAGCATTACAGGAATTGGCGGATTCAATTAAGCAATTCGGTCTGCTGCAGCCTATTCTCGTGCAGGACAGGGATACATATTATGAAATTATCGCAGGAGAGCGCCGTTGGCGCGCAGCGAAACTGGCCGGTTTAAAAGAAGTTCCGGTTATCATACGCAATTATACTGAGCAGGAAATAGTTGAAATTTCTTTAATTGAAAACATTCAGAGAGAGGATTTAAATCCGATTGAAGAAGCACAGGCTTTCAAAAGGCTTCTTACAGAATTTAATTTAAAGCAGGAAGAAGTTGCCGAAAGAGTATCTAAGAGCAGGACAGCTGTTACCAATTCCATGAGACTCCTGAAGTTGTGCGATGAAGTGCAGCAAATGATTATTGATGATACAATTTCAACAGGACATGCCAGAGCTTTGATTACTATCGAGGACCCGGAACAGCAGTATACCATTGCAAAAAAGATTGCCGATGAAAAACTCAGCGTCCGCGATGTAGAAAAACTTGTTAAAAACTTAAATAAGCCGGAAAAAGTAAAGAAAGAAATAACCGAAGATAAAAATCTGGATATTATATATAAGGATGTGGAAGAGAAGTTGAAACGCGCTCTTGGGACGAAGGTAGCAATTTCTTCTAAAGAAAACGGAGCCGGCAAAATAGAAATAGAGTTTTATACTCATGATGATTTGGATAGGATAATGGATTTACTGACATAATTAATTATAACACTGAAAAATTAAATAAAATTTTTCTGACTTAAAAAGGAGTATAATAGTTAAAATGAAATATGATATACTAAAGAGCATAGGACTTGGAGACCTTGATATTACATACATTTTTATCGGGATGTTGGCTCTCATTGTTATCTTAATGATTCTTATCATTGTACAAATGGTAAAATTGAATAAACTAAATAAAAAATACAGAAAGTTTATGTCCGGGAAAAATGCTAAAAATCTGGAAACAGATATTATGGCATTATTTGAAGATAATAAATTAATTAAAGTATCTGTCGATAAAAACAGAAAAGATATTCATACTTTATATAAAAGGTTTGAAAATGCTTTTCAGAAAATCGGCCTTGTAAAATATGATGCTTTTGCTCAAATGGGCGGTCAATTAAGTTTTAGTTTAGCCCTTTTGGATGAAAATAATAATGGTTTTATTTTAAATTCTGTACATAGTGCAGATGGGTGTTATTCTTACACAAAGGAAATCAAGCAGGGAACCTGCGATGTTTTCCTGGGTGATGAAGAGAAGAAAGCATTGGATATGGCGATTGGAGAAAGTAAAGAAATGCACTGACTAAAAGAAAGGCAGGTTAAAAAAATGATAGACATAAAATTTTTAAGAGAAAATCCGGATGTTGTTAAGGAAAATATCAGGAAAAAGTTTCAGGATTCCAAATTAGGATTGGTAGACGAAGTAATAGAGATGGATATGGAAGTCAGGAAAGCGCAGCAGGAAGCAGATGACATTCGTGCTAACAGAAATAAAATATCCAAAGAAATCGGCGCATTGATGGCACAGGGTAAGAAAGAGGAAGCAGAAGCAAAAAAAGCAGAAGTTGCAGCAAATGCAGCGCGTCTTTCTGAATTAGAGGAAAAGGAAAATGAGCTTCGAGAAAAAATCAAAAAGAATATGATGCTGATTCCTAACATAATCGATCCATCTGTTCCTATCGGCAAGGATGATAGCGAAAATGTGGAAGTTAAGAAATACGGCGAACCCATAGTTCCGGATTTTGAGATACCATATCATACGGAAATCATGGAAAGATTTAACGGTATAGATATGGATGCGGCAGGAAGAGTAGCCGGTAATGGTTTCTATTACCTGATGGGTGATATTGCGAGACTTCATTCAGCTGTAATTGCATACGCGAGAGATTTTATGATTGACAGAGGATTTACCTATTGTGTTCCGCCTTTCATGATTCGAAGCGCAGTAGTAGACGGAGTAATGAGCTTTGCTGAGATGGATGCCATGATGTATAAAATTGAAGGTGAAGACTTATACTTAATTGGAACATCAGAGCATTCCATGATTGGTAAGTTTATTGATACCATTATTCAGGAGGAAAACCTTCCGCAGACTTTAACGAGCTATTCTCCATGTTTCAGGAAGGAAAAAGGCGCTCATGGAATCGAGGAACGCGGCGTATACCGTATTCACCAGTTTGAGAAACAGGAAATGATCGTTGTCTGCAAACCTGAAGAGTCTCCGATGTGGTTTGACAAACTATGGCAGAATACGGTAGACTTATTCCGTAGCCTGGATATTCCGGTCAGGACGATTGAATGCTGTTCAGGAGATCTTGCTGATTTGAAGGTGAAATCATATGATGTAGAAGCATGGTCCCCCAGACAGAAGAAATACTTTGAAGTCGGAAGCTGTTCAAACCTCGGAGATGCTCAGGCAAGAAGATTGAGAATCCGTATAAATGGAAAAGACGGAAAATACTTTGCACATACATTGAATAATACGGTAGTTGCACCGCCCAGAATGCTGATTGCATTTTTGGAAAATAATCTGCAGGCGGATGGTTCTGTTCGTATTCCGGAAGTCCTTCGTCCATATATGGGCGGGAAGACAGTGATTAAATAAAGTCTTGTTTCAATAACCGGAACTTATGAAAAATAAACAAAGTGACATTTAAAAGGAGGTGGAATCTTTGCATAAATATATGCGGGCTATTGGGTTCAGTGAGCTGGTTGACAGGCGCGAGCAGCAAAAGCTGGTTACGGATATAATTCTGAATGCGACGTATCGTTCTTATACGTCTAATGGCGACGAAACCATACTTGCAGAATTTTGTGAGGATTTTGCTGAAAATATGGGAGTTGCCGTTTGCGGAGAATTTGATGCGGAAGATAAATTCACGTATGACTATTTTTATCCGTATTTAAGGGGCCGAGGTATAAGCTCTTATGAAGATGTTTCCGTTGAGCGTCATGCAGAGAAAGAATCATATGCCGGTGTTTGCGATGATATTAAAGTCGGAGTCAGTTTGATTTTTTACTTACAGAATATTATTCCTTATGTGAAGGCGCAATTTATGAATGCGCTTCCCATAAGAGGTACAACGCTGACTTTGTCCGGACTTTCGCTCAAGGGCAGTATTATCTTACCTATCGTGAAAAATGAAACGGAATTACAGAGAATTAAGAAAGCATCCAATAATAGAAACCAACTGATTGCCGCAGCAAGACAGGGCGATGAGGAAGCAATTGAAAGCCTTACGCTGGAAGACATGGATACTTATACATCAATTTCCAGAAAAATATTAAAAGAGGATGTTTTCAGTCTGGTAGATACTTATTTTATGCCATATGGCGTGGAATGTGACCAATATTCCATTCTGGGTGAGATTATGGATTTTTCCATGACAACGAATAAGCTGACAGGAGAGAAGGTCTATCTTATGGAGATAAGCTGCAATGATCTGCAGTTTGATGTCTGCATTAATGCCATGGATTTATATGGTGAACCACAGGTAGGGCGCAGATTCAAAGGCGTCATCTGGATGCAGGGGTATATTAATTATCCTGAATAATAAATGTCGCTATAGCTCAGCTGGATAGAGCGACCGCCTCCTAAGCGGTAGGCCGGAGGTTCAAATCCTCTTAGCGACGCTGGAAAGCATTGAAAAAACGGATATTTCAATGCTTTCTTTGACTATCGTGAGCAGTTTTTCTACGCTTCTTTTCTTCGTACATCAGAACATCCGATTTTTTAACAAGCTCCTCAAAGTCCGGCTTTTCGCCATTTGCTGTAATGTAAATACCAATGCTTGCAGCAACATTGTAGGGCTTTTCTGATTTCTTATTGTAATCGTCCAGATATTCACAGAATAGAGTACGGATATCCTTGTCGTTCACATTGTATGGAAACACTGCCATCATTTCGTCACCGCCGAAACGTGTGCATATTGCGTTCGCAGGACAGACATCCTTCAGCGCGGCAGCAGCCGTATGTATTGCATTATCGCCCTCCTCGTGACCGAAAGTATCGTTTATGTATTTCAGTCCGTCAAGGTCGCACATTATGACTGCCAGCGGTTCGTCTCCCAAGCTTTCCAGCAGCATATCATATTCGGAACAGAAACCGCGGCGGTTGTAAAGTCCTGTAAGTACGTCCGTTCCGGATATTTTTTCTATCTTTTTCATAAGATAATGTTTGTATCGCTGGCTAATGAGACCGCCAAGCGCAGTATTCAGGGTACTTGTCGTCTGAGGTATTTTGTAGTAATTTCCTGCTACAAAGTCACTGAAATGGAAGCAAATGTAACCCAGTGTAACCCCTAGATAATGCAATGATGTAAAAATTAAGCAGCGGCAGTCTTCAACATAATAGTTTAGATTCGGGATAATATCGTTTTTATTCATATAATATGGTGTAAATTTTTCACCATTTCTATTCTGGCTGTCAATATAATCACTGTCATAAAGGACAAAAAGTCCTCCGTCAGATTCGCAGATATTTTTATTCTCCGGGTTTACGGATTCATCTGTATATTCCTGCTTTAAAATACAGCACATTGCGTACATAAGGTCGTCGTCGCGCATTATATAAGCTATATCTTCAAAGCTTTTTCCTTTTTGTATTCTTGCGGAAGTATCTGAAAGCATAATATTTTCGTTTTGAAAACGGTTGAACATATTTGACTGTTCATTATATAAAAATGCAGCGTCCAGTTTTTGAGAGGCTTTACAACCACATGATTCATTAAACACAATTTCAGGGTAAACATTAACGATGTCTGCGTGCTTTCCGCCGCCGAACACATCGGAAAGAATTCCGCAGATTGTTTCCGTTACGGATTCATTTTTGATACATGCAGAGGTAATGGTGGGTGATGTGCTGAAAATAGTATCGATGCAGTCATAACCCGTAACAGCAATATCTCCGGGAACTGATATTCCTTTGCTTTGAAGAAAAACCGATACCGCGATAGCCATATGGTCGTTGGCACATACGAAGGCCTGAGGAAGCCTGCCCTCGTTCAGAAGTCTTTCGGCAGCTGCTATTGCAGGACCGGACCAAAAATCACCGTAGCTGACCATGTCGTCGCTAAATGAAATATTTCTCATCTGGAGAGCTTTTTTAAATGCGTCTATTCTTTTGTCTGAAAAGAGGTTTCCTTTAACGCCCGCTATCATATGGAAATTCGAAATACCATGTACATCGGCAAGGTGTGCGACAATGTCCTCGATACCACGGTTGTGTTCGTATGAAATATTGATACAGCCGTCAAAGCATTCTCCCAGCGAAATAACAGGCAGTTTCATATCCAGAGCGCGGTCTATTATTTTTTTACACACAACAGTGTTTACAATGTGCTCGGAGTCTACGATAACCGCGTCGGTAAAAGAAGCGTCGAACATCTCATAAACCGATGTCTGCGGGTCGGTTTCTTTTATATATTCATCATGACGTGGGCTGCAGTTATATACGAAAAGCCGAAAGTTTGTTTCGGCAAACTTTTTATTGAGAACATTAACAAATTCGTAGCATTCCAAATTATGAATCCGACAGGTCATTAAAGCAATTATTTTATATTTTCCGATCATGCCGCACACTCCATGTGTATTATATTTAAATTACAATAAATCATTATTATTATATGGCTGTTGGATTTTAATGTCAATATTTACAGAGTTTCTGTAATTTCTGTGATTTCATCCACATTCTTTTAAGCTGATAAATTTTTAATTTTTAGCTAAAAATTAAAATTTTGCAGTTTTTTAACCAAAAATGGCGTAGAGAAGTTTGAGAAAGAATGACATAATTATAATACAGTCAGACTAAACTATCAAAATCAAACAGAGGAGGAAAGAGCTATGAAATATAAACCTCTTACATGTGTATGGGAAGTAACTATGGGGTGCAATATGAGGTGTGGGCACTGTGGTTCATCCTGTGAAAGCGCGCTGCCGGATGAATTAAGTCATGAAGAAGCAATTAATCTTTGCGACCAGATTGCTGATCTGGGGCTCAAATGGATTACGCTTTCCGGCGGAGAGCCTTTAACCAGGCGGGATATTACTGATTTGGTGAAGCGGCTGTCCGAGAAAGGAGTTTCGGTCAATATTATCACCAACGGGTGGCTTATGACTCAGGAAATGGCGACGAAGCTTAAAGAAAACGGTATTTCTACCGCAGCAATCAGTATTGACGGGACGAGAGAGGTTCACAATGAGGTCCGCAAAGAAAAAGCGTTTGAGCATGCAGAACAGGCATTTGGCTTTTTGAAAGCTGCAGGGATTACCACCGGTGCGGTGACGACAATTACAAAAAAGAATATTGATATTTTGCCGGAATTAAAAGAAGAACTGATTCGCATTGGGGTGGACAGCTGGCAGGTTCAATTAGGGCTTCCTATGGGCAATTTGAAGGAGCGTCCGGATTGGGTGATTGAGCCGGAGAAGATGCATGATATTATTGATTTTTGTTATGAGACGGCGAAGGAAGGGCGTATCAAAATATATCCTGCTGATTGTATCGGTTATTACTCTAAGAAGGAGATGGAGACAAATAAGCTGTCGTATAATACTCCGTATATGCCTCTCTGGGACGGTTGTAACGCGGGTGTCCGCTCCTTTGGTATTTTACATAATGGTGAGATTTTGGGTTGTACGTCTATCAGAGCGCGGGAATACATTGAGGGAAGTATCAGGGAACATTCCTTACGGGAAATCTGGGAAAGAGAAAATGCCTTTTCATGGCGGCGTAATATGAAGAAAGAGCAGTTGTCCGGCGCATGCAAAACCTGTGCTTACGGAAACAAATGTCTGGGTGGTTGTCCGAATACACGATTGACTATGGAGGGAGACATATTCGGCGAGAATCGTTACTGTGATTACAATCTGACATTGAAAAGTATGAAAAACAGGTATCAGAATGAAACGGATACGCAGAAACTGTTTATGATAGGTGATATGTTGATTAGGAATCATTTTTATCAGGAAGCGATATTCCCGCTTGAACGTCTTGTGGAAGTTGATGAAAATAACCTGAATGGGTGGGTTGCTAAAGCATATGCCGAATATATGTGCGGAAATTATGAGACCTGTCTTAACGATAATATCAAGGCGTTGAAGATTGATGGGAAGAATGCCGGTGCGTTGGAAGGGTATGAAATTGCACAGTATAAACTCAATAATAAGACAAAGTAATTATTCCATAGACAGCTTCACACATATTGGTTTGTGTCGGCAGAAAAGATCACAGGGGTTATAAATTGTCGAAGCGGTCATGGTTTGATTGATAGTTATCAATGGTAAGCGAAAGGAGTGATTTACCGATGAACAATAATTATATGGTTTTGGAAGGCAAAAGCTTTACAGTGGATTTGATGTCAAATGTTGGTTCTACTAATTATGGCTGGTGTCTTACTTCAATGCCTAAGGAGATAATCCTGATTGGTACAGACACAATACCGGTAGAACCAATAATGGCAGGCGGTAAAAGTATTCAAAGATTTTATTTTGGCGCGAAGTCTTCAGAAAACACTCAGGTGACATTGCAGTTTGAACTTTTAAGCATGAGTGAATTAAGCAAAGTTGGAGACACTTATACGCTGGAGGTACAGATTGTTCCATGTAATAGCGATGACTATGTGAAATATAGCGAAAATGCGGAACAGGCAGCAATACCTTATGGTTATGTCTATGATAATAATCCAATTCCGGCTGAGAAGTATGGTTATCCGTGCGGAACGCAGGATGCGATGGCAGCAGCATCGTTGAAATATGGTTACCCGTGCGGAACGCAGGATGCGATGGCAGCATCGTTGAAATATGGTTACCCGTGCGGAACGCAGGATGCAATGGCAGCATCGTTGAAATATGGTTACCCGTGCGGAACGCAGGATGCGATGGCAGCATCGTTGAAATATGGTTACCCGTGCGGAACGCAGGATGCAATGGCAGCATCGTTGAAATATGGTTATCCGTGCGGAACGCAGGATGCGATGACAGCATCGTTGAAATATGGTTACCCATGCGGAGCGCAGGATGCGATGACAGTACCATTAAAGTATGGTTATCCATGCGCGCCCCAGACAGCGCCGGATGTATATCCGTTGTATGTTAAGTACGGCTATCCATGTACGGTTGCTTATGGAGTTCCTAATCCTACACTTGATAATGGTTGTCCTATGCCTGATTATGGTTATCCTGTGGTTGCCTATGGTTATCCATGCAGAGTTGCTTATGGCTATCCGAACGGAGGATGGAGATAAGATAAAATAGTACCGATCATTTCTGTCGATGATATTAACTTAAAGAATCTCCAAGCCGTTGTGAGTATATCATACGGTTTGGAGATTCTTGTTTTCCCAAGGAGTAACAATATTTGATAATATTAAAAAGGTATGCTATGCTTTAGTAACATAGTATATGTGCGAGAACCTAGGGAAAAACGTGGTATAAAGAATGAAGGAAAAGAATGAAAATAAAAATAATAAAGCAGAAAAGTGTATATGGATAGCGGCATTATCTTTGATTTTTTGTACACAGATAATAACTTTGATTTATTTTGGATGTAAAAAAGCAGGATTTCACGAGGATGAGTATTATTCGTTCTATTCTACGAACCGTACCGCAGGATTATATGAGCCTGACAGGGAATGGATGGACAAAGATACATTCCGTAATGAATTTGTAGTTTTACAAGGGGAGAGATTCCGCTATGGCCTGGTGGCTGCGGTTCAGTCGTGGGATGTGCACCCGCCGTTATTTTATTTTCTCCTGCATACTGTATGCTCATTTTTCCCAGGAGTATTTAGCAAATGGCTGGGTATCAGCGTGAATATTACAGCGTTTTGTTTGAACTTTGCGCTGCTTTCATGGCTTGCCTATATGGTGACGGGGCGCAACAGGGGACTGACGCTGGTGGTCGCGGTGGTACACGGATTCAATCCGGTTATCATTTCAGGGGTTATGTTCATACGGATGTACGAGTGGCTGACGGTATTTATCCTCTCATGCGCCTGCCTGCATGTACGTGCGGTATTGAAAACGGAAACGGATAAGAGCTCAGATAAGAAAATAGGATGGAGAAGTTTTCTCCTTCCGTTAATGCTGATAAATTATTTAGGGTTTTTAACCCAATATTATTATATAATTTTTCTGTTTTTTACAGCAGTAGGGTTTTGTTTGTGGAATTTTCTGCCCTGTGTGGGTAAAAAGGAGAGCTGCCGAGGGATTATAATACATAAAGAATCGTTGAAAATGTGTGTATTATCATGTGTGAAATATGGCTGTGCCTGTGGAATTTCTTTATTATTGGCGGTTATAAGTTATCCGGCAAGCCTATCCCATATTTTCAGAGGGTATCGTGGAACAGGAGCGGTTTCAGAATTTCTTGATGCAGCAAATACGGACGAACGGTTGAGATTTTTTGTGGGACTGATGAATGAATATTTATTCGACGGTTTTTTATGGCTGTGGATTATCGTTTTGGCCGTGATGGGCGGTGCATTTTATTGGAAATTGCGGCAAATCAGAAAAACGGGAGCGGCTTCCTCTGTTCAGGCAGCCGGTGAAGTGTATCAGGAGTGCAAAACGGATGATAAAGGAAGTCGTGCAGTATATTTTTTATTGCTGTTTTCTGTTAGCGGCTACTTCTTTACCGTGTCCAAGACAGCGCTGCTGTTATATGAAACTTCCAACCGTTATCAGCTTCCGGTATATGGAATAGTGATGTTGTTGGTAATTACAGCATTGTATGAATTATGGAAAGAGCTTATTATTCTTTTTGATTTGGAAAAGGGCGGAAATGGAAGACGGCTTGCCGCAGCTGGAGGGGCTGTACTGTGTTTCCTGCTGTTGGCGGGAGACGTGCATGGAATTTTATCCGACAAAGTAATTTTTTTATATGAAGAGGATAGTGAGAATGTAACATATGCCGGAGAAAATGCGCATGTACCCGTGATTATTCTTTATAATGACGTAACGCCTTATAATGTGTGGTGGTGTTCGCAGGAATTGATGGAGTATGACAGGATATATTTTGTAAGTGAAGGGAATAAGGAGCGGATTACGGACGAAGTTCTTTGCAATAGCGGGAAAATTATCGTATATGCTGCGGATTACGACACCAAAGAGGAAAGTCTGCGCATGATATTGGAAAGCAATGAAGACCTTGGAGGTTACCGCTTGATTTCACAGAAATCTCTTTGGAGTGTTTATGAGTTTGAGTAATGGCACATTCAGTAAAGCATGGATACTTGTTTTATCCTATAGAGTAGAATTTTCTTATAAAATTTCTTAAAAGAATTTTTTAAAATTTTTTAAAAGAACGCCATTTATATTTGACTTATTATGATGTGATGATGTAAAATAAGTTTTTAGGTGAGTGATTTGCATATTAGCAAATTTTTCATATATTTAACAATTATAAATGTCGCTATAGCTCAGCTGGATAGAGCGACCGCCTCCTAAGCGAACTTAGACCGTTCTAATTTTACTTAGGAACTTTTAAAACTCAATAACACGTCTCAGTAGCTCAGCAGGATAGAGCACCGCCCTCCTAAGGCGGGTGTCGGAGGTTCGAATCCTCTCTGGGACGCTCTGAAGCCCCGATAAACAGCGGGTTTCGCGGAGGATGGCTTGCTAATGCAGAAAATGTATGGCAAGCCATTTTGGATTCTGCGTTTCCCTGCCCATTAGCAAAAATCTGCTAATATTTTTTGAAAATCCTGCTGATTTTTTCAATTTTGCTAATCCCTTTTGCTAATACGATTTTTTAACCTGTAATTTTTTCTGCTAATAAGGATTATGTCATATTAGCAGATTGGACGGACTGTGCGATTTTGATTAGCAGTTCCGGATTCGTCTGTGCCAATGCCTTGAGTGCCTCCTCGGCATCTGCAGGCAGGGGCGGCGCCTGCTGGGGCGCGGTTCCCGGCTTGGCAGTCAGGAAATCATCCATCTTTTGTGCCAGACGCTCCCTGTCACTCTCAAAAGAATGGGAGCCGTACCGTCTTGTCAGCATTTCGAGGTTAGCCCATCCGCCGGCGTGCTTTACGGAGTTATAATCTCCGTTGGAAAGTGTCAGCTTTGTAGAAGCGCTGGTATGCCGCAGGCTGTGGAAAACAATTTCTTCCGGGTTGATGTTCGGATCGCCAATCTCCCGCAGGATTTCCTTAAACCGCTTATTCAGGTGTTCCGTCATAAGGGGGCGCCCGTTTGCCTGACAGATTACAAGGTTATAATCCATGTAGCCGTCCGAGCCTAATTCTGATTTCATTTGATCTTGCATCTGTTTCAGGACAGCAAGTGCATCCATGACGGAAGACGGGACTTCCACATCCCGGACACTCCCTCTTGTCTTCGGCTGTTTCAGGACGATCACCGTTCTGGTGCCAGGGAAGAGGTTAGGAAACTGATACAGAATGTCCAGCTTGGATAATTTCTTGATACTGTCCTTGTTGATGCGGTCAATAACCCTGTCCATGCAGAAGGTTTTCTTCTCAAAATCAACCCTGTCCCACTGTAATCCTGCAATCTCACCTCCCCGGAATGTACAGCCGATGGCGATAAGTACCGCACAGTGGATCATGAAATAATCGTAATTGTCTGGTCTGCAGGTAAAATCCAGCACCTTCAGCACCTGTTCAGGGGATAAGGTTTCGCGCTCTTTTTCCTTGTGTTCAGGAAGCGTTGCATAAAGAAAAGGATTTTTGTTGATGTACTCCCAGCGGACAGCCAGGTTAAAAGCACAACGCAGCAGCTTGTGGATGTCATGGATGGTAGATGCAGAAACATGGTCCCTTGTGGGCTTTCCCATATTGGTAGCCGGTTCCGCCTCCGTTTCCAGAAAGTGGTAGTAGTCATCCACGGTCTTGACCTTGACAGAACGCAGCTTATTTTCACCAAAATAAGGGTGTATGTAATTCTCTATCAGACCAAGATTGGCGACATAGGAAGAGGCGCCCCATCGTTTCTCGCCATATTTTTCGACAAATTCGTATAAAAATTCGCTGACGGTCATGGAAGAAAGGGAGCTTTCATTGTCAGGGCGTGGGGATGAATTCTTTAACTCCTGTGCAAGTTCATGCTCAATCTGTGCTTTTCTGGTCCGCGCTGCGGTGTAGCTTAGTCCGGATTCCCAGACCTGTTCACTTTTCTTTCCTTTTTCTGTTTTCTTGTAGTAAACCACGGAATATGATTTACCTCGTTTTACGATTGAAGCCATACTGATCCTCCTTTTAATCTTTGTTGTCAAGCCAGTCATCAAAGGAGGGCTTGGATATCCGGACATATTTCCCGACTTTCACAGTCTTAAAGAGCGACTGTCTGCAGAGGTTGTATGCCATGCTGCGACTGATCTGGAGGATGTCCGCAATTTCCTGTACGGAATAGGTCCTCTTTTCAGAGCCGGCCTGTATTTGTAAGTTGGTTTCTTCAACTGCCATATCTTCTCCTTTCCTTGCAGTTGAAACGGGATCAGCGTAGTCCTTGTAAATACTCTCCATATAATATATACGAATTGGACAGGGGAACTTTCAACTGCAATTAGCAAATAAAATAAATGTTCAATTTAACCTCATGCCGCGAAGTGGCAATGAGGTTATAAGCAAGCAGCAAAGCAGATTGCGAATATCCGCTTTGATTACACAATTCCGGGTCTTTTCCTGCGCCAGCCTTGCCGCGTATTGTCAGGCTGCCGTTGTACGGCAATTAAGCAGAGGGCGGGTATCCACGCCGGTTGTCCGTCTGCACCTGTATAACCCCCGGATTGCTTTATGAAATTGTCAAGGAGCAAAAGGCTGTCCTGCATATGGGGCAGCCTGTAATAAAGCAATTTAATATATAAATAGAATGCAGATTTCATTTATTCTGCAAAATGGCAAAAAAATTTACAAACGGGTTATCAAATACAAAATATTGTGCATAAAGATTGACTTATACTATATCTTGTGATAGACTTGCATTGTAATTGATTTTTGTGCGCCGCCCGTCAGGGCAATACAGCAAATCTGTATGCGGAGAAGATTCTGCATTGCACACGCGGTTAAGTTTGTAGTATTGTGTCAGTAATATCCTTATGCCTTGGTGCGGACAGGGTTACTGGCTTTTTTATTCAGGGAGTGATCCCATTTATATGCGAGAATGATTCCGGCTCATACAAAAACATGGGCAGCAGTTAGGCGGAAACCATTCCCGCTTTTTTTTGTTCCATAAAACAGCCCAAACGCCGCAAGGCTTTGAGGATAAAACAAAAAGAAAGGCAGGTAAAGTGTATGAATGCAAAGAACAGAAAGGGTAGCAGGAGCTGCCAGATGCGGGGAAAGAACCCCCACAGGCATTATGCTGTGGAAACAGGCGCAGAATACCGGAAGAATTTCAACCGGGGAGCAGTCTTAAGGCCCGTATTCAACCACCAGAGGGTGAGAAAGGGGGCATGATGGATGTCTG
Source organism: uncultured Bacteroides sp. (assembly GCA_964600805.1). GTDB lineage: Bacteria > Bacillota > Clostridia > Lachnospirales > Lachnospiraceae > UBA3282. Next base: position 13,694 of record CAZRKN010000044.1, on the reverse strand, counting down.
CTGCAAATCAGTTACAGAGGGATATTTCCCCCTATGTCCTGACGGATACTTCCGACCTGCCAAGGGAGGAGTGGCTGGAGTTCAGGCGCAGGGGAATCGGCGGCAGCGATGTGGCGGCGCTTATGGGTATATCGCCTTTTTGGACTGCCAGAGACCTTTATTATGACAAGCTGAAGATTGCGCCGATGGAACCGGATGAGAGCAACTGGGTTGCCATGGAAATGGGAAATCTTCTGGAGGAGCTGGTCTCGCGTATCTTTGTCAAAAAGACAGGTTATAAAATCTTTAAGGTCAAAAAGATGTTCTATCATCCGCAGTATCCGTTTATGCTGGCAGATGTGGATTACTTTGTGCAGCTCCCGGACGGCAGCATTGCCATTCTGGAGATAAAGACCACAAACTACAATGCCAGGGATAACTGGTGGAAGAATGGGCAGGAGAGTGTCCCCGTCTATTATGAATGCCAGGGCAGGCAATACATGGCTGTGGTAAATCTGGACAGGGTGTTTTTCTGTTGTCTGTATGGGAACAGCGAGGACGAAGTTATCATCCGGGAGATTAAAAGAGATTATGACTATGAGGAAGAAATGATTTTTCTGGAAACGGAGTTCTGGAACAACCATGTGATGAAAAAAACGCCGCCGCCTTATACGGAAGACGGTGATCTGATCCTGAAAAGTGTGCGCCAGTATACGGGAAAGGCAGATGAAAGCGCTGAGAAAATCACTATGGACAACAGCACAGCAGCCATATTGTCGCGGTATATGGAGCTGCAGAAAGAAAAGGATACTTCCGAAACGCAGTTAAAAAAGCTGCAGAAAGAAATGGAACGGCTGAAGGCAATGCTGGTTGCGGAAATGGGGCAGAGGTGTGCGGCGGTCTGCGAGATTGGCGGCGCCAATTATACGATCACTTATAACCCAATCCGGAAACCCATTATAGAAAAGGATAACCTTTTCCGCCTGAAACTCCAATATCCGAAATTATATGAGGAGTTTGTCACGATTTTAGAATACCGCAGATTTCAAGTAAAGGTCAGCGCCGCCCCGGCAGCCTGACGGAAAGGAAAAAAGGATGAGTAGTTGTATAGGTACTTATGACGATACTATATTTTATAACCCGGCAAGCCATTATTGTGTGTTCCGCATCAAGACCGCGGACCAGAGCATCCCGGAGGAGGCGCGTTCCACAAGAAGGTTTCCGGACCACATGATCCGGTTTACAGTGGTTGGCTATGACCTGCCCAGGACGGATGCAGTGGAACTGGAGCTGGAGGGCGAATGGGTCAATGGGAAATACGGATATCAGATGCAGGTGGAGCAGTGGAATGAGATTGTGCCCAAAACCAAAGACGGTGTACTGAGCTATCTCAGTTCCGGTCTGATTAAAGGGATAGGCGAAAAGACAGCCGCGGAGATCGTGGCGCGTTTTGGAACGGATACGCTGGACATTCTGGAGCGGCATCCGGAAAAGCTGTTGGAAATAAGAGGCATTACGGAGAATAAGCTGGAGGATATTAAAACTTCTTACGCAGAGAACCGTATGCTGAAGGATTTGATGGCACTGCTTGCGCCGTTTAAGCTGACACCTAAGACAGCGCTAAAGATTTACCAGCATTTCGGGCCTTCAAGTCTGGAAATTTTACGAAAAAGCCCGTTTGAGCTGTGCCAGATGTCAGGTTTCGGGTTTAAGCGGGTGGATGCCATTGTCCGCAAGACCAATAACGATCTCCATGACCCCATGCGCATCAAAGGGGCAGTTTACTGTACGCTGGATGATGCCAGAGGGAAACAGGGGCATCTGTTCATGGAGAGGGAAAGCCTGTCTGCCAGCGCAGTGAAATTATTGAATGATAAAGTCCCTGTGCCGGAACTCCGGGTAAAAAAAGAGGAAGTGGAAAAAGAGATACAGGATATGATCCTGAAGGGCACAATTGTATGCGCAAAGGATGACATTTACAAGCCGGCAGTATTCGAGCAGGAGGACGAAACGGCAAGGCAGATTGCCATGCGCCTGTTGGAGCAGCCTGTCACGGAAAATATTAACGCGGTGCTGGAAAAGGTGAAAAAACAGTTTGGAATAGCGCTTTCCAGAAAACAGGAGGCAGCGGTCAGGGAGGCATTCTGCCACAACCTGTCCATCATCACCGGTTCCCCCGGAACAGGTAAAACCACAGTCCTAAAAACAATTCTGGAGGTGTACCGCATACTTTACCCGAAAAACGGGATTATGCTGATGGCACCTACCGGAAGGGCAAGCCGCCGTATGGCGGAAAGTACAGGCTTTCAGGATGCAAAGACCATGCACAGCGGGTTAGGGCTGTTCAGCGGAGAGGAAGAGACCGGACAGAACACAAACGCAGGTGGTAGCCTTTCTGCAGATCTGGTGATTGTGGACGAGTTTTCCATGGTGGATATGTGGCTGGCAAAGCAGTTTTTTACAAAAGCAAAGAGCGGCTGCAAAATTGTGTTGGTAGGGGATGCGGACCAGCTCCCCAGTGTAGGCGCAGGGAATGTGTTTAAGGATTTGATCCAGTGCGGGCTGATACCTGTCACGGTGCTGGATGAGATTTTCCGTCAGTCAAAGGACAGCCTGATTGCCTATAATGCAAAGTTCATCAATGCGGGAAATACAAAGCTGTATTATGGGAATGATTTTACATTCCTGCCTGGGCAGTCCCAGGAAGAGGTGGCAGATATTATCATTGAGCAGTATTGCAAGGAGATTTCAGAGAACGGGATTGAAAATGTACAGATCCTTTCCCCTTTCAGAGAAGAAGGTGCTGTTTCCGCCGACAAGCTGAATGCGTGCATCAGGGAAGTCGTCAACCCGTTCCAGTCAACAGAGGATGAGATTCATCTGGGGGCAAAGACATTCCGTGTCGGTGACCGCATCATGCAGACTAAGAACACCGACAAGGTATCAAACGGCGATCTGGGATTCATCTGTTATGTCAAGGATACGCCAGAGGGCAAACGGATCGGTATGAATTTCGGGGAAAACCGGAAGATGGAGTACAGCATGGAGGATATGGTGAATCTGGATCTTGCTTATGCTGCTACCATTCATAAGGCTATGGGTTCCGAGTATGAGGTTGTGCTGATGCCGCTAGTGAAAGCCCATCTGATCATGATGTACCGGAATCTGCTCTACACAGGCATTACCAGAGCAAAAAGGAAAGTCATATTGGTGGGTGAAAAATCAGTGCTCTTTGCGGCAATCCATCGGAATGAGATCAGCCGGAGAAACACCAGGCTTGGAGAGCGTATCTGTATGTATCACAAAGCGTTTTCCAAAAAGGCGGATATACCGATACCGGTACTGTCAGAGAACAAATTAAAGAATGTAGGTTAAAAATGGGATGCAGGGTGCAGAAAAAGCACTTCGTATCTCTTATTTATTTTAACGAGAGGAGATTATCAATATGAGCGAAAACAAAAATCAGAGTCAGTGTATGTACAAGAGTGTGCCTGCGGCGGCAGCAATGAACAGGGTTCCGGGTTTTGAGCCTTTGAATTTCCTGCGCATGGCTGTATCCGAGGATACCAAGGAGAAAGTATGGAGGCTTGATCTGCGGTATATGAAAGCATGGTTCCGTATGGCGCGGCCTAACGGGAGGATGAAGTTGAAGTCCCTCCGGATCACAGAGCAGATTGCCATTTTCGAGGCGCAGGTTTATATGGACCGGAGCGACGAGGAGCCTTTCAGTAATTATATTGCACAGTGTACGGTGGAGGAGGCAAAAAGCGGTGACTATATCAGGGAGGCGCAGGATGCAGCTCTGGCGGTGGCGCTGAACAATGCAGGGTTTGGCATTCAGTTCGCGGATCTGACCGGGCTTGGGATGAAAGAACAGTACGGAAGTGAGGTTCCTGTATCGAAAGAGCAGATTGGAAAACCTGATGTTCCGAAGACAGTTCCGGCACAGATGCCCGTACAGGCGCAGCAGCCCGTTACCCAACAGCGCGTGATACAGCCTAATCAGCAGATGGCACAGAAAGCAGAGCCGCCGAAAGCGCAGACCATGTCACAGGCAGCAGTACAGAGAACAGTCCAAACGACACAGCAGATTGTATCACAGGCGGCGGCAGTTCAGCAGAAAACAGTCCAATCAGCACAACAGCCTGTACCGCAGGCTGCATCACAGAAAACGGTTCAGCCTAATCCGCAGCCTGCATCACAAGCGGCAGCAGTTCAGAGAGCAGCCCAGCCTAATGCACAGGCTGCATCACAGGCAGTAGCAACTCAGAGAACAGTCCAGGCGACACAGCAGTCCGTATCACAGACAGCGACAGCCCAAAAAACAGTCCAGCCGATACAGCAGCCCATGCCTCAGACAGCAGTACAGCAGAGAGTGGCACAGCCACAGCCCGCACCTGTTTTACAGGCTGCAGCTCAGACGGTAAAACAACCGATACAGCAGCCGTCACCACAGGCGGCTATGGCACAGAATGTCGTGCAGATGCCGCAGGCAGCAGCTGCGACGGTACAGCAGCCCGCAGAAGAACATCTGCCGGTCATGCCGGAAGAAACCCATCTGCCCATAGGGGAGCAGCCTGCATCCGTAACCGCACAGCCTTCCGAAGAAAGGCTGCCGGTAACAGCAGAAAGCATCCCTGTAAAAGAGGATGTTCAGGAACAGGCGGCAGAGTCAGGCTATATGCCGGGTACGCCTGTAGAGGAAATACTGAGCCGTATGACATTTGAGGAAGCGCAGAAAGTTGTGGTTGATGTAGGTGCCTGCAAAGGCTGGACAATGGCCGAGGTTGCAGATCGCCGTCCGCCCAGCCTGAAATATTATGTTTACGGAGGCTATAAGGGGGACAATAATATCCTCCGGGCTGCAGCAAAGATTATGCTGGATTCCCTTGAGGCAAAAAAAGCAGGCTGATGGGAGGAATCCTGAATATGGCAGGGGAAGGAGGTGCTGGTAGTGACCTCATATCCACAGGATTTTCCATTTGGGATCATGGATGTGGTGGAATTGCTGCATTTGAGGATACGGCGCCGGCAGGCGGGCAGTGTTTATACAGACTGCCCGTTCTGCGGGGACTGCCGGGGAAAGATGAATGTCAATTTTACAAAAAATGTCTGGAGATGTAATTATTGTGATGAACACGGCGGAATGCTGGCTCTGTATGCGAAGTATCACAACACCACAAATTCCGATGCTTACCGGGAAATCTGTGATGCGCTGCAGGCAGGAGATACAAATTGGGGATATGGGGAAAGTGAAAGGGAGCCGACAGTTTATTCAGCCGATCCCGGTACCCATTCCCCGCAGAATGAAGTCCCACAATCTGAGCGGGCAAGTGCGCAGGATATTCATCAGACATTTTCCATGCTGTTTGGGATGCTGACCTTGAAACCAGCGCACAGAGAACATCTGCGGTCTGACAAGAGGGGGCTGACAGATGAACAGATTGACCGTTTTGGCTTTAGGAGTACGCCGCCATATTTTTTGTGCCGTTCCCTGACGGAACGGTTGATAAAACAAGGCTGCGTGGTTCAAGGGGTGCCGGGTTTTTATCAGACAGACAAGGGGGAATGGACAGTAAAATTCAGCAGCAGGATGTCGGGTATCCTGATTCCGGCAGTCGGTATTGACGGTTTGATAAGGGGCGCCCAGATTATGCTGGATACGCCCATCAAAAACAAAGATGATCCACCGGACAAGCAGGGAACAAAATATTTGTGGTTGTCATCCTCTAATAAGCCAATGGGTGTGACATCCGGCAGTCCGGTCCATTTCGTGGGAAACCCTTTTTCGCGGACAATTTATGTAACGGAAGGGCTGCTGAAAGCGGATATTGCAAACTCTCTGATGAACCGTTCCTTTGCGGCGATTGCAGGGGCAAACAATGTACAGCAGCTTGATCCGCTGTTTGCGTTGCTGGCGCAGAATGGGACGGAACTGATCATAGAGGCCCATGATATGGACAAGTACAGCAACGAGATGACGGAGAAAGGCAGCTCAAAAATTTACCTGCTGGCAAAAAAGTATGGAATGGAATGCAGGCGGCTGACATGGAATCCCAATTACAAAGGGGTGGATGACTGGCAGCTTGCGCTCCGGAAAAACAAGGAAAAGGAGGGCATGGATTTTAAGCAGAGTTACCTGAATGGGCTGTCCGATATGAAATCTGTTGATGACTGTATAGAGCAGTGGCATTCCGGCGGGCAGCAGGAAGGGAGCCTGCCAGAGTTTTTAGGGCTCACGGAGGACGAGTATCGAATATTCTGCAAAGAGGGTGATTGCGCACTGAAAGCCCTGCTGGACACACAGCGCAGGAAAAAGGGAGTCCGCATCTATCAGCTGGACTTTTCGGAGGAAGAAAGAACCATTGCTTTTGCATTCAAAGGGATACAATGGATGTATAAAGCAGGGTTTGAACAGCCCCCGGCCGGAAAATACAGGTTGGTGTATGACGAAAAGATATTCTGTCCTGCCGAGATGACGGACGGAGAACTATTAAGGCGGCTGTTTCATGATTTCAGTAGCGGAAAGGAGCTGCAGCACTATCAGGGAAGACCGATTTCTCCTTCTGATGTAATAGAACTGTATGATGAGGAAAAAAGGGATTATTATTATGTGGATTCCCCTCAGTTTGTGCCGGTACGGTTTTCCCCGTTTCTGGCAAAACCAATGAAGAACAAATAAACCTGCCGCTTTGAAAAAATTACAGGGCGGCTCCAAAGCGATAAATAAGGGCATGGTTCGGGAAAATATTCCTGCGCTGTGCCTTTTTACGCAGAAAGAGAGGAAATATGAGCGAATTAAATCAGAACAATATAGCAGTCGGAGAATGGCAGTATGGCGTAATGGGAACCCCATTTGATAATCAGGCAGCAGTAGGGGAGATGGACACCCTGCCGGTTCCGCCGGAACAGGTATATGCAGTCCCCCCGGAGGCTGCAGAAGCTACAGAAATAATGCCGGCGGAAGATGTTGTATATGAAGAGCCCGCAGCTGAGGAAACAATCGGTTTTGCCGGAGAACCTGCGGCAGAAGATACGGTTGCGCCGGATGCGGAGTTTGTGGAGGAAGAAGTTGAAGAGCCTGTGGAGGAGCCTGAAGGAGAGGATACTGCTGAAAATATCCAGACGGAGGAACAGCCACAGGAAGAGGACGAAGAAACCAAGCGGGCAAAACACGAGGCGGCAGAAGCAGAGCGGAAAGCGGAATGGGAGGCAAGGCAGCAGCAGAAAAAGGATGCCTTGCGGAAACAGAAAGAGGAGCTTGCCAATATGAGCGAGGAAGAACTCGTGAAGAAGTCCATGGAGCGGATCAGCGCCGATACGGAAAAACTCACGCGGCGCAATATGAAAGACTGTGTGGCGGAATATATCCAGACACTCTGCCTGGAAGATACCGAATTTGCCCGCATGGTTATGGATCCCCGAAAAAGCATGGTTCATTGCTTTCAGTTTATTAACCGGAAGGCATGGGATTATGTTCAGGATGAGATGAAAGCCAATGATGTCAAACTCGGAACAGGGCAGCAGGGCTATGGGAGCGATATTCCTGACGGTTTTTGCTACCAATGGGCGGAAGATTATTTCAGAGATCCCCTTGCCGAAGAAGACGAAGAGGAAGAAGAAAAATTTGTCCCCAAGCCTTATGTGGGAAAAACAGGCTATAAGCCTGCCGCCAAAAAGAAACCGGAGAAAAAGGAAAAGAAATCAAAAGCCCCGGAAAAGAAACCGGCGCCGCAGAAGAAGACAGAGGAGGCAGAAGTGACACAATTATCCCTGATGGATATGATATCGCAGGGAAATGAGGCAAGCTAGGAGGGAAAGATGATTGCTTATAAGGCATTTCAACAGGGGCTTATCTGCCGTAGGCATAAGTTTAAAATGGGCTTAAATCGTACAGACAAAGCAAACTGCAGACAGAACGGCTTCCATTGTGCTGAAAATCCGCTGGACTGCCTTACATATTATCCTGATGTGGGGAGTTCAGAGTATTGTATTGTCAGTGCAGGAGGGGATATTGACGAGGATGATATTGACTCTAAAATCTCTTGCACAGAGCTGACTGTCTTAAAAAAATTAACCCACAAGGAGTTTTTCCTGCATGGTCTGGCTTTTATGGCAGACCATCCCTTGCGGGAGTGGAGCCGCCATGTAAAGAAAGACAAGGCGGAAGCACAAGGCGGATATGCGGTTGTTAGGGGCATGGATCCTGTGGCAAAGGGAGAGATCGGAGATATTCTGGCATTAGCCAGGGAAAATGCAGAAACAGGAATAGTAGAACAGGTTGCGCTCACCTCTGTGGATGGCGTAAATATCATGCCGGGTAAATGGTATGATGTAAACTTAAAAGAAAGGCAGGTTTTATTATTATGAAAAAAGGAGAGCTATTAAAATTACGGACATTAAAGGCTACCCCCAAAATGATGCGGATGGCGGCAAATGATACCGTAAAAAGAGAAGTGTTTTATTCTTATGTGAGAGAAAGCTATACCTATGGGCTTTATATGCGCTGTCAGGTATTAAGAGGAATTCTTAAGGTGGCTTTTTTCCTGCCAGAATATATGCGCATGGAGTCGTCCATGCCTGCTTATGAATTATTTATTAACAATCAGACAGGCGAATTCCTGACTTATGACAGACGGATGAAAAAGTGGCTGACGGCAAAGCTGGATATGATTCCGTGGCCGGGGTATGTTACTTATTCCGGAAAGAAGTGGATTAATCCGGAGGGCGCCCGGACCATTAAAAGATACCTTGATGTATCCAACGGGGGATATAAAGGCATTTTGGAGTATCAGCTCAAGATCAGGGCGGATGAACTGAAAAAGCGTCACAGACGGGAGACCGATCCGTGGGATTTGGATATGGAACAGACCCCTAAACTTCCTAAGGATTGGGAGAAATGGGTGTTAAAAGTCGGGATTCCGGAGAATTATATTTTTTACCGCTATGACCGCAAAGGGGCTACAGAAGGCTATTGTACCTATTGTGAAAAGCAGGTTCCGATCAAACATCCGAAACACAACAAACAGGGAACCTGTCCCTGTTGCCGCCATAAGGTTACTTATAAGTCAGAGGGCAAGGCTGCCGGCGTTGTAAGGACAGATACGGCACATATGTATCTGCTGCAGCGCTGTGAAGATGGCGTGATGGTCCGAGGCTTTGAAGGGAGCAGGTTTTACAAACGGGAGGATTACCATAATACGGAGTGCCAGTTCACAGAGGTCCGGCGCGTAATTCTGGACAAGGATGGATATGAATTGCGGGCTTATTCATGGGGCATGTATAAGAATATGGAAACAAGATGGATTAAAACCAGCCTTGGGCAGCGCTACACAAAAGCATTCTATTACTATTACTACTATTCCCCGACCTATGAAGGGCGTATGTATGGGCGTACCCTGCCGGATCTTGCGAAAAAGGAACTGCGTAAAACTGGTTTGGTGGAAATGTCTGCCATGATGGAAAAAATAGACCCGGAAAAATATCTGGCGAAATGGCAGAGTGTTCCGGAACTGGAACGCCTGGCAAAAGCGGGGCTTGGCACTTTGGCAATGGAGTGTATGTACGGAAGGTGTTCCATTGAGGGCTGCTTTAAGAACCGTCTGTTTGGCGACTTAAAGAAGCTGCTGGGCATAGATTCCCAGGAGCTGGCAAGGCTGCGCAAGTGTAATGGCGGCAGTCAGTTCCTGAAATGGCTACAGTACGAGAAAATGACGGGAAAGCTGCTGCCCGACTATGTAATCAGTTGGTTTTGTAAGGAGGATATCACTGAAAAAGATTTGAGATTTATCAGTAACCGTATGAGCATGGTACAGATTTATAACTATGTAAGACGGCAGATGAAAGAGAACAATATGAAAAGCGGGGAGGTTCTGACAACATGGAGCGATTATCTGGCAATGGCGGAGCGTTTCCACATGGATACGCAGGATGCCATTATCTATCGGGTAAACAAGCTGCGTAAGCGGCATGATGAACTGGTAGAGAGGTGTCACAGCAAATCGTTGGCGATAAAGGCAGGTGAAATCCTGAAAAATTACCCCCATGTAGAGCAAATCTATGAATCCATCAAAGATATTTATGAATACAGCGATAAAAAGTATTCGGTGGTAAGCCCGCGCTGTATTGAGGACATACTGCAGGAGGGCGAAAACCTTCATCACTGTGTAGGGAGCAGCGACCGTTATTGGGAGAGAATTGAGCGCAGGGAAAGTTATGTTTTGTTTCTCCGGCGCAGCGCCAATCCGAAAAAAGCCTATTATACTCTTGAGATTGAGCCTGACGGAACAGTACGCCAGAAGCGTACCATGTACGACAGGCAGGAGGCGGATATTGAAGATGCTACAAAGTTCTTGAAAAAATGGCAGAAAGAAGTGTCAAAACGGATCACCAGCGAAGAAAAAGAACTTGCAGAGATCAGCCACAGCCTTCGGGAGCTGGAATTTGCGGAAATGAGGGAAAAGCAGCTTGTCATCAATACAGGAGAGCTGGCAGGACGGTTGTTAGTGGATGTTCTGACAGAGGATCTGATGGAAGCGGCATAAGAAAGGAGAGAACGGGGTATGGAACGGACCATGATAAAAATTTCTGTAGACGGGGATTTCATCTCACTGAGAACCTATTCCAGAAAATATGGGAGGTCAGGGCAGTTTGTGATATGGCGCAGGGAGATAGATGACCTGAAGGCAAAACAGAAACTCCTCAGCGCTGACGGCTACTCCTATTCGCGGATGTATCTGCACAAGAATCAGGAGGGAGAAGATGTCCTGAAAATCGAGATTATCTGGCTGAACAGCAGCGGAGATAAGCTGATAGGGCGTTTGGAAAGATTTTCTATCGCCTATCAGGATTTCCTGAATTGTATTGATGAAAGCATCCGTGAGGGTGGAAAAAGCTGTTGCCGGCTGTCCTTGCCAGAGCGCCGCAGACCGGTCATAGAATTTGGCAGCAGGAGTAATCTGGAAAAGATTGCCCGGATAAAGGGACTTCGCAGAAAACTTGGGAAGTTTTTGGAGCGTCATTTCCAGTGGCCGGATGCAGTGAAGATACGGATTGTGGATGACAGTTGTGTCCCGTACAGCTTTTTCTTTCGGGAAGAGCGTATCGGCGGAACCGGAATCTGTGGCGGGATCATCCTGCATGGGCTGGAGGATATGCAAAAGGCATATTACAGTATGCACACCTAACAGGTATTTTGTTTTGAGGAAAAGGGTCTGTCACATAGCGGCAGGCTCTTTTTCTTATGCTTTGTTGAAAAATGCGTAATCCGTGCGTAAAGGATATGTATAAAATGAAAAAAGGAGGCAAAAAACTATGTTAATTGCAATCGATCATGGAAACAAGCAGATGAAAACCGCCTGCCGTCCGCCCTTTGTGTCAGGGCTGGCAGAGAGCACCACAAAGCCCTTTGGCAGTGATATATTAGTGTATCAGAACAGGTATTATGCACTGTCAAATCAGCGTATCCCGTACAAAAGGGATAAGACGGAAGATGACCGTTTCTTTATCCTTACGCTGTTTGGAATTGCACAGGAACTCCAAGCCAAGGGGATATATGGGGAGAACACACAGCGCATCCAGCTTGCGGTAGGTCTGCCGCCGGCACATTATGGGGCGCAGAACAAGGTATTTACAAAGTACTTTTTGGATCGAGGTGTGGTAAAATTCACTTATAGAGATAGGACTCATGCTGTCTATATAGACGATGTGCGCTGTTACCCACAGGCGTATGCTGCCGCTGCAACTATGATGGACAGGCTGATGGGCAGCCCCAAAGTATTGATCGTGGATATTGGGGGATTCACGGCGGATTATCTGATGATGCGGTCAGGGCGGGCAGATTTGACGGTATGTGATTCCTTAGAAAATGGAGTGATTGTACTCTATAATCAAGTTCGCAAAAAAGCAAACTCTGAATTTGACATTCTGTTGGATGAAACGGACATTGACAGTATCTTAGAAGGGAAGGCCGGCATATATTCTCCTGATGTGGTTTCCCTGGTAGAGCAGTTGGCACAAGATTTTGTCAATGACCTTGCAAATGGGCTGAGAGAGCGTATGTTGGACTTATCCTCTGGCAAAGTAGTATTCGTAGGCGGCGGGGCGATGCGGCTGCGGAAACAGATTGAAAGTTCAGGCAAGGTAAAGAACACTTTGTTTGTGGAAGATATCAATGCCAATGCGAAAGGGTATGAGTTCCTCTATCAGATGGAAACCAGGAACAGGTGAGCCTATGGACGGAAAGAAGAACAGGGAGCGGTTCAGTATCAAATTCAATGAAAATGATCCTGCCCATGCTACAGTCATACGCCTGCTGGAAAAACAGGGGGCGCACAGAAAGGCGCAGTTTATTGTTAATGCAATCCTGCACTATGTAAACTGCCCGGAGGCGCCGGATATTTCTTTGCTACAGATTGCAGACAGGACATCCATTGAGAAGATTGTGATGGATGTTCTGCATAGCAGGGATAGTGGGCAGCAGGATACCAAAATCGTAGCAAATTCAGGAAAGGTATTAAGGGAAGAACAAGTATTTACAGAGTTGCCTGAGCAGAGGTATGATGCTGAAACGGAACAAAAAGAAATAGGTGAGGACACATGGGCTATGATTGCCGATACCATGTCGGCATTCAGGAACAGCTAGAAATCAAGGAGGAGATTTTGTAATTATCTTCCCTGAGTGTTCTTTTCCCCTAGCGCGGCAATGAAGCTGTTGATGATGTCCTCCAGATGCCGGTACTGTGCGGGGGAGAGGTCAGAGATTTTTGAGGACAGGGCAGAGTGGTCATGGCTGTTCACTTCACCAAGGAGCAGGTAATCGGTGCTGACATCCAATGCGGAACAGATGCGGATGATATTTTCCGGGCGCAGAGCCTTTTTGCCCAGTTCCGCTGTGGAGACAGTCTGGGGCGTGATGCCGGCTTTTTCAGCAAGCTCGTCCTGTGTCATGCGCAGCTGTTTCCTGCGGATCAGTATCCGGTTTCCAATTTGATTTAATAAGTCATCCATTTTGCCACCTCCATGCCATAGTTAAATTTTATCCGCTATGGCATGAATTATTAAGCGATTATGGTTGATTTATTTCTTCCATAGCATATAATTGGGAATATGGACAGAAAATCAGGGCACAAATGAAATTGTAAATGTATGATAGAAGGATAGGAACAAGGAGAAGTAGAAATGTTAAACGATGTATGGATGAAAATAGCCCAGTTTCTGGGCAGCTTGAACGGGGAAAATATAAACAGGGAAAGCTATGTGCGCACCCCGGAATATGTTAAGGCGCTGGAGGAGTGGAAGGAAACAGAGCAGGAATGGGAGGCCTTTCTGGAAACCTTATCTGAAGGACAGCAGGAAAAGGCGGAAGAAATGAAGGAGTGCCTGGAGGACTTTGCATCTGCCCAAGAGAAGCGTGCCTATATCCAGGGATATGCAGACTGCATCCAGGTGCTGTTCCACATGGGGCTTCTGAAGGAAAATGAAGGGCTGAAGTGGGCGGAGAAGATGGAATTGTCATAACATTGGACTTGGGAGATAGGCAGATTACCGGCAGAAGTAGGGAAAAACACAATATGGTTTTGTAGAGATTATATTACCAGTATAATGACAAAACGGGAAATTAGTGTTATAGTGGTTACAGTTAGAAAACAAAGCGGACCGAATGAGTCCAGAAAGGAAAAGATCATGGCAACAGTTAATTTCGCAGCAAATACATT
>CAZRKN010000043.1:0-35731 GCA_964600805.1 uncultured Bacteroides sp. | reverse complement strand
ATGCCAAAGGCATTACGCCCGAAATCATCTATGGCATAGAGGAAGTTTTTACTGTTACTTAGGATAATCAGGAGGTACGCATTTGACGCATATCCTACTCGGTTCATCCGCAAATTTGCGCTTTTCTCAAGCATCAATTTCGAAAAATGTGATAAATGCAGGATTCTTTCAACCGGAATATTAGAAAATACGAATTTTTGCGGAAGAACCTCCTACTCCCCATTTCTGGGGAATCAAAACCACTCATACAAATTTCTACAAATGGGGTTAAACTATATGGCAATCTTCGACACGATATGTTATAATTCTCTTAGTCAGTGTAGACAGTATGGGGATAGTTCCTCGGTTGCCCTTTTCGGAAACGGAAAGGGGGTTCTATGGACACGTTAGAAGTTTTGACACTGCTATTAGTGGTATTCGCCGCTTTAGCTTACATAGAAAATCGAAGCAACCGCAAATAGACAGAAAAATGGCTATCCTCTACCGCAAATAGGGGATAGCCTGTTGTCTTGTAACTCATTGTTATGATTCATCAAGTTTCCGTCAGGGGTAATGGAGACGTCCCAATATCTCCGTTACCTTCTATATTGATTATAAGCTATCCACTTTTAATTTTCAAGTGGCAGTTTAGGGAATGGAGATGTTTCGGCATCTCCATTTTTTATCTTATAGGAAATTACGCCACAGCATAAATCATTCCAATGAGAATGCGAAGCATTCTCTGAATCGAGTGCGCTGGCACTCGATTTTTTTAAATAATCAATTATAATCTTCGTTTACGTGAAAAAAAACGTGAAAAACAGAAGACATACTTGACAAGGAAAGCAGTGATAGTTATAATTACCCTGTAAATTAGAAATTAGGAGGATTTTGCATGTTAAGTGTTATTGTAATGGAGAAAATCGCAAAGTAAATATTGCAAGGGTGATTTTTAGCTTTATGCTAGGAGTCTGCCTATCAGTTGACAGCTTAAACTGTCAGCATTTTCGCCTTACAATTGCTTAATATTGTGGAATCTGTATACTTATAAAACGATGTTGGCATGACTTACGGTTATGCCTTTTTTGTTTTATCAGAAAGTATGCAGAGAAATCATATATATTAAAAGACCATGGATTCTTAGTGCAATTAGGGTATCCATGGTCTTTTTATACACCATAGGAAATTACGCCGCAGCGTAAATCATTCCAATGAGAATACGAAGCATTCTCTGAATCGTCGCTGCAGAGCGACGATTTTTGCATGTAGGGCGGCATATCAGGATTGAAAAGAAAGGGAACAAGAAAAATGAATAATACGGTTATCAAAACAGAAAATTTAGTGAAAAAGTACCGCAGATACAGGAAAAGAGAGGGTATCGGCGGCAGTATAGCAAGTTTGTGGAAAAGGGATTACGAGGAAAAAACAGCGGTGAATCATATTGATTTGTCCGTGGAAGAAGGCGAATTTATCGGGCTGATCGGACCAAATGGCGCGGGCAAGACGACTTTGATTAAAATGCTGACAGGCATCATTGCGCCGACAGAAGGGAGCATTGATGTGCTCGGGTTTTATCCGAATGACTTAAAAAATGCTTTTAAAAAGCAATATGCCGTAGTCATGGGACAAAAGAGCCAACTCTTTTTTGAATTGACAGTAAACGATACCCTGCGTCTGTTCAAAGAAATATACGAAATCCCGGAGAATGAGTTTCAGAAAAATAAGCAATATTTTGTGGAACTGTTTGGCGTACATGAGCTTATGGACGTTCAGGTGAGGACTCTATCGCTTGGCGAAAGGATGAAAATGGAATTGATTGTGGCACTGCTCCATAATCCGAAAATCTTATTTTTAGACGAACCGACGATAGGTCTGGATATTGTGGCGTCAAAGCAGATACGCAGATTTCTGAAGGAGATTAATGAAGAGAAAAGAACAACCATCATTTTGACCTCGCATTATATGGAGGATATCAGAGAACTTTGTAAAAGAAGCGTTGTGATAAATCATGGCGTCAAAAGGTATGACGGAGCGACGGAGAAGCTGTTTCGTGGCGATATCGAGCAGATATATCAGAGAGGAAGTGAAGAGAATGCGTAAATACTGGGAAGTTTCCAAAATATATATGAAAACGCAGTTAGTATGGAGGTCTGATGTGATATTCAATATGTTTTTTACAATCGGCAGGATACTATTTGCCTATCTGTTATGGGGCATCATTTTTCAAAGCAGGGAAAAAATCGGCGTTTTCACCTTTCACGGCATGCTGTCCTATTATATTGTCAGTTCGTTTTTAGCGCAGTTAGAAATGTCTGACGGTATCAGTTGGGAAATCCATGAGAGGATTCGTAACGGCACGTTTTCCAAATATATGGTTATCCCTGTGGGAATCCAAAGGTATTTCATGGCGATGGAATTAGGAATTGTGCTGTTTTATATCCTGTTTGACCTGATAGCGGCAGTAATATGGGTTTTTGTGTTTCATATAGAATTTGTATTTGTGAAAAATGCGTTTGTCGTCTTATGTGCGGCGGTGATGACGGTTTTAGGGATGCTTTTTATGGTGCAGCTAAACTTTTTTTTAGGCTTACTGACCTTGAAGTATCAGGGAATCGGTACATTTTTAATGATAAAGAATAATCTGGCCGCATTGGTGACAGGAAGCATCGTGCCGCTTGCGCTCTTTCCGGAAGCAGTGGTAAATATCATGAAAATATTGCCGTTTTATTATGTAACATATTTACCTGCAATGCTTTTCACAGGCATGTGTCAGAATGAAGCAGTTCCCGGATTATGTATCGTGGCTGCATGGTGCGTGATGATTCAGGGGGTGATTTATGTGACTTGGAACAAATATTTGAGAAAGTATGACGGGGTAGGAATTTGAGTAAGAATGGAGGATTATGGTGAGATATTTAAAGAAAAACATGCGTGTACTAAAAGAATTGTTGTATCTGCGTTTTCATGGACTGACGGTGTTCAGACTGGATTTTTTTGCACCGTTTTTGATAGACGGCAGTCTGTTCGCTATTCAGCTTCTGGCGTTTGGAGTGGTATATGCCAATGTGGATACGATTGGAAGCTGGCATCAGGGGGAAATGATTCTCTATATAGGAACTTTTTCCTTGCTGAATGCGGTGAATATGACTTTGTATTTTTTCGGTGTCAATGGGATTCCCGGCAAAGTTAAATCAGGGGAGCTGGATTTGTATTTGACCAAACCGGTCAGTCCGTTGTTCAGGCTGACATTTGAAAACATCAGTCCGGGTTCGATTCCGCTTGTATGTATGAGTATCTGTATTATCGTATATGGAATCAGTATGCTGAAGATTCGGCTGACAGCGATACAGATAGGAAAATATCTGTTCTGGATTGTCCTGATGGCGGTTTTATACTATGAAGTGGAAGTTATCATTCGTTCCGTTTCTTTGTATATAGTTTCCATGGCGCGTATGGAGCAGATAGAGGAAGCCGGGATTGATTTATGTATGAAACTGCCGGGAATTGCATTTTACGGCGTGTATAAGTTTATTTTCTATCTGGTGCTGCCATATGGAATCATGGCAACATTTCCGGTGCAGAGCATCATAGGCGAAATGGGGTGGCAGTCGGCATTGTATGGAATATTTGTTGTACTGTTGTTTTCTGTCATGACCGGCATCGTCTGGAAGCAGGGGCTAAAGCATTACAATAGTGCAAGTTCGTAGACTTAGAGAAAGGATAGGTTATTGAAATGAATATAGAGAAACAAATTGAATTTGATAAGGTAAAAGATATTTGGGAAGTGTTAGCGGTGACTGACCGGGCAAAAAGCAGAATCAGAGAAATATCGCCGTATTTTTCCGAAAAAGAGCTGAGAAAGGAGTTAAAATACACGACGGATGCAAAATGTCTGATGGAAAAGCTGGGAACCCCTCCTTTGCAGAACCTTACTGAAATAAAAGACATTATACTGATTGCAGAAAAAGGCGACTGCCTTACTCCGTATCAGTTAGAGCGTGTGGAAACCATTTTGGCGGCAGTAAGGCGCTTAAAGGAATATCTGGAAAGAGGAAAAGCACATGAGAACCCATTGGCTTATTATGAGGAAAATCTGGATGCACTGGAAGAGCTTCGAAGTGAAATTGCCAGACAGATCAGAGGCGGGATGGTAGATGATTATGCTTCGAAGGAATTATGCCAGATAAGGCGCCAAATATTAAAATGTGAAGAACAGATGAAGCAGAAGGCGGAGCAGGTTATGCGCACTAATAAGGAATGCATGGCGGATAACTATTGTACAATGAGAAACGGGCGGGTTTGTATTCCGGTCAAAAAGGAATGCAAACTGAAGATATCAGGAAGCGTTATAGATAAGTCTGCTACAGGAAGTACATTTTTTATTGAGCCTGCAGGTGCAGCAAAATTTTATGAAGAGCTGCAGCTTCTTAAGATAAGCGAGGAAAATGAAGTATATCGTATTTTGTATACATTAACATCAATGGTTGCGGCATCAATTGATGTGATGAACGGAAATATTACAATGATTGAGAAACTGGATTTCATATTTTCAAAAGGTAAACTAAGCATTGACTTGGGCGCAGCAGAGCCGTCTGTTAATACGGAGCGTCGGATTATTTTAAAAGATGCCAGACATCCGCTGATGGATAAAAGTATAAATGTACCCCTGCAATTCAAAATAGGAGATGGCATAAGGGGAATCATAATAACCGGTCCCAACACAGGCGGTAAAACGGTAGCGATAAAGACGGTCATGCTCAACTGCATGATGGCACAGTGCGGACTTCATGTTACCTGTAAAGAGGCTGATATCTGTATGAACAACGCATATCTGTGTGATATAGGAGACGGTCAGAATATTGCCGAAAACTTATCTACATTTTCATCACACATCAAAAATGTGTTGGAAGTACTAAGCGAAGCAAACGAGGACAGTCTGGTAATCATGGATGAGCTTGGTTCAGGAACGGATCCTGCGGAAGGTATGGGAATCGCAGTTGCGATTCTGGAGGAACTAAGAAAAAGCGGTTCTCTTTTCCTTGTTACGACACATTATCCCGAAGTAAAGGAATATGCGGATAAGGCGTCGGATATTATGAATGCAAGGATGACTTTTGATAAGGAAACTTTGAAGCCGACCTATCAAATGGTACTTGGAGAAGCGGGTGAAAGCTGTGCTTTTTATATAGCCGACAGGCTTGGAATGCCGAATGAAATGCTTAAGCTTGCGATAAAGGCTGCATATGGCGAGTCTGCAATTGGCACTTACAAATTCCTGAAGGAAGATACCGTGATTGAAAAAAGAAAAATAAATAAAGTATACAAAATCAAGAAACAAAACGGTAATGCAGTACTTAATACAAAATATAAACTGGGGGATTGCGTTATGGTCTATCCTGACAAGAAGATTGGAATTGTATGTGAGCAGATGAATAAAAAGGGCGTCTTAAGAGTGCAATTGCAAGGTAAAAAGATATGGATTAATCATAAAAGGGTAAAACTCCATGTGGCAGCCACGGAATTATATCCTGAGGACTATGACTTCTCCATCATTTTTGATACTGTTGAAAACAGGAAAATCAGGCATGATATGGAAAAGAAATACACAGAGGAAGTAATTAAATTGGAAAAATAGTGTGACTCTATCCGGAATCCCTCGATAATATCAAGGGATTCCGCCTAGGTTCTCCGATTATGCATGAACACGGAATAGTTGTCATCTCCCTCGATTGCCGCAGCAACAGCTAAGACAAGATCATCTGCCCCGGCTTCGGGATTTTTCAGCAGCATATCCTCCATAATCTCTATAGTCTTAACCATATAGCACGGATAGTCTCCCCTGTTTAGAAGTCCGACCATAACCTTCTGTAGCAGCGCATAGGAGATTTTCTCCGGTACAACATGGTTTATGAGCGCCGGATAGTCAACTGCCAGACTATCCACAATGCATTTGACAATATCACGGTTTAAAACATACGCATAGTTGTCCATCACCGTATCTGCCATCTTTGTTATCATATATTGTCCCGTATTCTCATCGACCGTTTCAAGCACTTCGCGATAGAGAACTTTGTGGTAAGACAGGATCATAAATTCTTTTGGTTCAAGCCGGGTCTGGTCACAGAGGCGTACCAAAGGCAGCCAGAATCCCAATCTTGCCAGTCTGAGTCTCTGTTCTTCAACATAATCCATATAAGGCTGCTTCAAAAAGACTTCCGTGACCAGATCCATACCAAAATAGACCGCCACCGGCTCTTCTGCCGTCCGCAGTTCTTCTCTTAGCCGCTCATGCCACACGTTCCGGTTCTGCCAGGTCATTTTCAGCATTTCGTTCGCATCCACCGATAAAATTATGCACAGCCTCGCAAAGGTGTCGATATCCGGCATGCTTTGGTTTCGCTCCCATTTGGAGATTGCCTGAGGCGTAATGCCCAGCTTTTCTGCCAAATCCTCCTGTGTCATGTTCTGCATCTGCCTATAGTTCGCAATTTTATCACCTAACTCCATATCACATTCCTCCTTCTTTTGCTCTGCCTCCATCATACAGCATATAATTTCCCATGTAAAACAACTAACTCGCTATTTGCCTGGCAGTCCGCTCAACCGTTATTATTCCATAATCGGTACGCCGGATATGCTCTTCTCTGCAAAATGATGTCATAAAAATATTAAAAAATACATTGAAAATATGACAGCGGCAATGTATAATAAAATTGCGCAGACAATTGCGATAAGAAAGGAGTCAATTATGGCTACTGTATATGAAAAATTGAAGTTGATGAGGGAGCAGTCCGGATTGAGACAGGGACAGATTGCTGAGTATCTCGGTGTGACCCAGACATTTATATCTAAAGTAGAAATGGGAGAAAGAAATTTGACCGTTGATCAGTTGGAAAATCTTGTTAACCTTTATGGCTACAGCTTATCTACATTTGTCAATGCTGAGATTGAAACGCGGCCTATTCAGTTTGCGTATAGAGCGCAGGAAGTAAGTCAGAATGATCTTAAGGTAATCGCGGAAATCGGGAAAATAGCTATCAACAGCCGATTTATGGCAGAGATGCTGGAGGGTGATAATGATTGATAAACTTGATCTTAATACGAAAGCGCAGGAATTAAGAGAGATGCTGGGGGAAGATGCCAATTCGCCGGTAGATGTTTTTTCATTGGCGAGCCAGATTGATGAGTTGACAATTGTATATTATCCTTTAGGTGAAAATATCAGTGGAATGTGTGTCGCGAACGAAAAGGTTAAATTGATTGCCATTAATTCAACAATGTCATATGGTAGGCAGAGGTTTTCGCTGGCACATGAATTTTATCATTTGTATTACGACGAATCATCGGGATTTAATGTGTGTTCGAAAAAGTTTGATTCAACAAATGAAGTCGAGAAGAAGGCTGATCAATTTGCGTCTTACTTTTTAGCGCCATATAAGTCCTTAAGAGCAATGGTTAAAAAAAATTGTGATGGTGAAATTCCTTCTCTGCAAAATATTATTGAGTTAGAGCAGTATTTTGGAATGAGTCATCAGGCAATGTTATGGAGGATGGTTTCAGAGGGATACCTGACAAGAATTCAACTGGACGCATACAGCTTTGGCGTAATATCAACTGCGAAAGGTCTTGGATATGCGGATAAACTCTACAAACCTTCTCCGGTTGAATTGCAGAAAAGAACCTATGGATATTATCTAAAGCAGGTGGAAAGGCTGCGGCAAAAGGATTTGGTTTCATATGGAAAGATTGATGAACTGCTTTTAGATGCCTATCGTGATGATATTGCGTTTGGAGATGAAGATGAGACTGGGGGAGAGATAATTGACTGATGAGTATTTCTTCGATACAGACTGCCTGTCTGCTTTCCTCTGGGTGCGCGGTGAAAGCATATTATCTCAACTTTATGCGGGACATATCATTTTACCGGCTCAGGTATATGATGAGCTGAAGAAGGTTCCGCATTTATTTGCAAAAGTGGATTTATTGAAAAGTAATGGTGACCTTGCTGTGAAAAGTATGGAAGTTGATTCAGCTGAATATCACGATTATCTTCAAATGACTACTGCACCGGAAGAAGGGATGCGAATTATTGGCAGTGGTGAAGCCGCCGGTATAGCTATGGTGAAAAAATACGGAGGAACTATAGCCGGTAATAATTTGAGGGATATATCGCCATATGTGAACAAATATAGGTTAAAGCATATTACTACCGGAGACATTCTTATCGAGGCGGTGAATTCGGGAATTATCACTGGAACGGAAGGAAACACTATTTGGTCCAATATGCTTCGAAAAAGGAGGGTGCTGCCCACGGCAACTTTCTCTGATTATATTAAAAGTAAGCAGACATAGGATTGGGGGTTTGGGTATGAAAGAAAAACGGCTGCTATCGGTGCTGTTTCCGTCGATTTTTCTGGCAATTGTATACTTTATCACTTTTACATACATTTATAAACACGAAACTGAATTGCTCATATCTGTCGGTATGTTCACACCGCCCATGACAGGAAGTGCGGAAACGGATAATATATTTTCACTTACGGACAGCGAATCCGTATCTATGGAGAATGGTGATTTATCCACCGGTGACGAACCTTTGTTGACAGAAAGTGAGTCCTTATTTATAAAGGATGAACCTTTACTTATTGAGAGTGAGTCTTTGCCGATAGAGAATGAGCCTGACACTGGAGAGTATGACATTACCTTGATGGCTATAGGCGATAATCTGCTGCATATGGGTATCGTAAATACGGGCATACAGAGCGATGGAAGTTATGATTATTCTTTTTTATTTGATAATATATCAGCTTATCTTGATAAAGCTGATATAAAGGTTATTAATCAGGAAACTGTTTTTGCCGGTAATGAGCTGGGATTTTCGGGTTTTCCGACTTTTAATTCTCCTACCGAAGTGGGGGATGCCATCGCTGCCGCCGGCTTTAATGTGGTGCTGCATGCTACTAACCATGCGGCTGACAAAGGAATAAAGGGAATAGAACATTGTGTATCTTTTTGGGAGCAGCATCCGGAAATATTGGTGACAGGTATCAGAGGTGAAGAGGAAGTTTCGGAAATTCCGCTGCTTGAGGTCGGGGAGTTTAAGTTCGCCATTCTGAATTATACATACGGTCCTAACAGTGAGACAATAGGTCCTTCTTTAAGGAAGCATCTGAATATGCTGTGTAATTATGATGAAAAAACGGGAAGAATAGATTTCACCACAATGAATCCGAAGGTTGCAGAGGACATAAAAGCTGCAAAAGAAGCGGCGGATATTGTTATTGTTTTCCCGCATTGGGGAACGGAATATAAAACCACGCCTTCTAAATATCAGATAAAATTTGCACAGGAAATGGCGGAGGCGGGAGCTGATCTGATTATCGGAACCCATCCTCACGTTCCGCAGCCGGTGGAGTGGATTACTGCCGAAAATGGTAATCGCGCTCTTTGTTATTATTCGCTGGGGAATTATGTATCTCTTCAAAAAAGGGCGGAATGCATGCTTGAGGGTATGGCATGGGTAACATTTCACGTATCTGAGGAGGAAATAGAGGTTTCTGATAAAAACACGGGCATTCTGCCTATGGTATGCCAGTATAACAGTGGATTCAGGCTGGAAAACGTATATTTTCTGGAGGACTATACAGAGGAAATGGCACAGCGCCACGGGATAAGGAAATATGAAAACGGAGTCATTCTTCATCTTGCAGACTTACAGAAGCAGAGTCAGGACACTTTTGGAAGTATGGTATTGACAAAGTCAGAAGTGTTGATACAAAGTAAGTAGTTTCGCATAATAATTTCTGATAATGCTTTCTTTTTTTAGCGTGTTCTCCCATTGAAAATCTGGGGGGTAATATGCTATAATAACAGAAAATTTGCAAAGCAAATTATCTGTGGAAAATTTACGAAGCAGATTATCTGTAGAAATTATGCTGCTGGAGAAAGGTTACTGGAATGAAATCATTTTTAATTTTGGAAGACGGTACTGTGTTTGAGGGAACCCACATCGGTGCGAGGAAAGAAATCATAAGTGAGATTGTTTTTAACACATCAATGGCGGGATATCTGGAAGTGCTGACCGATCCTTCATATGCGGGACAGGCTGTGTGCATGACATATCCGCTGATTGGAAATTACGGAGTCTGTAAAGATGATATGGAGTCGCGCAAGGCGTGGCCGGATGGATTTATTGTAAGGGAGCTTAGCAGAATCCCAAGCAATTTCAGATGTGATATGACTATTCAGGAGTTTCTTGAAAATAATGAAGTGCCGGGTATAGCGGGGATTGACACAAGAGCATTGACGAAGATACTTCGCGAGAAGGGCACTATGAACGGTATGATTACCACTAATGAAGCCTATCAATTAGAAGAAATAATCCCAAAATTAAAAGCGTATACGACCGGAAAAGTTGTAGAAATAGTAACCTGTGAAAATAAATATGAAATAAAGGGCAGCAGGGATTTATCCGAGAACGGTCCTGTTTCAGGCAGTTCCGGTTTTAATGCCGCAGAGTATGCGGAAGGAAAACGTGAAAAGAAACCGAGTATGGTAAAAAATCTGAATGGGCAGGGCTTAAGAGTAGCGCTGCTTGATTTTGGGGCAAAAGACAACATTGCAAGGTCTCTTGCAGCAAGAGGGTGTGATGTGACCGTATATCCGGCGCTGACTCCTGCGGAGGAAATAATAGCGTCCAAGCCTTCGGGCATTATGTTAAGTAATGGACCGGGCGACCCTAAAGAGTGCACGAGTATCATTGCGGAAATAAAAAAGCTGTATGATACGGATATTCCGATTTTTGCAATCTGCTTAGGGCATCAGCTGATGGCGCTTGCCACGGGGGCAGATACTTTTAAAATGAAATACGGGCATCGTGGCGGTAATCATCCGGTGAAGGATTTGGCGACGGGCAGGGTATATATTTCTTCCCAGAATCATGGATATGTGGTGGATATGGACAAGCTGGACAGTAAGGTGGCGGAACCTGCGTTTATCAATGTCAATGACGGCACGAACGAGGGGCTTTCCTATACCGGCAAGAATATTTTTACCGTGCAGTTCCATCCGGAAGCATGTCCGGGACCACAGGACTCAGGGTATTTGTTTGACAGGTTTATTGATATGATGAACAAGGTGAATTAAATTCACCTGGCGAAATAAATTCACCTTGCGAAATAAATTCGCCTTGCAAAAGAAATTCTAAGTAAGCAAAGAACGCTTACTAAGAATTTATATGTTTTGCCTGACAGAATGTCTGGTGACATTCTGTCGGGTTGTGAATAAGAATTAGAGATGGATAGATATAAATGGAGGAAAGAAGATGCCGAAGAATCCAAATGTAAAAAGAGTTTTGGTGATTGGGTCGGGACCGATTGTAATCGGGCAGGCGGCGGAATTTGATTATGCGGGTACGCAGGCATGCCGTTCCCTGAAGGAGGAAGGTATGGAGGTCATATTGGTCAATTCCAATCCTGCGACGATTATGACCGACGGTGATATTGCGGATAAAGTATATATTGAACCTTTAACGGCGAAGGTTTTAGAGCAGATTATTATCAAAGAAAAACCGGACAGCCTTTTGCCCAATATGGGCGGACAGGCAGGCTTGAATCTTGGGATGGAACTGGATGAGAGCGGATTTCTTAAAGAACATGGGGTTACGCTGCTTGGAACGACCGCAAAAACGATTAAAAAGGCGGAAGACAGGCTTGAATTTAAGGAAACGATGGAAAAAATCGGTGAGCCGTGCGCACCTTCTCTTGTAGTGGAAAATATTGAAGACGGCGTTGCTTTTGCAAAAAAAATCGGTTATCCCGTAGTCTTACGTCCGGCATATACGCTTGGCGGCTCAGGCGGCGGTATTGCACATAATCAGGTTGAAATGGAAGAAATACTTGCCAACGGTCTGCGTCTTTCACGTGTGGGGCAGGTATTGGTAGAACGCTGTATAGCGGGCTGGAAGGAAATTGAATATGAGGTTATGCGTGACAGCGCCGGCAACTGCATCACCGTATGTAATATGGAAAATATAGACCCGGTAGGCGTTCATACGGGAGACAGTATCGTTGTAGCTCCTTCACAGACCCTTGGCGATAAAGAATACCAGATGCTTCGGAGTTCTGCCCTTAATATAATCAATGAATTGGAAATTACAGGGGGGTGCAACGTGCAGTTTGCCCTGCATCCTACCAGTTTTGAATATTGTGTAATTGAAGTCAATCCACGTGTGAGCCGTTCTTCTGCGCTTGCATCCAAGGCGACAGGTTATCCTATTGCGAAAGTTGCGGCTAAGATTGCGCTGGGTTATACGCTGGATGAAATTAAAAATGCCATTACGGGCAAAACTTACGCGAGCTTTGAGCCTGCGCTTGATTATTGTGTAGTGAAGATTCCGAGACTTCCTTTCGATAAATTCATAACGGCAAAGCACACATTGACGACGCAGATGAAGGCTACAGGCGAGGTTATGAGTATCGGTAACAACTTTGAGGGTGCGCTGATGAAGGCAATCCGCTCACTGGAGCAGCATGTAGACTGCCTGCGAAGCTATGATTTTTCCGATTTATCCAAGGAAGAACTTATTGAACGCTTGAAGATAGTAGATGACCAGAGAATTTATGTCATTGCAGAGGCTGTCAGAAAAGGCATTGATTATGATACAATCCATGAGATTACCATGGTAGATGTATGGTTTATAGATAAGATTGCGATTCTGACAGAGATGGAAGCTGCATTGGAGCAGGGACCGCTTACTATAGAGCTTTTAAAAGAAGCGAAAAGAATTGAGTTTCCTGACAATGTTATTGCCAGACTGACAGGGAAAACGGAAGCTGAAATTAGGAAGATGCGCTATGATAACGGTATCATAGCAGCGTTTAAGATGGTTGATACCTGTGCAGCCGAATTTGCGGCAAGCACGCCCTATTATTATTCAGTATTCGGTTCGGGAACGGAAGTAGAAGAGACGCATTCTAAGAAAAAGGTACTGGTGCTGGGTTCCGGTCCCATCCGTATCGGTCAGGGAATCGAGTTTGATTACTGCTCGGTTCATGCAACATGGGCGTTTGCCAAAGAGGGTTATGAAACTATAATCATCAACAACAATCCGGAGACGGTAAGTACAGACTTCGATATTGCTGATAAGCTCTACTTTGAACCGCTTACACCGGAAGACGTAGAGAATATCGTCAATGTAGAGAAACCTGACGGAGCGGTAGTGCAGTTCGGTGGGCAGACAGCTATTAAATTAACAGAAAGCCTGATGAAGATGGGTGTACCGATTTTAGGAACAAAGGCGGAGGACGTAGATGCAGCAGAGGACAGGGAGCTGTTTGATAAGATTCTGGAGGAGACAGGGATTCCCAGAGCAGCAGGCGGAACCGTATATACCGCAGAAGAAGCTAAAGAAGTAGCAAACAGACTCGGATATCCTGTTTTGGTAAGACCTTCATATGTACTTGGGGGTCAGGGAATGCAGATAGCAATTTCAGATAAGGAAATCGAGGAATTTATGGCGGTCATAAATCGTTATGCTCAGGAACATCCGATTCTGGTAGATAAGTATTTACAGGGAAAAGAACTGGAAGTAGATGCAGTGTGCGACGGAACCGACATTCTGATTCCCGGCATTATGGAACATATAGAAAGGACAGGCGTGCATTCAGGCGATAGTATTTCAGTCTATCCAGCACCGACTGTCAGTGATAAGGTAAGGGAAACTATTGCGGAATATTCCAGAAGACTGGCAAAGGCGCTGCATGTCATTGGATTAATAAATATCCAGTTTATTGCAGTAGATGATGAGGTGTATGTGATTGAAGTAAATCCTCGTTCTTCACGTACCGTACCTTATATCAGTAAAGTAACGGGGATTCCGATAGTAGATTTGGCTACAGAGGTGATTATCGGTAAAAAAATCCGTGATTTAGGATTTGAACCGGGCTTACAGCCGGCGGCGGATTATTATGCTATCAAGATGCCGGTGTTCTCTTTTGAGAAAATTCGCGGGGCGGAAATCAGCTTAGGACCCGAAATGAAGTCAACAGGAGAGTGCCTCGGTATAGCCGGAACCTTCAATGAAGCGCTTTATAAGGCATTTTTGGGAGCGGGCGTGAATCTGCCGAAATATAAGCAGATGATTATTACTGTAAAAGATGCCGATAAGGGTGAAGCAATCGAAGTTGCCAGGCGTTTTGAAAAGCTGGGTTATATCATTTATGCTACCAGAAGCACGGCAGCAGCTTTGAATGATGCAGGAGTTAAGGCAAGAAAGGTCAATAAGATTCATCAGGAATCCCCTACTGTTATGGATCTGATTCTTGGACATAAGATTGACCTTGTTATAGATACGCCGACGCAGGGACGCGATAAGAGCAGAGACGGATTTTTGATTAGAAGGACGGCGATTGAGACAGGCATATATTGTATTACGGCTATGGACACGGCGGTTGCGTTAGTTTCAAGCCTTGAGAATGCGGCTTCGCAAGGGGAGCTTGACTTGGTGGATATCGCAACGATTGCGAGACGTTAGCATATCGATTAGTGCTAAACTGTATGGAAGAGATTTCGGCTTAAACGTCATGATTCTGAATTAAACGGCTATGATTAAATGAATGCGATTAGAAATTATCAAAAAGAATTGGACAAGATAATAGAGGGATTATCGCCGGATAATCCGCCGAGGCTGCTGCTTCACAGCTGTTGTGCACCATGCAGCAGTTATGTTTTGGAGTATTTGCGACTTTTTTTTAGAATCACCGTATTCTATTATAATCCTAATATTTCTATGGAAGAGGAATACCGTAAGAGGGTAGCGGAGCAGAAAAGGCTGATTGCGGTTTATAATGAAAAGACTTCCTATCCGATTGATATAAAAGAAGGCGATTACGAGCCGGAAGAGTTTTTTGCGGCTGTAAAGGGACTGGAGAATTGTCCGGAAGGCGGAGAACGTTGTTTTTCCTGCTATGAATTGCGTCTTAGAAAAACGTCGCAAATGGCGCGAAGGGGAAATTATGATTATTTCGCTACCACTTTGACAATCAGCCCGTTGAAAAACGCCGTGAAGATAAATGAAATCGGGGAACGGATTGCGGGTGAGTGCGGAATAAGCTGGCTGCCATCTGATTTTAAGAAGAAGAACGGTTATAAACGGTCAATTGAGTTATCAAGAGAATATGACTTATATAGGCAGGACTATTGTGGGTGTATATATTCTAAGATAGAGCGCGAAAATAAAATGACGTAAAAAAGAAAAAAAGATAAAGTTCATGCTATGCAAGAATTATATTACCATGAATAAAAAATCGAGTGCCGACGCAATCGATTCTGAGAATAAGAGTATATCTGTGGCAAACACGCCGCATTCGCATTGAAATGATTTATGATGCGGCATTATTTTCTAAATATAAAGGAAAGGACTGAATGTGATCATGGAGAAATTTTTAGATTTAATATCCGATGAAATGAAAAAAGCGTTTGAAACAGCGGGCTATCAGGCGGATTTGGGGAAGGTAACAATATCCAACAGACCTGATCTGTGCGAATATCAGTGTAACGGAGCAATGGCAGGTGCAAAGCAATACCGTAAAGCACCGATTGCAATTGCGGGTGAAGTGGCTGAGAAACTACAGGATAACAGCGTATTTTCAGAAGTCAGCGCGGTAGCGCCGGGATTCCTGAATCTGAAAGTGTCAGAGCATTTCGTGAAAGAATATCTGCAAAAAATGCGTGATGATGCTAAATTCGGTCTGCAGATGCCAAAGCAGCCAAAACAGATTATTATAGATTACGGCGGGGCGAATGTCGCCAAGGCTCTTCATGTAGGGCATTTAAGGCCCGCAATTATCGGTGAGAGTATTAAAAGGATAAGCAGGTATGCAGGACATAATGTTATCGGCGACGTCCACATGGGTGACTGGGGAATGCCGATGGGACTGGTCATTACGGAAGTGCAGAAAAGAAAGCCGGAGCTTGTGTATTTTGATGATGATTATACAGGAGAATATCCGGCAGAGCCTCCATTTACCATATCGGAGCTTGAGGAAATATACCCGACGGCAAGTGCTAAATCAAAAGAAGACGCAGAGTATAAGGCAGCGGCAATGGAGGCAACATATAAGCTGCAAAGCGGCGTGCGTGGTTATCGAGCGCTCTGGAAGCATATTATGTATGTGTCCGTAACGGATTTAAAGAAAAACTATGGAAATCTGAATGTTGAGTTTGATTTGTGGAAGGGTGAGTCTGACGTTCATGATATCATTCCGGACATGGTAGAGAAAATGAAAAAAGGCGGCTATGCATATGAGAGCGACGGGGCACTGGTGGTAGACGTCAAGGAAGAAACGGATACCAAAGAAATGCCGCCATGTATAATCTTAAAGTCAGACGGGGCTGCTTTATACAATACGACGGATTTGGCTACTATTATGGACCGCATGAACAAGTATCAGCCTGATAAGCTCATCTATATAACGGATAAGAGACAGGATTTATACTTTGAACAGGTATTCCGCTGTGCAAGAAAGACCGGACTGGTGAAAACGGAAACAGAGCTTATACACATTGGTAACGGAACCATGAACGGTAAAGACGGTAAGCCGTTTAAGACCAGAGACGGCGGAGTAATGCGTCTTGAAGACCTTGTTAATGATGTTAATGAGGAAATGTATCGCAAAATCTCGGAGAATGGAGCGATAAGCACAGAAGAGGCAGAAGAAACCTCCAAAATCGTGGCGCTTTCGGCCCTCAAATACGGTGATTTATCCAATCAGGCGTCGAAGGACTATATTTTTGATATTGACAGGTTCACATCATTTGAAGGCGACACAGGACCATATATACTGTATACGATTGTCCGGATTAAATCTATTTTGAATAAATATGCAGACCAGAATGGTGTTTCCACGGAGAAAAACGTCGCATTACACGATGCGGTTAATGGATCGGAGAAAAGCCTGATGTTAGAAATCGCTAAGTTTAATGCAGCGATTGAAGCTGCATACGAGGAAGCTGCTCCTCATAAAGTCTGTGCATATATATATGATTTGGCGAACGCTTTCAACAGCTTCTACCATGAAACAAAAATTCTGTCAGAAGAGGATAAGGAAAAGCAGTCAGGTTGGATAGCACTGCTTATGCTGACCAAGGACATTCTGGAAACCTGCATTGATCTGCTTGGCTTTTCCGCACCTGAACGGATGTAATGGTTGAAAATTAAAATTTCAACCGAACTTTTTAAAAAAATAATAAAACCCCTTGACAAAGGGGTATTGTAAATTGTATACTAGCAAAGCAGGTTGTGAAAAACAGTATTTTGGAATAATCTGTAACCTGATGGGGTCTTAGCTCAGCTGGGAGAGCATCTGCCTTACAAGCAGAGGGTCATAGGTTCGAGCCCTATAGGCCCCACTTCCTTGTAAACTTCATAAAGAAGTTTCAGGGGGAACAATTATATATTTTATGGCGAGATAGCTCAGCTGGCTAGAGCACACGGTTCATACCCGTGGTGTCGAGGGTTCAAGTCCCCCTCTCGCTACTAAGTAGAAGTCCAGAAACCTTGTAATATGGTGTGTTCTGGGCTTTTTTCTATCAGTACTGATTGAAAAAACAGGGCGGTGATGTTATAATTTACACAGAAATTAGCTCACCTTAAAAGAGGAGACAAGATGGCATGAAAATAATAACCTATCAGGAAGAATACAAGCAGCAGATTATTGACTTGATTTTGCATATTCAGAATGAAGAAGCTAAAATTGATTTGTCATTGGAGGAACAGCCGGATTTACTTGATATACCCAATTATTATGAAAAAGACGGCGGAGAATTCTGGCTTGCAGTAGAGGATAATGAAGTTATAGGAACGCTTGCCTTAATGAACAAAGGTAACGGCAATGGTATTCTGAAAAAGGGATTTGTAAAAAAAGAACATAGAAAATGCGGTATTTTGACAGAATTGTATAAGGCTTTGCTTGATTATGCAATAAAGAATAATATAAAGCAGCTCATGTTTGATACCCCGTCGGTAGCTGCGAACTGTCATAGATTTTTTGAAAAAGAAGGCTATGTCCGAATAAGCAAAAGTGAACAGCCATTTGAATATGAATATCCGGATAGAGACTCATATCTATATTTACTAAAATTATAATATCAATTCTGGGCAGTATGATAATGAACAGAGAAAAACTGACCTATATAAAATCATTAATTGAATATGTGGAAGCACATTTGTCCGAGGATATCAGTGCGGAGACCCTTGCACAGGCAGGGTTTGTATCAAGAGCCAAGTTATACCGGGATTTTAACAATGTAGTGGGGCATTCTATAAAGGAGTATATTAGGAAGAGACGCCTTTCCAATGCGCTTACGCTGGTTAAAAAGTCGGAGCTTTCGCTGGCTGATATCGCATATCTGTGTGGGTATTCTTCACAACAGGATTTTTCCCGCTTGGTACAGCACAAGCTTAACATGACTCCCATGGAATATAAAAGAAGCGACAGGTATTATTATTTTCCGAGATATATGGGAGACAGTATATTTGACGTATCTGTGGAGCATATTACTATTCCGAAGTTTCAATGCTTTTATTTTTATTCCGCGAAGCTGACATGTATTGAAAGAAGAGCTGTAAGAGCTCTTTTTGACTTGCTGCCAGATTATTCAGGCATAATATTCGGGCGCAACGGAAAGCAAAGAAATCAAAAATTTTGCTATGAACTTTATTTATCAGTAGAAGATGAACAGTCAGAGCATTTGAAAAAAGTATTTAAAGTGGGAAAACAAATGGACTCCTATACAGGGCTATTTGCCATGACAACCGTGAAAAATCAGGATGATGTCATTAATTCTGCGTGGGAGTATTTAGATAAGTTGTGGCTTACTCAAAGTATGTACCAAAATGGCGAGGGTGAGTATTTTGAAGAATATATTATTCATCTGGGGAAGCCATATAAGCTCAAGCTTTATCTGCCGGTCATGCCAAAGGCAGGGTATCCCGGTATAAGATTGGCGCATCTTAGTCAGCAGACGATTATGGCAGCAAAGGGAAAAGGAAAAAATGCCGAGCGCAAAGCTGCAAATGCCGTGCTTGAATATTTTAAAATTTACTATTCCGGCGACTTAAAGAATATCAATAAATTTTTTGTCCGGCAGCTTTGTGATGGTTTTGAATACGGTATTTTTGCAGAAAAGCCGGATGAATATCCGGAGAACGGAACGTTAAAGCGAAAAGTGATTTCGCAGGGTATGTACCTTATTTTAGAAGGGGAATCTGTGGGTGATTATCATACTTTTGAAAGTTTATTGACCTCGTTTGCAACGGAAAACAGCCTGCAAATTAATGAAGACGAGGTTTTTGGAATTTATTACACTGATTATGGATTCAAGAATCCCCGGTTAAGCCTTTTCGCCGCCGTAAATTTTGAGACAAAATGATAAGAAATAAAGGCGTGCCTGTGCTATCATCAGAAATATAAAAAAGTCGTTGCCGGGAGTGGCAGAAAGGGAGACAAAATGGAAAATACAGCAAAAGCTTACAATGAGGAAATCAAGGATTATCAGCCTAAGATGCCTGAAATCATCAAAATGACAGAGAGTATCTGTTCTTTGAAGGTGAAAGAGATGTTAGAGGAAGCAGGCACGGAATATATGTTTGTGGAAAAAGAGGCATTCCGCATGGTGGGAAGAAGATGCGTCACACCCGAAGGAGGCGGCGCATGGGGCGTTGCAAGAACGGACGGAACGATAGAAAAAATGGAAGCATTGGAAACAGGAAAGCCTTTCTGCGGTTTATGTTTTGGTTTTGGGGCCGACGGAAGCAATGATAATATGGTAGCCGTGGAATATGATGGTGAGGTAGAAGGCTTGGAATCTTTCTCATACCCTGCGCACAAATGGCTGGTGTATGTACTTTCAGGAAAGATTTCCGAGGATTTGCTGGGCAATGCATGGTGGTATATTAATAATAAATTATTGGACGAATTGAATATAAAAAAGGATAATCTTCCCACTATGGAAGCCTATTTGGTATGGGATAACGAGAATGACAGGTGCAGTGTTGAAATATGCATACCATATGTGGTAGCATAATAGTATTAATTTACAAAGGAGTCTTTAGCGTGAATAAAGCAATAAGGATTTTAGAAAATATGGATTTAGATGGCAGGGAAAGTATAGTCGCAGCTTTGGGGGAGATTCCTGAAAACGCGGATTTAGGCGGGCAGGCGCAATATATAAATGATCTGTTAAACTATGCGGAAACAAATATGATACCCATGCAGGACACAATGCGAAAATGCGGTGGTAACTGTTTGGGAAAAGAAGCTATAGAATTAGCTAAAAATATATACGAGAAATCCTCAACCATTGATGAATTTTTAGCCGGTATGAATGATGTGGGAATTGGCGGCGGAAATCTTCATATTGAGCAAAATAAAGTCATAGCTATATACAAAAATTGCTATTGTGATATTCCATATGAAACGAAAAAGCTAAATCCGTTATATTGCCAATGTTCCGCAGGATGGTTTCAACGCTTGTTTTCTGAAGTGCTCGGAAAGCCGGTTTCGGTGAAAACGATTAATACGATTACAAACGGGGCAAATGAATGTACTTTTGAAATATTATGCCATCATTTTAACAGTAAGTAAGAATTGAGGTTTTTAATGGTATGATAGAGTTAAAAAGATTATCTGTAGATGATGGAAATGATATTTATAATATGCTGCAGGAAATGCCTGCTGAGGAAAATGGATTAATTAACAAGGCAAACGGGTTGACATTTGAAGAGTTCAAAGAGTGGTTAATCGGAAAGCATGAAAACTCTGAACAAATCGGTATAGAAGATGGCTGGAAAGTACCGTCTACAACGTATTGGTTATATGTTGACGAAACTCCCGTGGGCTTCGGAAGTGTGAGGCATTTTTTGACGGATGCTCTTAGAGTAGCAGGCGGAAATATAGGGTATGGAATTGCTCCACAGTATCGCGGAAAAGGATATGGGAATGAAATATTAAGACTTTTGTTGAAAGAAGCCCGGGAACTTGGAATTGATAAGGCGCTTGTTACTATTCATACGGATAATGCTTCATCAAAAGCTGTGGCTCTTGCGAATGGAGGTATTATAACAGACAAAACAGATGAGAGAATGCATATATGGATAGATACGGTACAAAACTAAATAAATTGCGAGGTTTAGCCAAAGTGCGCAAATATTATCGGAAGTGAATATTGGACGATTTGAGCAAATGAGGGACATACATAATGATTATCAGAAAAGCCAAAAGTGCGGATGCGAACGATTTAAAAACATTATACTTTGACTATTTGACGCATTTTCCCCCAAAAGAAGAACAGGATATGTGTTTGTGGAAACAGCTTCTTGATAAATTTGAGAAAGATGAAAATATGCATTTGTTAGTTGCAGAAGAAGATGGGAAAGTTGTTTCATCTGTGCAAATGGCAATAATCGAAAGCTTAACACACAATGTCAGCCCGTTTGCAGTTGTTGAAAATGTTGTAACACATATAGATTACAGAAATAGAGGATATGCATCAGCATTATTAAATCAGGCGTCAGAAATAGCCAAAGAACACAGATGCTATAAAATTTTTCTTGAAACAGGTTCAAATAAGGAAAGTACATTGAATTTTTATAGAAATAACGGGTTTGCAATAGATGAAAAACACTCTTGTCTTAAGCGTTTATAAAATCAAAATTTTGTTTCGCTGATTATGCTGGAAAATTATATGCTGATTTGCATAGTTAAGAGTTAGCTTATAACTGAGCTTGTTCACAAAATGTTCATATTATGTTCGCTGAATGTTCGGCAGGAATTGAATATAATAAGGTTAAGAAATCTGAATGGTTTCTACCTTTCGCAATGTAGGACAAAAAACATTGTAGACCCTATATTTATGTATAGGGTCTTTTGGTGTACAGGAGGAAAAGTGGAAGAACACGGAATGTATTTTGGTAAAATTGAATTTTATCAGATAATAAGAAATATAGGCGGTACATGGAATGACTCAAAGGAAAGCCTATTATATGTCTGATGAAATCTTTAGAATGTAATAATTTATATTGGGCTATTCCTATAGGAAATTATGACATAGAGACTATAAAGCAAAAGAAAGAATTCAAAAGTATATGAATTTTGATAAAAAAGATATACGTTCATGTTTTTATCATGTAGGAAATACTAATGAAGAATCAATATTTTTTATAAGTGATGTTGTTCCGTTTACTGATAAATATATTGAACGAGAGTACCTTAATAAAACAAAGAAGATACATATTGTAAAAAATAAAGTATTATTATCCGAATTGGAATATAAGTTAAAAAGAATATTGGCTTTTGAAAAAATGAAACCCAATTATTTTAGGCAACATATTACAGATATTAAAAATTATTTGATTGAGGAATTAAATAAGGATAATAGTAAAGACGCTGCCAATTAAGCGGTGTCTTATTTTAGAATTACCAACTTGCAAGCAAAATACACCCATGATTTTTGCGCTTGACAAACCATCACTTATATTGTTATACTCATAACTGATATTAAGCGAAACGCTTGATCCACGCTTGTTAGGGAAAATTTCCCCAACAAGCGTTTTTTTATCTTATAGGAAATTACGCCGCAGTGTAAATCATTCCATTGAGAATGCGAAGCATTCTCTGAATCGAGTGCGCTGGCACTCGATTTTTTATTAAATATTAAAGGAGAAAATAACAATGGTTACAATCAGCAAATTCAACTATCAAAATCCAAGGTATATCAATCTTCTAAAAAGAAGAAGCAATATTCCTGAAGAGGTAGAAACTACAGTTAAAGAGGTATTGAAAAATGTTAAGGAAAAAGGAGACGAAGCATTATATTTCTACATGAAAGAATTCGATAATGTTGATATAAATGAAATCGGATTATTTGTGTCAGAAGAGGAATTCGCCAATGCAAGGGAAAGCGTATCCGAAGAGTTTAAAGAAGCTGTCAGGAAAGCCTGTGATAATCTTTTTAAATTTCACAAAAAGCAGTTACCGAAGGGTTTTGTGGAAGAATATGAGGATGGCGTTATGCTTGAACGCAAATATACGCCAATCAACAGTGTTGCGGTTACTGTTCCCGGAAATATGGCACCGTTGGTTTCTACGCTATGTATGAATTTGGTTCCGGCGATAGTTGCCGGTGTACCGAACATATATATACTTACAAAACCGAGAATTGACGGAACGATTGATAAACATTTATTATATGTAGCAGACTACCTGAATATAAAAAATTACATGAAAATTTCAGGTTCTCAGGGACTGGCTGCCGTTGCTTACGGAACGGACAGTATTAAGAAAGTTGATGCAATAGTGGGACCCGGAAATAACTATACCCAGATGGCTAAAAAGTTATTGTTTGGTGAGGTAAAAATTGATTCCATTGCAGGACCATCGGAAATCGCGATTATTGCTGATGCAAATGCCAACCCTACGTTTATTGCCGCTGATATGATGTCTCAGGCAGAACACGGAACAGGTTTTGAAGCCAGCACAGCATTTTGCTTCTCAGAAGTACAAGCGCAGGAAATCAGAAAAGAAATTAATCGTTTGTGTAACGAAAATGAACTTATTAATGCAACCAAAAGAACTTTTGAAAATTACGGCGATATTTTTGTGGTAGATTCAATTAAAGAAGCTGTAGAAGCCGTGAATGAAATAGCCCCTGAACATGTTGAATTATTATTAAATGATTACGAAGCTGTTCTTACGAAATTAACTAATGCCGGCGCAGTATTTGTGGGTGAGTATAGTACCGAACCGGTAGGCGATTATTTCTGTGGAACCAACCATATACTTCCGACATGCGGTACTGCTAAATTTTCTTCAGGTATGTCCGTGGGAGAATTTATGCGGGGATACAGTGTTATTAAATATACAGAAACTGCCTTAAAAAATAATGCAGACTATATCATTCGACTTGCAGAATCAGAGGGGATGAAGGCCCATGCCCTTGCAGTAAAAGTAAGAAAGTAAATCTTATTGGAGTAATATACTTTAGTCGCTTCTGTGGATATGATATAATAAACGCAAGCTCAGCAGCTTGCGTTACAAGAATTGCGATGCAATCCTTGCTTGAATGATTTATTATTATGGCTTTAGTGGCTATGATATATTGAGAAAAACAGATAAAAATTGCGAGGAACACTATGGGTAAGAAAGCTATGGATAAAAAAGCAGCAAGTGCAGTGACCGTTATTGAAGGGGCAGATGGACCTACGTCTTTTTTCTTTTTAGGCGGTAAAGGTTCAAAAAGAACTCTAAAGCAGAAGATTCAAAGTAAACTTTTTATATTAAGAAAGAAGCGTATTGCCGGACATTTGAAAGCAAATCCACATACTATGGAGCAAGTGATTGAATATGTAAAAAGTAAATGGGGCTATATCGATATTGGCAAAAACTCAGAAGAGTATAAAATGGAATATACTCAGATGCGTTTTGCGTTCATTTTACAGTATAAGCCCGAATTGTTAGGTGAACTCAAAGATTATCCGAAATTGGAAGATAAGGATGAAGAAAGCGTTAAGCACTACATGGAGTTAATGGAACAGTGGCAAAAAGCAGCAGAAAAAGCAGCAGAAGAGATACCGACAGAATTGTTTGATATCGATTTATGTATTCTGGAAATGCAAAAAGAGGGGTTGGACTCAAGGCTTATTTTAGAGAAGAATTACGGATATATCGGCGGTTCAGCCTCGGGAGAGTCTAAGAAAATAATGAAAAAGCATGATAGAACATTCCGTGAGGTCTATAAATATTATGGCGTTACTCAAAGCGATATTAATAATAAGACAAAGCGGTATGAAGAGCTTCTCAGGACATTGGCCAGAAGATAAATTTTCTGAAAGGAATATCCGTAATGGAAAATTTGAAAAAACATAAAATTGCAGAAGGTAATACGGCTGAGATTTTTGAGGTTGGCGAAAAAAAGGTATTAAAATTATTTAAAAAGGGCTATTCAAAAAGCACTGTACAGCATGAATATGATAATCATTGCATGGTAAGCAGGGTAATGGAAAATGTTCCCAAACTATTTGAATTTGTAGAAGAAAATCAACGATTTGGGTTTATAATGGAAAAAGTGCAGGGAAAAAGTCTTGCGATGCTGATGCAGGATGACTATACTTTTGACAAGGCTATGGAGATATTTACAAATCTCCATAAAAACTGGCTTATACATAATATGGTTGACGCAGTTCCATATACAGAATGGATGCAGAATTTATTTAACGAAAAATCGCTTGTTGGTGAATGGTCAGAAAAAATAAAACGTTTACCTTCAGGAAACATTTTGTGTCATGGGGATTTTCATCCGTTTAATATCATACTTACTTCTGAAAAAGGTCCTATTATAATTGATTTTGCGAATATCTGTAAAGCCCCAAAAGAATATGATGCAGCGAGAACATATTTCTTGTTAAAGGAAGCTGTAACGGAGCTTCCGGTTGCTGAATTATATTTGGAGAAAATGCAGCTGGAATATAGTGACATACGGACATATATTGATGTATTGGAGATTTTGCGTCAATATGAAGTATAGCCTCATATTTCAGTTTGTTATAAGAAAATTCGACGAGCATCCGGCATGGACAAATGACAGGATACCGGGAGAGTTTACTATTATAGCAAGTAAGAGTTAAATCGCAGTTGGAATATGTACAAAAATTCTTTATATTTATTGTGTTCAGTCACGAATATTATATAATATTTGCGACATAATTCCGGAGGTATTAAAACTATGGTTGAATCAAAAGGCTGGCAATGGGAGATTGTTAAAGACGATGAAAGCAGTGTTTGGAAAGAACCAAGCATAGAATCGTACTATTTACTAAATCGTTGGAAAAATCAGAAAAAGAAAGAATTTCTTGATTTGGGCTGCGGATTGGGCAGACATTCCATGCTGTTTGGAAAAAATGGATTTAATGTCAGATGCTTTGATATTAGTGAAGATGCAATTACAAGAACAAAAGTGTGGGCGGAAAGTGAAAGTTTGTCTTTTGATTATAGAATAGGCGATATGCTGATGCTTCCTTATGCAGATTCGAGTGTGGATTGTATTATGTGCCGGAATGTTATTTCCCATACAGATACTAACGGTGTTAAACAGGCAATTTCTGAGGTTAAACGAGTGCTGAAAAATCAGGGAGAATGTTACTTAACACTTGCTTCAAAAGAGACTTGGGGATTTAAGCAGGAAGGCTGGCCTCAGGTTGATGAGAATACTAAACTTCGTATGGAAGAAGGACCGGAATATGAAGTTCCCCATTTTTATGCAGATTATAATCTGGTAAAAGAGCTGCTTGCTGGTTTTGAAATTATTTCTATTACGCATATTGAGGATTTTTATGAAAAAGATGGGAGAACATGTTCTTCATTTCATTATCATGTTCTCATTAAAAAGGGAGAGTAAATGATATGATTCGCCGGATTGAAAAGTATGAAATTGAAAAATGTGTAGAAGTAATCAGAAAAAGTTTCTTAACGGTTGCGCAGGAGTATGGATTTACAGAAGAAAATGCCCCTCGCTTTACAGCATTTGCGACGACAACCGAAAGGCTAAATTTTCAGTATGAAGAAGGCAGACCCATGTACGGATACTTTGATGAGAACGGGCAGATTTCAGGGTACTATTCGTTACATATACAGGAAAACGAAGAGTGTGAGCTGAACAATTTATGTGTTTTACCGGAATATCGGCATAAGCATATCGGAGAAGCTTTATTTTGTCATGCACTTATGACAGCTTCAGACAGAGGCTGTAAGAAAATGAATATCGGCATTGTGGAGGAAAACAAGAAACTTCGTATTTGGTATGAGAATCTGGGGGCAAAGCATATCGGTACAAAAAAATTCGACTTTTTCCCGTTTACCTGTGGATATATGGAAAAAGGTATCTTTAAGGAAAATGCAGACAATAAACAGAACATAGAACTTTGGGATGCTTATTGTGCAGACGGCACATTGGCCGGATGTGACCTGATCCGGGGTAAAGAAATACCAAAAGGATTGCGGCATGCAGTGGCGGAAGTTTTTGTCATGCATAAGGATGGGACTATTCTTCTGATGCAAAGGGATTTTGATAAACCGAATGATCCGGGGTTATGGGAAAGCGGTGCCGGAGGTTCCGTACTCAAAGGGGAATGCTTCATAGACGGAGCCGGGAGAGAATTGCTGGAAGAGACGGGAATTACTGCGGATGATTCTTTGGAAAGTTTGTATTATATTGTAACTGATACAACAATATATCATGGATATTTATGTGTGACCGATATTGCTAAAGATAAGATAAAGCTTCAAAAAGGAGAAACCATAGATTTTCGTTGGGTGAATAAACAGGAATTTCGGGAGGTTTTCTACTCAGGTCAGTTTGTTGATGGACTAAGAGAACGGCTGCATGAATTTGTAGAAAATGATTTTCAGAAAGAATATGATTGCTGCTTTACAAGAAACCAATATTATTTCAGATACCGTGCCGCAGCGATTATCATAGAAGATGGCGCTGTACTGATGGCAAGAAACGATATAGATGATTATTATTACAGCATAGGCGGGGGTGTTCATTTAGGGGAAACATCGGAACAGGCGGTAATTCGTGAAGTATTTGAAGAAACAGGTGTACATTATGAAGTGGACCGCCTCGCGTTTGTCAATGAATGTTTATTTTACGGAAATGGCTCACTCGAAGGAAAAGAATGTCATGGTGTCGAATTTTATTACCTTATGAAACCGAGAGGAACAAGGGAATTGGACAGCAGCAATGCAGGCGTAGGAATGATGGGCGGAAAAGAGTATATGTGCTGGCTGCCTATTGATAAATTGGATGAATATAAAGAATTTCCGATATTTTTCAGGGAAAAACTCATCAATCACGGTAAGGAAATTGAACATATAGTATCTGATGAAAGGGCAGCAAATCTGGAGGGTGAAAAATGATACGTAAAGCTTCAAAAAATGACAAAAGGGTTATAGCTAACTTAGCAGTATTAATGTGGGAAGACAATTCTGTTGATGAGTTAGCCGATGAGTTGTCAGAGCTTCTATCCAAAGATGATGCTCAAATTTTCTTGAAATATGAAAATGACGTTCCTGTCGGTTTCGCGCAGTGTCAATTACGGTATGATTATGTGGAAGGAACCGAAACAACCCCTGTCGGATATTTAGAGGGAATTTTGATTAAGGAAGGCTATCGTAACAGGGGATATGCCAAAGAGTTGCTACAAGAGTGCGAGATGTGGGCAAAAGATAAGGGCTGCAGGGAATTTGCCAGTGATTGTGAAATCGACAATGACAAAAGCCTTCAATTTCACAGGGCTATGAATTTTACAGAAGCAAACAGAATTATCTGTTTTACTAAAAAGCTGTAAAAACCAATTGGTAAAGATTATTTTGATATTGTTATATCTGTAAATACTTGGTAAAATGATAGCACTTAAAGGGGTTAAACAATCCCCAAAATAAAAGATATGGAGGCAAAGCAAAATGAAAAAAGATTTAGGAGTAGTTCAGGCTGTTTATCCTATGCCGGTTCTTATGGTAGCTGCATATGGAGATGAAGACAAGGTAAATGTAATGAATGCTGCATGGGGAATGATTTGCAATGAAGACAGGATTGCATTGTTTATTGATGAAGAACACAAGACTACGCAGAATCTTCTGAAGAGAAAAGCTTTTACTGTAAGCCTTGCAGACAAAGCGCACATGGATGTAGCGGATTTCTTTGGTATAGCTACAGGAAATAAGATGACTGATAAATTTGAGAGAACCGGATATACGGCAGCAAAAAGCGCTCATGTGGATGCGCCGATTATTGAGGAATTTCCGGTAGTTATGGAATGTGAACTTGCAGAGGTGGTTGAAACAGAGAGTTTTTATTGCATCGTAGGAAAAATTGTTAATACTGCGGCAGAAGAAAGTGTTCTGTCCGATAATGGAAAGGTTGATCCTGCGAAACTGGATGCACTTATCTTCGACCAGTTCCGGCATGGATATTATGTGTCCGGTGAACAGGTTGGAAAAGCATGGAATGCCGGTGCAGAATTGATGAAGAAATAAGGAGAAAAAGTTATAAGGCAGGAATCATATTCCTGCCTTGGATTTTTAAGCTGGCTGACTTTTTTATCTGATAAAATTAGTGCGACTAAATGGCTCAATCGTCGGCAGCGGCTGTTTTCCCGCTGCTATGCTTTTTAGCATCCATGCCATATTGCGGCCAAGAGTGCGCATGGTCTGCAGACCTTCTTCATCTTTCTTTACATCATCGGGCGTAAATCCGTGAACACCGTTCCAGTATTGGGAGGAAACAACGGGCATACGGTTTATAGTGAAATATTTGTTCAAGCGGTCAAAAGTCGCTGTCGTACCGCTCCGCCTTGCGCTGACTACCGCTGCCGCAGGCTTAAATTCAAAGCCGCTGCCTGCATAGAATGCCCTGTCCAGTAACGCGCAAAGTGCGCCGTTCGGGCCTGCATAGTAAACAGGTGAACCGATTACAATACCGTCTGCTTCCTGCATAAGACGCATCATTTCATTGGCAGGATCATCGTCAAACACACACTTTCCAAGCTTTCCGCATGCGCCGCAGGCAATGCAGCCGCGGACGGGCTTTTTACCAATATGAAAAATCTGTGTTTCAATCCCTTCTGTTTCAAGTACCTTTGCCACTTCGCTCAGCGCTGTATATGTACAGCCGTTTTCGTGCGGACTTCCGTTAATTAAAAGAACCTTCATTTTATAACCATACTCCTTTCTCAATCTGCGAATTTGTGTACTGTTGCATTGACTTCTGCAATTTATATATATTATATGACTTACAGTATACTGTCAGTCAAGAGCAATCTATATCTTTTTGGAGAATGGTTTGACTTAGGGTTTAATTACCGGAACCGGTATAAAAGTGAAGATCGAGTCAGGCAAGCAGAAGGAGCATAGATTGAAAAATCTTTGATTTTTAAATTGCAAATTTGTGCTTGAGAAATGTGTGCATAGCACACATACAAATTCGCAGGCGGAGAAAGGAACATGGTTATTAGATTGAAAAATAAATTTTTCACACGCAAATTCAAGAGATGAAATGTCGGAGATATTGACAGAATCCTGAATGAATGATAAAATAACACTGTTATGTTGATTTGAAAACAACCCGCAGGCTGACGAATTGTTCATATGCCAGACATGAAGGTTGAGAGAAAAGTATGGCTATTAAGTTGAAAGAAGAGCGTGAAACCAAAGAAAATTTAATTGCCAGCGCCAAGGCTGAGTTTATGGAAAAAGGTTATGCCAAAGCATCTTTGCGTAAAATCTGTGCCAATGCAGGCGTGACTACGGGAGCGCTGTACTTCTTTTTTGAAGATAAGGAAGATTTGTTCCGGACGATTGTGGAACCGCCTCTGACAGCGCTTGTGAATATGCTGGCGGAACATTTCAGGGATGATGAGCAGATACTTTCACTGCCGGATGTCTATGAGAAGCAGGAAGGCGATCATGATGAAATTGCAGAGCTGCTCATTCGCCATTTGTACCGGAACTATGAAGCCTTTATTCTGCTGCTGACCAAATCTCAGGGAACTGAATTTGAAGACAGTCTCGACCGGATTGTGGATATGACGGAAAAAGAATTTGATGTATCAGTAAAGCTGTTCGCAAAACAATGCGCAGGGAGGCAGGTCGATGACCGCATTATCCATTGGATGGCACACATGACAATAGATGCATTTATTCATCTGTTGACCCACGAGCGGGATGAACAGGAGGCGGTACGGCAGATGAAAGTAATCATGAACTTTATTGTAAGAGGATTTGTGGAAATGATTTTACCGCAGAAGAAAACTGAGAAACATAGAAGTAATTAATAAAAGCTGTGCAGGAGCGCAGCTTTTTACATAACAAAAACATAACATTGTTATGTTAAATGACAGGAAATGACATATATATTGTTATGATAGATGACAGGAGGGTTTGGAATATGTATCTTGAACTAAAGGAAGTAAAGAAAAGCTACGGAAAAGATGACAGTTATATTCAGGTGCTGAAAGGCATTTCCACAGAGGTGAGGCAGGGACAGATGTGCGTCATTCAGGGAACAAGCGGCTCCGGAAAATCTACTCTGCTAAACTGCATAGGCGGGCTTGATAACATGGATTCAGGCTCGGTGAAGGTGGATGGGCAGGAGATATTCGGGTTAAAGCCTTCACAGCTTGCGGATTACAGGCGGGATAATCTGGGATTTATTTTTCAGTTTTATAATCTGGTACCGAATCTTACTGTGCGGGAAAATATTCAGGTATGT
The DNA here is from genome assembly GCA_964600805.1 of uncultured Bacteroides sp. Taxonomy (GTDB): domain Bacteria; phylum Bacillota; class Clostridia; order Lachnospirales; family Lachnospiraceae; genus UBA3282. Next base: position 4,426 of record CAZRKN010000043.1, on the reverse strand, counting down.
GAATATCTGTCAAAGCAGCCTTTGGACATGGACGAATTATTGGAAACTTTAGGCCTGACGGAGCATCAGAATAAGTTCCCGTCACAGTTATCCGGCGGTCAGCAGCAGCGCTGCGCCATTGCAAGGGCGTTGATTAAGAACCCCAAGCTTCTTCTCTGCGATGAACCTACCGGAGCATTGGACTCCAAGACATCAAAAGATATTCTGATTCTGCTGGAGGAAATCAATAAAAAGTACGGAACAACCATGCTGATTGTCACGCACAATAACGCCATCAAAAATATGGTGCACAAGGTACTGATTGTGAAAGATGGCCGGATTATAAATGAGTATGAAAACGATGTGAGAGTGCCGGCGGCAGAATTGGTAAATTAGTGTGAAAAATGAATTTTTCACACACATACTTGCATGTGTTATGCAATATTTGTGCTTAAGAGCACAAATTCGCAGGTTGAGAAAGGAGCATGGTTATTAAGATGAACCGAGTATTAAGAAAAAGACTGCTCAGGGATTTAAAGAGTAACTTCCTGTGCTGCCTGGCACTGGTTTTACTCATAGTCATGGGGATGTATGTTGTGGTATCTGTTGTGGGCGCCGCTGATACGATTATCGTCGGGAGCGCTGATAAAGCAGAGGAAAATCACATAGAAGACGGACAGTTTGGAGTATTTTTCCCATTGACAGACGAACAGGAAAAAGAGCTTACGGATAAGGGAATTGCACTGGAAAAGATGTTCAGCATGGATATGGAAGCGGCGGATGAATCCATTGTCAGGCTGATGAAAAACAGAGAGAATATAAATCTGATTGATTTAGATGAAGGCAATCAGGCAAAAGACTGCGGAGAGATTGTTCTGGAAAAACGCTATTGTGAGGAACATGGGCTTAAGATAGGTGACAGCATTACAATATCTGAAGTAGAATTTGAAATTGTCGGCATAGGAAGCACACCGGACTATGATATGCCTACACGGACATTTTCCGATATGGCAGTGGAAAGTAACCGATTCGGCACAGGCTTTGTCACGGAAAAGCAGTATGAGGAAGTTAGGGAAAATATATTCTCCAAGGCGGAGGATTACTGCTATGCATATAGGCTGAACGGCTCCGGCATGACGGATAATGAAGTGAAGCAGATTATCAAGGAATTTAAGATTAATTATTTTGAGATAACAGATGCTTTTTTTCAAGAAATGAATATGAATGCCAAAATGAATGTAAATGCCAAAATGAGTGTGGATACTAAAATGAATGTGGATATCAAAATGGTGATGGGCGCAAATGAAAATAATCTCATTTCTTTTACAAAAAAGGCAGATAATCCTAGAATCCTTGCAGCGGCGGGGGATATGCAGATTAATAAAGAAGCAGGACTTTTTGCAGGAGTCATCGTTATGGTGTTGTTTACATATGTGATTTCCGTATTTGTGATTCACCAGATTCAACAGGAAAGCAGCGTGATTGGAACATTATACGCACTGGGAGCAAAGAAGAAGAATTTGCTGCTTCATTATATTACCTTGCCAACCATCATTACCTTTATCGGAGGAGTGACAGGTGCACTGCTTGGCTTTAGCAAAGCCGGCATACCTATCCAGACGGCGGACAGTTATAATTACTTTTCAATTCCGAATATGGATATCTGCTATCAGATTTATCTGATTGTATACAGTATTGTAATGCCACCTGTGGTTTCGGTTATCGTGAACTGGCTTGTAATCAACAGACGGCTTTCATGTACGGCATTATCCCTGATTCGGAACGAACAGAAAACAAAAAATACCGGAAATATGAATCTTGGTAAAATGAAGTTCATCAGGCTTTTTCAGCTTCGTCAGATGATGAGGGAGAGACGGACCGGCTTTACGGTGGTGTGTGGCATGATTATTTCATTATTGGTGCTTATGCTGGGATTAAATTGCTATATTCTGTGCAGGAATGTGCAAAAAGACAGCATTAACAGTACGAGATTTGAATACATGTATTCCTTAAAATATCCGGAAAAGGAAGTTCCGAAAGGTGGGGAAGCCTGTTATGTTGAATCCCTTTCCAAGACCTCAATGGGATATACCGTCAATGTCTCTGTAATAGGAATCGATGATGATAACAAATATTATGAAACCAAGACTGTGAAAGGGAAAAGCAGCCTGATTATCAGTAAATCGGTTCAGCAGAAATATGGCTTGGATATAGGAGATAAGTTTATTTTGACCGACAATGCGGAAGATGTGGACTATACCTTTACAGTAAAAGGTATTTGTGATTATGCAAGCGGACTGGCTGTGTTTATGGATATCGACAGTATGCGGGAATTATTCGGACAGGAAGAAGATTATTACAATATGCTGCTTTCAGATAAGGAACTTAAAATTGACGAGAGGATAATCTACAATATAACAACAAGTGGGGATATAGCGCATTCCACTTCGGTATTCACATCTTTGATGATGCCTTTGATTATAATGATGACTGTTTCGGCGGTGATTATTTTCTGCATGGTTTTATACCTTATGATGGGCGTTATGATTGACAGGGCGGCTTTTGGCATTTCGCTGGTGCAGGTATTCGGTTTCCGTACCGGTGAAATCAGGAAATTATATCTGAACGGAAACACATGGATTGTGGCAACGGGGGCAGTCGTTGGAATACCAATAGCAAAAATGGTCATGGATGCGATATATCCGTGGATGATTGCCAATACTGCTGTTGGCATGAATCTGGAATTCCCATGGTATCTGTACGTGGAAATTTTTGCAGGCGTGATGGCGGTATATTTTGCCGTAAACACACTTCTTGTCCGAAAGCTGAAACGAATCACGCTGTCGGAAGTGTTGAAAAACAGGGAATAGGTTTACCTTTTTTATGCATTATGTGAAAATCAGTTGAAAAATATGCTTTGTGACATTATAATGATTACAAAGCATATTTTCTTTTGTATCGTTTATTTATAGATACATCTTCGTTCTATCTCATATAGAAATTCTTTTGAAAATTCATGCTTTGATTATCACACACTATAGGAGGAGTTTTCAAATAGAAGTGCTCCTGCATGGCTGACAGGAGGTATATATGGAAAGAACTGGAAAAAATTATGATAAATTGACAATTATTGATGATTTTATGTTCGGAAAGGTGATGCGGAATCCGAAATATTGTAAAAATGTTGAAGAAGAGCTATATAATCTTTATCTGTAAATTTGATTTATTTGGTAAGGGCAGGCATATATATCATTTTGAAAATCTTTGCAGAGAGGATTCATCTGCCCGTCTGAATGACGGAACAGAAAAAAATATTTCTGAACACAAAGGGAACGCTTAATGATGTGGACGAAGAACTCCGCAATCTTTTGGATTATTTTGAAAGCCTGATACCGCAGGATGCTTTTACCGTCAAATTGGACGAAGCGGTAATGGAAGCCAGACTACATAAAGGATGGAGGCGTGAATATATGAAGCTGGAAATGATGATGCGAGACAGCCGTAAAGAAGGAAGAACCGAAGGAATAATAGAACTGGTGTGCCGTAAGCTGGCAAAAGGAAAGACTCCGGAGGCAATAGCGGATGATTTGGAGGAAGATTTAGTCAAGATACAGAGAATATGTGATGCAGCTGCAAAATACGCACCGGATTTTAACATAGAGAAAATCCTGCAGGAATTTCTGACAAATGCATAGTCGAATGTGTAGAAACAGCAACATACAGCCGGATAGTATTCGGAATTGTTCTATGGTTATTTAAAAGAGTACTCAGAAAGAAGAAAAATTATTATGATACTATATCATGGCAGTAATACTGCAAACATTAAAATATTAAAACCAAACCAGGCGGACCACGACCGCCCATATGTGTACATGACTACAATTGACGTGGTTGCTGCATTCTATTTATGTAATGCTGTAGAAAGACCATATTATTGGTTCCCATATGGATTTGAAAATGGCAGCAGTGTGCCGGTTTATCATGAGTTATATCCAAATGCTATAAAAGAGGTATCTGACGGCGTAAGCGGATATATCTATGAGGTGCATGCATCGGAAGAACAGGTAATTCCCTTTAAAAACATTCCGTGCGCAAGGTTGGCGACAGAGCCTGTTGAAGTAACAGGATGTATTCGTGTAAAAAATGCTTATGAACTATTTATGGATTATGTAAACCAAGGTAAGATGCAAATAGGTCGATTTGAAGATAAGACGGCTAAGCAGTTGGAGTGGTGGTATTCTACCTGCGTGGAATACTTAAAGGAGAAAAATATGATAGAAACTCCTGATTGCTCTTATGCAGTTTTTATAAAGGAAAAACTGCCGCAAGTATGGGAAAAATACATATCTGCTTAGCCGATGTCATTTTTGGAATCGAGTGTGCAGGCACTCGTTTTTTTATATTATAGGAAATTACGCCGCAGCATAAATCATTCCATTGAGAATGC
>CAZRKN010000042.1:0-36315 GCA_964600805.1 uncultured Bacteroides sp. | reverse complement strand
CTGCATCATCTGCTGCACGGTTGATCTTGTAACCGGAAGATAACTTCTCTGTTGACTTAGCCTGTGCACTTGTTGTAAGACCAAGCATTCTGTTAGAGTTCATTGCTGTAATGTTGTGTTGTACTACCATAATATATTCCTCCTTGAATTTTATGCGGCATCCTTGCCGCTGATTTTTGTTTGTAATGGTTCCACCGGCTCGTACGCAGCCTTAGGTTCCATTACTGTTAGTTAAGTAAATATCTTTGCTTTACTTGTAATATATATCGGAACATCTCCGATTTACTTTAGGGTTTTTTTTAATTTTTTTTATTTTTTTAAATCTTTTTTCAAACCCGTAAGTACTACTTCTTATTGTCATAAAACTGCGGCGCTACATAGTTTAGATTATTCATACTGTTATAGTAGCTCTTAGTCGCACTTGTTTTAGACATAGCATTTTTGATTTCTCTGGCCTTCTGCTTAAAATGATTCTCCGCTCGCATCTGATTACGCATCTTGGCTGCATTAATTGTCACGATTTTATCGGTAATCTGCTGAATCTGAGACTGCATTCCGGCGATTTCATTCCTGTACTCAGGGCGGTGATTCATAATCTCTACACGCAGCCTATCGTACAACGTTTCAAATCCATCGTCCAGTCTCTCCAACTCTTCAACCAGAGTGCCGATTCTGTTGATAGAAGCATCGAAAGCATCCATATCCAGATTATCCTGTTTCAGGATATCCTCCTGTATACTGTTCTGCTCGATTATGGCATCAAGTATGGTATTCTTCTTCTCAAGGCTCTGCAGTAATATCTGTGCACTGTTCTGACTCATGCCTTCCCTTTCTACGCCTTATTGCAGCGTTTCATTACTTCTTTCCATGTGTCGCGTACGCTTCTAAGGTGCATATTGACCTCTTCAAGTATTTCCTTATCCTTTTTTACATTGGCTTCCAGCAATCTTTGAAGAAGATATGTGTATATCCTGTCAAAATCTTCGGCAACCGCATATTGGTGATCCAGTGTATTTCTGAATTCCTCTATAATACGCTGCGTCTTTTTGATGTTTACATGAGCTTTTTCCATCTCATTATGCTCAATGGAAACAATTGCTATATTACAAAATTTAATTGCACCTTCATACAGCATCAATGTTACTTCCGCAGGGGAAGCGGTCAATATTTTATTATTCGCATATTCTGCAAACGGATTGCGTGCCGGCATAGCCATATTCTCCTCCTTGATTTTTAGTAAACAACGTTACTATTGTTGTTTACTATTACACACCATTCTTATATGCATCATATTACATTAATTTCCAAACAGGCTCGACAAAGAACTGTTCTTGGATTCCAGCTTGGACAGCGCTGTCTCCATTTTGGAAAATTTGCTGTACCAGCTATCCATCAAACTATTCAGCTTCTCTTCCTGCTTTTTTATCTTATCTGTATATGCATCATATTCCTTCTTCATCGTCTTATCATTATAAACAGTGAAGGCGCTTCTCGTATCTTTGACAGATGACATCTTATCGGTCAGATTATTATACAGACTAGTGGATAACTGTGTAAAGAAGTTCATAACCGTATCAGGATCGGAAGCAATCATCTTCTTCAATTTGTCCTCTGCGCTCTTGGTATCCGTATCATCCGGATCCCCATCAATATGATAAGCATTTCTTTCATTATCTTTGGATTTAAAATATCCCAGCGTAGAGATTCCGAAATCTGACAGATACATCTGCTTTCCGTTCACTGACGCACCCTGCAGCAATATGGATGTAATACTGCTGGATACAGACCTAAGTGTGCTGTCTCTTCGAAGCAGGGAATCCTTAATCTTCTTCTCCCACTCTTCTACCTCGGTATCGGACAGAGCATCCTTCTCCTCCGATGTCAATGGATCATATCCTTTTGAATCCTCCGCATTATACAATGAATCCATCTCATTGATAAGTTTATTATACTCTGAGAAGAAATTCTTAATCATGTCATAGATGCCATCCGTATCGGTAGCCGTCGTAAGAGTCACCTCGGAGCCATGAGTTTCTTCCATTGCTGTAAGCGTCAGTCCGTTTACGGTAAACGTATTGGTTGATGAAGTAAATTTCGCTCCGTTTAGCAGAATTTCAGCATCCTGGCCTTCAATTTTAGTTCCGGCATTGTCACCGCTTGCAATAGCTGCATACTTATTGTCCGCAGCCGTAACAGACTGGGCTGCAGCTACCTTATTACTAAATTCAGCCATAACATTATCTTTAAGCTTCTGGGTGCTCACAGCCGTAGTTTTTCCGCCTTCTCCATCGGATACCGTAATATAGCCATTAGCTCCCGCAATCTCTGATATGCGGGTATCATTTTTGACCATAGCATTCCTGTTTGCCTCAGTACTTGTAAAAGCATCAACCCACTTATTGTATGAACTAATCTGTGCTTTCAATTCCTCCGCAGTCATGCCGTCAGGTAATGTCCCGTCAGACTGATACTTATTCCACTGGCTCGTGAGTCCGTTGCCGTCATGTACCATTACCGGGTCTGCAGTATATACCGGTTTTTTCTTATCATAAACAGGTTTATCAGTATCATAAACCGGCTTATCAGTATCATAAACCGGAGTTATCCCGTCCTCCTCAAATACAAGGTTTCCTCCCTCGTCTTTTTTCTGCTCATAAACGGGCTTGCCGTTCTCGTCTACTTTTTGCTCATAAACCGGATCCCCATTCTCGTCTACTTTCTGTTCATAGATGACGTTGCCGTTTTCATCTTTTGCCGTCTGATATACTATTTTTTCTTCATAAACAGTCTTGCCATCCTCGTCCTTAACCTCGCTGCCATCCTCATTTAGTTTCGCAACCTTTTCCGTTTTTTCAACGAGCGGACCATCGCGCATGGCAGCAAAGTAATCCATAGCTTCCGCTTTGGCGCTATCATACGCTTTCTGCGCATCCTCCATCCTCGTTTTAAGGAGATTCATGCCATTTTCTGTTAATGTGCCATTCTTCTTTGCAGTTTCATATGTTTCTTTTGCTTCCTGCAGCTGGTCATAGAGCCCGCCATCGCTATACAAACTATCATAGATAGAGGACAAAGTCCTTCCGCTGTTCTTCGGGTCCTCAGAGAACATTTTGCCAACCACATCAGTATCATCCATTGCGTCAGCAATCTTTTTATTTGCTTCTGTCAGTTTCTTATTTGACGCTGTAAGCTCATCCCATTCCTTCTTATATAACGCTACTTTATCCGCCACCATCTTGTCATAGTCTTTCTTGCCATCATCGGTAAGATCTTCGTACTGCAGCCTCAGAGGGTCATTACTGTCCCAGATTCCTTTGACATTTTTATCAGTATAACCCGCCCACTTCGTATACTCACTGCTCTTTAAATCATTTTCGGATAAAAGCCCCAGAACGGCTAAAGCGTTCAGACCGCCTTCATCATTTCCAACCAGCGTGAAGTTATTATTCTTACCGGTGTTCTTGGCGCTTACGAAAATCCTCTGGCTGTCCTGATCGTAATTGGCATTCAAGCCTGCTTTCTTCAGCTGATCAACCACATCATTAATCGTAGTTTTTGAATTCACGTCAATCTTATAGGAAGATCCGTTTGCTCCTACTACGCTGAAACTTCCGTTAAGTGTACTACTATTGCTAAGACCGGTTGTATCATCACCGGTGTTAAGCTTGCTGTGCTTAAGCAGAGTCTCCAAAGAAGCCCCTCCCGTAAAGCCAACATTATCTTTACCTGCCAGACTGCCGCCTGTCAGGTACGCGCCTTTAGCCAGTTTATCAACACGAACCGTCCTGACGCCGTCTACCGCGTCCGCTCCCGTAACAACGCTTATAGCGCTGGGGTTGGATACCTTCGTCGTTTTCTTCATATAAGAAGACTGAAAACGCATATTACTTAATGTATTTGTATAAAAACTGAAAATTTTGGTATTTAATGCTTTCCATGCATCCTGCTTCCAGCTCAACTTGGTCTGAGCCTTTACCATAGAATTTTTCTTCACGCTCTGGGCAGAAACAAGTTCGCTGATGATGCTCTCCGTATCAAGACCGGAATACATACCGGTAATTCTGATTGCCATCTATATACCTCCTATCTTATCTCTTCTCATCTACAAGGATTCCTGCCATCTCCCAGACCTTAGCAATCATATCCAGAGTTTTCTCTGGCGGAAATTCTTTGATAGTTTCTTTTGTGTCCTTATCCACAATTTTAATAGTAATTCTGTTAGTCTTCTCGTGGATACCGAAAACGGCCTCTTCGTTGCTGTTGTTGATTTTACGGTTCATCTCCGCAATCGCTTTTTTCAACTGTTCATTGGCTGACTGTGAGTTCACTGCCTGCTGCATACCGTTTCCGGAATTATTGCCGTTGCTTGCACTGTCGTCACTCTCACTGTTTTCCGCCTGTGTCTTAGTGACAGCCGCTGTGGTAGTATCCACATTTACTGTTTGGTCGTCTGGCGAAACTTCCATGTCTGCCGATTTTACAGGCTGTACCTGCTGTTTCACTGCCGGTTGTGCCTGATAAGTCATTACACTGCTTAATGGTTCAATTGCCATTGTGAATCACCTCCATGTGATATTTTATTAATAGTGTCTAAATAGAATCGTCCCGGATAATATGTCTAATCTTCATTTTTTGCGCAGAAATAAGGCTAGAACATAATCCTTTGCTGTATATATCGGAAAAAAATTTAAATTATTTAGTACACCGTATGTAAAATTGATACTATTTTTTAATATTTTTTGCTATTTTTTAGACAAATGAATTTTTATTAAACGCTGTTTTGTGTTATTATATCATATGAACCCAGATAAAGATAGCAGTTATTTATGGCAGCCCATGGCTTAAGTCAATTCAGTTTAAGAAGGGAACTTAAATTCAATGGAAATACTTATTTACCGTTACAACAGTATATGCGAACCCGATGTCATTCAGGTATTTGAATCCTTTGGTATCACCGTACATCAGGAAAAAACAGAAATGACTGACAAAAGCGTAACTCCGGCACAGTGCGCGGAAAAAGTGGCAGGCTGGATATTATCGCATAAGCTGTCCTTCATATTCAGTATAAACTTCTATCCTGCGATTTCTTATACCTGCAACCGTCTTAAAGTTCCCTATGTCTGTTGGAGTGTTGACAGCCCTGTAGCCGAGCTTTTTTCCAATGCTCTTAAGAATGAATGGAACCGTATCTTTTTATTTGACAGGGCGCAGTATGATTTTTTCCACCCCTATAACCCTGAGAATATTCATTATCTGCCATTGGCAGTGAATGTGAAGCGTCTTGAAAAAGTCATTATGGGCATGACTAATGAGGATTATCAAAAATACGACAGTGATGTCAGTTTCGTAGGGTCATTATATTCTGAAAAATGCAGATATGACAGTCTTGTCCTTTCAGATTACGCGAAAGGGTATGTAAACGGTCTGATTCAGGCGCAGATGAAGGTCTACGGCTGTAATTTCATATATGATACCATCCCTGAACATGTTGTTCATGAAATTGTAAGTGCAGACCCTTGCTTTTATAAAGGTCAGGACGTATTCATGGACACTGACAGGTATCTTACCGCGCATCAATACATTGGGGTCAAGCTTGCCAATATAGAACGGATAACTACCCTCAAGACGTTATCGGAGCGTTTTAACGTATCGCTCTATACGCGAAGCGACGCTTCCATGCTTCATAAGGTTCACGTAAAAGGCGGCGTAGATACGCTGACGCAGATGCCTAAGGTATTTCATGCAAGCAGAATAAATCTGAATATGACCATGCGTCCTATTGAAACCGGTCTTTCCCTGCGTATCTGGGACGTCCTTGGCAGCGGGGGATTTTTGCTTACCAACTATCAGGCGGAAATACCGGAATATTTTGAAATAGGAAAAGATTTAGAAGTCTATGAAAGTATGGAAGACTTAATTTATAAGATTAACTACTACCTTAATCATGAGGCGGAAAGAATAGAAATAGCCCTGAACGGATACGAAAAAACAGCCGCATATCATACATATGAAATGCGGCTTGCCAAAATGCTGCAAATTCTATTTCAGTAGATTCTCCAAAGCTGCTAATCCGTCTGCATTAGTAGCTTCTTTATTGGAATCCTGAATCTGGATATATACCTCTTTGCGGTATACGGGCACTTCCTTCGGTGCGTTAATGCCAAGCTTCACCTGTTCTCCCTTGATTTCCAACACAGTTATTTCGATATTGTTGTTGATTATGAGCGCCTCGCCCTTTTTTCTGGATAAAGCTAACATTTATTCACCTGCTTTCTTCTTATTGGCATTTAAAATATCATATATAGGGAATTTTACCTGATATTTATCTCCTTCGACAATCACCTGGGTTGCCTTTTTCTCTGCTACATTAATGACAAAAGGTCCTTTCAGGTTGATGGTCATCTGTGTTAAGTCCTTAGGAACCGTAACCGTAACCAGCACTAACGTCTCATCCGGCACCAGTGTACCTAATGGCCTAAGCAGCTCATCATCCACTTCCGGATTATATTCGGTACATACCAACAGCGGGTCAAGCACCGGCATCGCAAACGCCGGCTCCTGCAGTGACTGGAGCCAGTGAATGGTTCCCGTACCTTTTTCGGAATCATGCACCAGCGCAAACTGTGTCAATTCCGGAAATCCTATGATTCCGTTTGGAAATTCAATAATTTTATCATCGTCGATTGTAATCTCACCAAATACTTTTGTAGTTATGTTCATAAGTATACCCCCTATACGCTTTAGCGTATATACTAATCAAAATTTTACCTCTCCTATGCAAAATACTCCATTATATTGTTTCCATACCGCAATACTTTAGATATAATTCATCAGATTCGTCTGCATGATCTTGCTGGTCGCCATCAATGCCGCTTCGTAAGTCAGCTCTGAGCTCTTAAGCTGCACTGCCAGTTCCGATACGTCAGCATCCTCATTGTTACTCTGCAGATCCTTGAATGTCGCTTTCTGATCCATAAGCCTGCTGGTAATCAGATCCAGACGGCTTCCTCTCGTACCGTTGTTGGTAACAGCTACATTCTTATCATCAATGTACTTCTGATACTTAGTAATCTGATTCTCAAATCTGGTCTGAACATTATCACGTATATACGTATACGCCTTGTTAGCTGCATCCAATTTCAGCTTCAAAGACTTATATTCATCGCTGTCTTCCGCACATCCGGCCATCTTCCCTTCAATCTCGCTGATTTTGGCTTCTACAGTGCGAAGCTGCTCTAAATAAATATCGAAGTCGTCAACATCTCTTCTGGCTCCATGGGTAAACACTTCATCCGCATGGGTATTAACCTGAATTTTCTGGTTGAATCCCACATCATAGTAGATATCCTGATCCTTTTCATCGGGATTATATTCTACCAGATGATTTCTAATTCTGTTGACCTCAATCTGTGCCTTATCAACTGCCTTCTGTATAGCGTCTATCGCAGTCATGGTTTCTATCCGCGCAGTAGCCAATGCTGCACCGGAAATGGTAGTGTTTACCATAGGCACAACTGCTCCCAATGCTGTTTTGGCAGCGTCCAGAGCTGCTTTCGTATCTTTATCGCCATCAGCAGCTTCTACTTTATCTAATTTATCATAGGCAGCATTTATTAGTTCCTCAGCTTCTTTCAAAGCATCATCATTTCCGTATCGAAGATCCGTCAATACATCCTGAACATTTTTCAGGACACCCTGAACCCCGCTTAATGCGTCCTCGGCAGACTCTAACTTCATTGCGTCGGTTTTATTTCTCTCGTCAGTGCCAATGCAGTGGAAATAGTGGACAGGGTTAATGTCTCCTTCCTGCCAGTCGCTCTTGGAATACTTCACCCTTACCTGCATTGCTTCCGTTATCGTAGTAGGACCTAATGCGGTCGTACCCTTGTAATAACTTTCGCTGAATACAACTTCACCGGTAGACGGAATGTAAGCTACTATAGGCGCATCGTCCGGCACCTTGTTTGACGCGTTAATTACAGCTTTATATGCAGTCTCCGCATCATCATATACCTTTAAATCTATCTTATTACCCGTTGACGGATCGCTCATTGGCGGATTATCCGCCATCTCCACATAAATTTGGAAATCCTCGGGTTTGACAGCATCGCCGTTTGCACCGGAATTATTCAGACTGTCATATGACAATCTGAAACGATACAGCGTCGTGTTGACAACATCCCTTTCATCTCTGCCGTTATTTAAATCTACAGCATTCTCCCAATCAGTATAGTTGATGCTTGAAATGTCTTCGTATCCAAAATTTTCTTCAATTATATAAGTCTTCCTGTTATCCGGATCCTGATTGAACTCCATGATATTTTCTGCTGTGAAAGTAATCGGTGTGTCGGTTCTGAAACCAGAGAATACATATCTTCCCGCATAATCCACATTTCCGCTTGCATAGAACTCTTTCGTCAGAGACTGCATCTGCTCATATATAATCTTCAAATCCGAATATGTCAATGACTTCTTGGAAGCATCAGTAACCTGACTGTACAGGCTTTTCAAAACTTCCCCCACAGTATCCATGGCGTCGCCCGTTACAGAGAGCCAGCTGTCCGCATCCTGCGCATTTTTATCATGATACTGCGTCACAGTGGTAACATTGGTGCGCAGACGCAGCGCCCTAATCGCAACAATTGGATCGTCAGACGGTCTGGTAATCTTACTCTGATTCGTCATGCTGTTGCTCAGCCTATCCTCCAACAGTTTATTCTGGTTGATATTATAGAGCGAGTTGTTACGCATGATTCTATTCGTCATTCTCATAATCGTATCACACCTTTCTAATATTTGTATCTTCCCACAACCTGCGGTATTTAAGTCTCCGCCTCAAATCCGCTGCTGAAAACCTAAGACTTTCAGCTTATACGCCTGTCTGTAAAATCAATCTGTCATAAATTTCCGTTAAAGTAGAAATCATCTTGGACGCAAGCGTATAGGAATTCTGATATTTTACAAGGCTCACTGCCTCTTCATCCTCATCTACACCCGAAATGGAAATCCTCTGGTTGTCAATACTGGTCTCTAAGCTCAAGTAAGTGCTATAAAGCGTATTTGCATTACTTGCATTCAACGCTACATCAGAAAGAACGCATTCCAGAAAACCGCCCGCATCCCTTCCCCGGAAACTGAACTGATTCGTGTCTGACATAAGGGAAATAACCTTTTTCACCTGCTCGCATTCTTCCACACCGTTGCTTGCATCGCTTCTGGTTCCCAGCTTCGACGGATCCTTGTCAAGCTGTGTGGTAACGGATACATTTCCGGCTGTCATGTAATAATATCCTTTACCGTTTCTTTTGAAATCATTCAACTCAGCTTCGGAATACTGTCCGTCTCCGTTAGCATAATTAGCGGTAAAAAGAATCCCCGCGTCCTCATTTGCTTCCGTCCAGCCTTCGGTAAAGATATCATTGAGTGCCTTGGAAAAATCGCGGAGCCATTCGTTCATCTGCGCCATATAATAAGGAACTCCCTCATATCTGACGTCCGCACCAATGCTGACTTCTTTTCCCTGCTTACCGGCTATCAGCGGTTCATCACTCATATTATTGTCTATGAAAAACGTATAATTGCCGTCGCCGTCGTAAGACCAGTCGGTATAGTAATAAATCTGGTTTCCTATATCTATCTTTCCGCCCTTATCGGAAAGCTTGCACTTACTCATGTTCTCGAGATAATCCGCAGTGGTGTTGACAGTTACTCTGGTTGTATCCCTGCTGTAATAGATATTCTCAACGGTACCGTTGAAATGCTCACCGTTATTACCGTCACGCATCTGGATCAGTCCTTTGAGCTCGCCGCCCATAGACGCGTTGTACAGACCGAAATCCAATCCGTTCGTCCACTGGATATCATAGAGTCCGTCAATATCAGACTGATTTACTTTCTCATATTTCTTTCTGGCTACGCATACCAGCTGATTATAGTCATCGGAATCCACTAACGTCTGCTCTCCGGCAATCTTAATGATGCATCTGTTGCATCCTGATGGATTACCCGCCTGATCATACATGGGCATCTCTATAACTTTAACGTCAACAATCGCCGAAAGCTGATCTATCAGCATATCTCTTTTATCGCGCAGCTCATTCGCCGTCACGCCTCTTACCTCAATGACATTAATCTGCTTATTGACTGTAGCTATATCCTGTGCTATGGAATTAATTTCATCCACACGCATCTTAATTTCGTCATTGACGTCTGACTGTAAATTCTGTAAATTTCCATATTGATTGTTAAAATAATCCGTCAGCGTCTGAATTGTCGATATGAATTCCCTTTTCGTAGAAGTCGAACTGCTGTTCTTCCTTATCTCCTGCAGGGCATCGGATATCTTATCATAGATGGTCTTGAATCCGGTGATTTTATCATCCGTCATATAGTCCTCTATCATACGCATATAATATGCCTTGACATCCTGCTCTCCCAATCTGGTTTCGTTATCACGGTATTTTCCGTCATAAAAAGAGTCGCGTATACGCTCTATGGCAATCGTTTCAACACCGGCGCCTGCACAGCCATATGTCGCAAATACCCTCAGAGCATTGCTTGCCTCCGTCGTAACCGCCTGCCGGCTATACCCTTCCGTGCTGGCATTACTGATATTATTACCCGTAGTGTTAAGAGCCGCATTGGCTGCACGCAGTCCTGATGATGCAATTGTTAAACCGAAAAATGTAGATGGCATATTATCACCTCTTAAAATCTATAATCTTGTATAATACATGTGTGAAAAATTTATTTTTCACATTGTTATCTTCCCAGCGATGTAAGTATGTGCTCAAGCATCTCGCTGATAACATTGATATAACGGCTTGAAGCATTGTATGCATTCTGGTACATAATCATATTGGTCAATTCTTCATCGGAGGAAACTCCTATAACCTGTTCCCTTGAGTTGAACAGTGAATCCACCGTAATCGTCTGGTTTTCCATGATATCTGCGAATACGGAGCCTGAATTCGCCACCTGTGCAACCAGATTCTTATAATAATCCACGAAGCATACCGGCGTCTGAACATTTGGATTCAGGGTATATATACTTTCCTCAAACGCGGTCTTAAGCTTCTCCATAGTTGCATTATCCTCAGAGCTGTCATGAAGCCTGAATTTCAGCAAAGTAGGATTCTGTCTTAAGTCCATATTTATCTGTATGTTACCCGTATTCCATCCGCATTCTACAACAGAGCCATCCGGAAGGGTATAACTCTTATCGTTTTCTATAATCTGTTCAAAAAGCTTAAAGGGTTCTCCATTCTTATCCCGCAGATAAGTAGAATCAGGATATACCTTGGTTTCAGCTTCAGCTGCTTCCTTCAGAATACCGTTAATCTTAGTAACTACCGAGCTGATCAACTGGTCAAATTCCGCTTCTATATTCATAATGATGGACTGTGAAATATTGATATCGTACCAGCCTTCCTCATATTCACCATCAGGATTGATATCCTTAAGCTCCTGAGCCGTAGCATGATGGTCGCCTCTTGCCAGAAGAACGCTTTTAAGTGAGCCGATATCCGTATTCAAATCGGATGATATCGTCATTTTTAAATCAAATACTCTGGCGGATTCCAGACTTTCCTTCGGAAGATATTTATTGCCAAATTCATCAAAACTATAATTAGCAAACATCTCCCAGTATGGTGTATGAAATCCGGTAAACGGATCAGTATAGAGTGACATTTGATTTACAAGGCTTCCTTTTACCAAATCCACGCCTTCGAACTTAACGCTGACATAGCCGTCTATATTTTCCGTATAGGATACGTCGCCATATTTGGCAAGCTCATCCAGTATGTAATTCCTCTGATCCCTTAGGTCATTGGCATGCTCTACTCCGCCTTCTATTCTGGAAATCTCCCGATTCAGCCTCTCAAGCTCCTGAGCATACCCGTTAATCGTATCTACATCCGTCTTAACGATCTTATTCATATTATCCTGATAATCGCATAAGCTGTCATATACAGCCGTTGCCCTGGTAATAAACTCATAAGCCCGTGTCACGAACAAATTCTGATTTACTGCAAGAGTAGGGTTCTTACTAAGCTCTTCCACTGCAGTCCACAAATCCGTTATGGATTCCGAGAACTCATGACCTTCATAGGATTCGCCCAGAATATTCTCTATCTCTTCCATTGCATTATGTGAAACCTCGTAAAAGGCACTTCTGCCTGATTCACGACGGTAGTTTTTGTCTAAGAAATAATCTCTTACCTGTCTTGTTTGGGAATATCTGACACCTAATCCCAGCTGCTGCCAACTGGTCGTCTGACTTTTAGAAATAGTAATATAGCTTCTGGTGTCTTGAGCCACCTGCTGCCTTGTATATCCGGTGGTGTCCAGATTAGACATATTATGCGCTGTCGTATTCAACGCATTATTTGAAGTTTGTAATCCTGATACGCCAAGATAAAGGCTGCTCATTAATGACATAACGTTACCTTCCTTAACAATTTCTTCCTACTTTACTGTTTTGCATCAAATGATTTTTGGTTCAAGCCTATCACGTCGCCGGTATTGTAAGCGCCTTTGTTGTAATTGGCAGTCTCCGGAGCCGCTTTCATGGAATGAATCAGGTTCATATTGAACTGCACCATCTCCAAAGCGCTCTGGATCAGCTCCCGGTTCTGTTCATTGATTCTTGCAACATTCCTCACCACTTCCTTAAGTGCGTCAAATGCTGCCGCCAGTTTCTGCTGTTCCTCCGGTCTTGATCCAAGCATTTTAATCAAATCTGCAATTTTTAGTGTTGTAACATCCTTGTTAAGTACATTCGCTATATCTTTCACAGCCTCCATTCTAACATTATCCAAATGGTTGATCCTGCTCACGATAAGCTGCTCTTCATCCGTGATTTTTGCTAATTGTTCCAGATCCTCAGACACAATGACCGGGGTCTTACGCATGGACAAATTCAATAAATTTCCGTACTCTACGCTTTCTTTCTCCAGAACATCTATTAAGTCTTCCATTAAACTTGCCACGCTATAACCTCACTTTTCATTATGCCTGCAGACCTTTTCTTCCTTCATATTCCTGCAGTAATTTTTCTGCAAAGCTCTCTCCGCTCACATGATAAGTACCGTTCTTAATTCCCGCTTTGATAGGCGCGGTAAGCTCTTCCCTGACATCACTGCTTGCACCTACTGCTGCTTTTGCGACCTGGAAATCTTTGCCAATACTGGAAATCTGTATCTTATCATAAGCGCTGACATTCTGGGCTTTTGAGGTCTTAGCGGTTTTCTTGGTGTTGTATAACTGCTGAACCTGTGTATATGCTTCAATACGCATCCCGAATACCTCCTTTTTCATATATTCTATACAGTCTGCGCATAAATTAACTAACTGTTATTAAATGTATCGGATATTTTTAAAAAGACTTTAGGGTTCATCTTATTTTTATTAATTTATTTTCAACCTATTCGTAAAGATGGAACGACGCCAGACGGCATAAAATTCCGCAGGTTTCTTCAGCCCATGAATAGTTCGACATATATTTTCCGTTAAATAAGGTGTCTTTAATATTTTTTCCATCCAGCACTTCATAGTAATCACAGTTGAGTTCATGCCGGTTCACATGACAGTGCCCTCTGCCACTGCTGAAAACCGCCTCCACTCCATACTCTTCAAAAAGAGTATTCAGGTATACGACCGCTTTGCGGTACAGACGTTTTACCTTTTCATCATAATTCCTGTCTTCCCAAAGCAGATTTATGACTTTTTTCATGGCAACTTCGCCTCCACAGTTGTCAATACATATTGCAAAGAGTTCTTTGGCTTTATTATTGGTAAATTCAATCAGCACTCCATCAATAAAAATATCAAATTCGCCAAAAGTACGGACTGTCACTCTCTTATGCGTTTCACCCGACAGACGCTTCTCCATGCCGCTCTCTTCTATTGTGCTCAATGTGTTATTTACCAGATGCAATAGATATTCAGCAGAAAGAAAAGCCTCTTCCAAATATATGTTATCCCGGTATTCCCCCATCCGCAGAATATTCAGGTTGTTGTAGATACTGTTTACCGATGTTCTGATCTCCTGAGCAAGATAAGCGATATACACGTTCATAATGCAACCCCAAATAGTACTCTCAACCGTTATCTGTTAAGAATATTATAAAGGGCGAAAAAATGAATGCAAGCTTGCAAATGCCTGTTTTGCGGCAAATTTCACTGATTTTTTGTCATTTTTTAATATAAAGAATGAAAATAGTGGAAAAACAGGAAAAATATAATACTTTTATTTCCAAAAATGTGATAATATTAAAGTATATATTGTTTATTACTTATATCAATAAGCTTTGACGAGGTGGCACAATGATACTGTTGAAAGCAAACCCAAAACTAAAAAATGTTTTTGCCAGACTGGTAAAAACAATGAATGTTACCGTTACATGGACGGATATCTTCGTAATAGTAAATAATAATCTGATCCTTGCGGGCGACGTTCGTTCCCTGATTTTCAGTTTTGACAACCGTAAAATATATACAAATATATTGGAAATACCATTGAGCAGTAAACATATCGACAGCATGCCAAGCGACGGTATGCTGGAAAACATAATAAATATGAGCCTGTACGCTTTCGGAAAATGGGGAAGCATAGGCGCTCTTCGGGTAGATAAGGATTATGCGTCATTAAATTCTCTGTTTGAAAGTGTGCTTAAACCTATAAATATAGAACCTGATTTCAATCCGGATAACTTCCGATTCTACAAAAACGGCATTCAGATTACTTATGAAGACACTATACTTGAATCATTGAAACTCCTAAAAAGCGAGGGTAAACTGAAGGAAGGTCAGAATCTGATAACTTCATCCGCAAAAGATCAGCAGAGCATTGATGACGAAAGCGACGGTTTAAGCGAAAATACACCCGATCAGGAAAAATCTTCCCTTAATTATATGGAAGAGGACGAGGACGATTCTGAAATCGGACTCTGGCATAGCCTGAACTGGAAAAAAGAGAACTGCGTTTTTGAGAAACATTCCGGAAGCGGAGATAATACAGCCCAGTCCAGAATCGGACATGAATTCTATATAACAGATAACCTGTGCCCGAGATGTAAAGAAAAACTGTATATGGCTATGTATCCTTCCGGGAAGGAGCTGCTGATCGATACGGAAGAAGGCAGGGTATTTATGGCGAGAACTTATACCTGCCATAACTGCAATTCCTTCTACACTCCGCGTCCTAAGCGGCTGCTGCAGGAGGGGGATGTATACAGTTTAAAATTCGATGAAGACCGGACAGCATATGAGGACTATCTTTCAATTCTGGGCGAAACTGCCGAGAGAACTGCAAATTATAAATTTAATGAATTTGAATCTGAGCGTAATGCGGGACAAGATGGCAAGGCAGGGGCAGGATCTTCCTATATAAATGAATTCAACCGCGGCGCAGTGCCTGACAGCATGAGAAATGAAGTTCAGGATACCGAAGCTTTGGATGTTCAGCAGGCTTGGAAGAAAACCCATGCTGAACGCGCCCGCGCGGAACGCGAAAAAGAAGAGCGTGAAATTATGGAACGTGAGCGTCGGGAACGTGAAAAAATCGAGCGTGAGCGTGAAAATCAGGAGCAATTGGAACGTGAGCGGGCTGAGCAGGATCGCAGGGAATTCGAAAGAAACGAACGTCTTAGGGCTGAGCAGGCGCGTCTGGAACGCGAGAAAATGGAGTGGGAACGTGCCGAACATGAGCGTTTAGAACGCGAAAAAGCCGAGCAGGATCGCAGGGAACGTGAAAGAATCGAACGTTTACAAGCTGAACGTGAACGCCTGGAGCGTGAAAAAATGGAGTGGGAACGTGCCGAGCAGGAACGGTTAGAGCGAGAAAGGGCTGAGCGTGCACGTCTTGAAAAAGAAAGATTAGAGCGGGAGAAAGCCGAAGAAGAACGCTTAGAACGCGAAAGAATCGAGTGGGAACGTGAAAAGAAGGAGCGATTGGAACGCGAGAAAGCTGAGCGGGAGCGTTTAGAACGTGAAAGAATCGAGCATGAGAAGGCTGAACAGGAAAGACTGGAGCGGGAGAAAGCCGAGCGTGAGCGTTTAGAGCGCGAGAAAAGAGAATGGGAGAAGGCTGAACAGGAAAGGTTAGAGCGTGAAAGAATCGAACGCGAGAAGGCTGAACAGGAAAGGTTGGAACGCGAAAAAATCGAACGCGAGAAGGCTGAGCAGGAGAGACTTGAACGCGAAAAAATCGAACGAGAACAAGCTGAACGCGAGAAGGCTGAGCGGGAAGAAGCCGAGCGTATCAGGAGAGAACAGGAAAAACTGGCAATAAGGCAGGAAATATTGCTCCTTTCAGGAAAAAACACCGATGAATTGAGAATCATTTTATCGAATCTGGAGCGTAATAACGCAGCCCGAACAGAAGAAAACCCGGAAAGTGAAGAAGCCGGCAACTATAGGATGGCCGTAAAGGAAACGCTCCGTACGAAACTGAACGCTAAATATGCTGCCCGTATGGGAACTTTAGGCAATTTGTCTTTCAAACAGCTATTCGATTTAAAGAAGATGATTGAAGGCGAAGAAGTCCTTTACAATAGCGATAAGGAAGAATATCTGGAGAAAATCGCAGGCTATCTGAATAAGGCGGAAGCAGAAATTCTGGATCAAAAGATAGAATTAAGCAAAAACAAGACTTATGCAGAGATTGAGCGGATTATGGAAGAGATTTCAAAGCGCAGCTGCCCGGACGAAATAAAGCAGAACGCTCTGGACAAGTTGGAGCAGATAAAAACCGAGCGCGCCAAGGTAGAGGTAGAAGACCTGATTGCGCACATTCCTCTGCATCTGGATAGAAAGCAGCTTGCCGTATATCTGGAAAAAATAAACAGCTACAAAGGAGTTGACCTGACTCCATACAGTGAGCTGCTCGAAGAGAAATCAAATATGGCGGAAGCAGAAGAAATATCCGCTATGATGAAACGCGGAGGCAGCAAAGACAGAGCCGCTCTGTGGAAACTGTATGAGGAATTGAATGCAAGAGATTATAAGGAAGAAAATAAGGCTCCTTACCTGGAAAAAATATATAATAAGGTTCGTGAAATAGACGAAGAACAAATCGATAAAATCTGTCCAAGCATTATTCGCCTTTCTTTTGAAGACGGACTTAAAGTTTACGAACAAATCGAGCAGGGAATGTTCCTGCCGGAAATTAAAACCGATGCATTGGAGATGGTCAGGAGACGCCTTACTAAATTAAAGACCGACGAAAGTACTCAGCTGATGCGCAAATTAAAGCTCAATATTGAAGAAAACATGGCCGACTGCAGCGGTTTATATTTTTATGATGCACGTGAAGCAATGAAGAATCCGATAAATGATCAGGACGATGAAACCCGGGATGGCTATGATTCAGGACACTACGATGCCATGATGAACGCCATAGACGGCTATGCCTCCCAACGAGGGCCTTATGAATATCCTCTGATGGTCTGCGACGCTTCGCGCAGCCATAACGGAAAAGATGGCTTTGTCATTACTCCCGACCATATTTTTTACCATACGTTTTTCAACCCCGGCATAATCAATATTT
This sequence comes from uncultured Bacteroides sp., assembly GCA_964600805.1. Classification (GTDB taxonomy): domain Bacteria; phylum Bacillota; class Clostridia; order Lachnospirales; family Lachnospiraceae; genus UBA3282. The sequence continues at coordinate 18,764 of CAZRKN010000042.1, read as the reverse complement.
CTGATATTACGGAAATAAAGGCAAATAAAGGTCTTTTCAATAGGGGCATCTATGTAAAATGTCCGGGCGGCATCAAGGAAAAGCTTCCTCATAATATAAATCGGGAAGATTGGGATGCATTTGCAAAAGTACTGGGTGACTTTGTGACATATCTCCAGGAGAAACCGGAGTCCAGAACCCTTGAATACATGGCTGAGGAAAACCATGATGTAAAATGCTGCTATCGCTGCGGTCATATCTATACAGAGGGAAATATATGTCCGAAGTGCGGAAGTAAAATGAATAATTAGTAATTCTATGTGGTACAATCTGCTATTAGTAATAGAATTGTATCCAAAAAGAAAGCTGCACACTAATCAGTAAGATTGGTGTAGCAGCTATTTATTTACATAATGGCTGCCGTCAGAACATTCGTTATTATGGCAGCGCTACAGTCTGATGCCGTGTATGAGCATTTTCAACGTCTCTTCTATATGCTTATCCGTTATGAGCGGAAGCGGCTCTCTTATTTCAGCAAGTTTTTTCATATCCCTGCCATTTAAAGTGATGACATGTTCCTGTTCATGCTCCGTTGTCGGAATTACGTACTGGTCCATTTCTTTTTCCAATTCATTTAATTTACGCATGATATCGGTTATCTGGGTTTTTCCCAGATTTACCGCATCAAGAAGATCCTTATAATCCTCTGTTATACGTTCACAACCCGGTATGTCCGAATAAATCTCTTCAGGTTCTTCCATAATGCCCGACTCATTACCGTTCTCATAGACATACCTGTTATCCTTAATGTTCCTGTCCAAAAAATTTAATGTCTGCGTTATCTTTCCGCCCTCGACCGTTATAACAAGCTTAGCCATAATACTACCTCCCCATCTGATTTATATTATAAATACTGCCAATATTTCATCCATTACCCAGCGCACATTATATAATAACTCACTTTCTTCTAAAAGTAAAAAAGAAAATTTTTTTCGGTGATTACGGATTTATCTCTCGTTGTCGGGTTTCCCTGCATTCATATCCGTATACATGTCTAACAGTCCGACAGTCTCCGAGGCCGGCCTGCCATACATATTGCAGCACTGCTTGGAAACCGTTTTTTCCTGTTTTCCGTTTTCATCCATAAGCACGCTCATCCGGTACACTCCCTGTACAGATTCAGAATCCAGATGATTCATGATTTCCGCAATCATATCTTCCTCATTCATGTTTATAACCATGCTCCTTTCTCAGCCTGCGTGTTTAGTGCCCAAGGCATCAATGATGCCTGCACAAACTATTGCACAAACCGAACAAGTTCGGTTGAAAATTTCTGATTTTCAACCTTTTATATCCCTCCTGACTTTTTCGGAACGCCGCCCCGCTTCACACCGAATTTCCCACGCATCGCAAGCAGCGCGTCTATCTGCTCATCCGAGAGTACATTCTGCTTTTCCAATATTTTATCCGTTATCATCAATATATTGGCATAATATTCCATCGATTCGAGCCTGTAATAAGCGGCATAAGCATCTTCCGCCCAGGTAACCGCTCCATGATTGGCAAGAAGAATTCCGTTATGGGTATGACAATACGGGGCTATAACTTCAGGAACTTCCTTAGATCCAAGCTCCGCATAGGGCGCAATCGGCACATCGCCAAGCGTAATCACCGCTTCCGCCAGTACCGGAGTATCCAACGGTATTCCGGCTATGGCGAAACAGGTACATATCGGCGGATGTGCATGACAGACTGATTGAATATCCGGATTTTCCTTATATGCCCTAAGGTGCATTTTCAATTCCGAAGACGGTCTGTACGTACCTTCTAAGATATTACCGTCCAAATCAACCTTTACCAACATCTTTTTCTTCATAAAGCCTTTAGAAACTCCTGTGGGAGTCGCCCATACTTCGTTGTCTCCTGTTTTAACGGAAATATTCCCGTCATTGGCTGCGACGAAATTCCTCACATACATACGCTGCCCAATGTCGATAATAGCTTTTTTCGCCTGTTTTTCCGACATATATTTCATGCTGCTTAATCACACCTCCTCCATGCTTCCGCCAAGTCCGTTCTTTATTTTACGCTCTTTTTCTTTTCCTTTATAATAAAAATCTCCTTAAGAGATTCCGTATAAGGCTCCCTTGCAATTCCGTATTCCGTAACTATGCCTGCAATCAGATCATGATCCGTAATGTCAAAAGCCGGATTAAAGACCTTGACGCCCTCAGGAGCCATCCGCTCCTTATACCACATTTCTGTTACTTCATGTTCAGGTCTTTGCTCAATCTTAATATCCGCTCCGCTTGCGGTCGCCATATCAATAGTTGAAGTCGGCGCGCAGATATATACCGGTATGTTATATCGCTTTGCCACTGTCGCCACAACGGATGTTCCTATCTTATTCGCAGTATCGCCATTGGCTGCAACTCTGTCGCAGCCGACAAAAACAGCGTTCACCCATCCGTTTCGCATGACGGCAGCCGACATATTATCACAAATCAGCGTTACGTCCACCCCTGACGAAAAAAGTTCATATGCCGTAAGCCTTGCCCCTTGCAGGAGCGGCCGTGTTTCATCTGCAAAGACATGGAAGTTATAACCTCTTTCCTGTCCCAAGTAAATCGGTGCGGTAGCAGTTCCGTATTTGCAGGTCGCAAGCTGTCCTGCATTGCAGTGTGTCAGGATACCGTCTCCCGGCTTTACCAGGCTTAATCCATATTCACCTATTGCCCTGCACACCTGAATGTCTTCTTCTTTGATGGAAACCGCTTCCTTTTTTAGCAGTTCCTTGATTTCCTCCACCGGCTTTTCCCGATTGCACAGGCAGACCTGTTCCATACGGTTTAACGCCCATGATAAGTTGACTGCTGTAGGTCTGGATGAATTCAGATATTCCTTCTGCCTGCCGAACTCCTGATAAAAAGCATCAAAATCCTCTGACTTTATATTCTTTGCCAGCAGATAGATGCCAAATGCAGCTGCCACGCCGATTGCCGGAGCGCCACGCACTTTTAACAGATAGATGGCATCCCAGATTTCCTCTCCTGTCTTTAAACTTATTATCTGTGTTGTTCCGGGCAGCTTCGTCTGGTCAATAATGACAAGTGCGTCATTTATGTCGTCTAATTCCACTGTCTCATAATCCATTATATTTTTTTCCATTTAATATCTATTCCCCTTTCGTTCAAAATACTCCCAGCAGATAATATGTGGCAGGGAAAAGCTTCTCTAAAACGCGGAATACCGGAATATACACCGCAAGCCGTATCCAGACCGGGCAGCAGATTATGCAGCCAAGTGTCAGAATCGGAATAGCTGCCGCTATTGTTTCCTGCTTTCTTAATACTAATCTGATTATACTACAATATACCACAATCAGGAATTGATAAATCAGGAGTCTTAACACTTCCCTGAACAGGCTGTCAATTCCTGCTATCTGATTCGTGCAAAACAGCGCTGCCAAAGACACGATAGATGTATAAATCGCAGGAACCCAGATATTCGCCATAGTAGTTATAAAATCCGGAACAATACGCAGGAAACGTTTCTCCTGTCTGTCTTTCCAATCTGTCAAAAGTCCGCACATACCGCTTAGGAATATGCAAACCGCCAGAACGCCGCGGATATTGAATACTGTTTTCACATTCTGATGTACATCATTTATACTCCCGGTTTCAATGTTTCCTACAGAGCCGCTGTCACTGTAACTGCTACCGCTGTGATTGTTCCCCCTATAGCTGTATCCATTATACACTAAGTCAAAAGTACTTCCGTCCAGAAGATGTGTCTCATATGCGCTTTTTGCAAATGCTATTATCTCTTCTCTATCATTTTCACTTGTCTGCGTCAAGTCTAAGTCTGCTAAATTTTTAACATAGTTTACATAACATTCTTCCGAATACAACGTAAACGCCGCGACTGCTATGCGTTCTTTAGCTATCTGCATCACCACAGATTCTGAGGAGCAATATAATGTAATCGTGTCCTGCCATGTTCCCGCGTTTATCCTGTCCTGCAAATCCTGTGGCAGAATAAAGGCACAGTCAAGCTCTCCCCTTTCCACAGCCTGCATAAGCATTTCTTTATTTTCATAAAGCTTAAATGAAAGAATGCCTTCCTGCTCATGTAAAAGCGATATTAAGTTCTGATACCAATCCTCATGAGTCTTGGGCTGCTCCTGTCCCGCCATAGGTTCTATCATGATGCCTACCGCAGATTCCGCATGTTCACCCTGTTCCAACTTAGAAACTGCTATTGCAAGAATGAACGCTCCTATCAGCATAAACGAAAAGGCAGGTTTCTTAATCATCCGTTTCATTAATAATGAAAACCATATCAAATATTTCTTCATGCGCGGCCCCTCCTTCGGATTCCGTAAGAGGCTGCTCCAAATACAAAAGTATACAGTATAAGGATTCCTATCGTCTTTTCTTTAACTCCTCCCAGATACATACTGCCCGCCGCATCAATAAGATAGGTCGCAGGCAAAAGTTTCCCTATGCTCTGCACTGCCTTAGGAAGAAACGCAGACGGCATAATTCCACCCGAAAAGTATATCATAAGCGTAGAAAGAAAAAACAAAATTAATATAGCCGCACTTCCACTGTTTGCTAACTGAAAAATCATGAAGATAAACGTCGCAATACATATTAAAATGATAACAGACGTTCCCATCTGATTCAATCCAATTTCAGGCAGCCAGGCAGAATATCCAAGCATGGTCATAATTCCCTTGACGAGAGATAAGAAAAATAAGCTGCTTAATGCCATACTGCATAATCCGCAAAGCCATTTACCGAAACACTGACGTCCTATGCCTATTCCACTCCGATTAAGCTGACGGCGCAATGCGTCAGGATATGGCTGCATCATGGGATAACATGCCATACCGATTAACAGTAAGAAGAAAATCGAACCCGATGCAATCCCATATTGGAGAAAAGTCAGATTACCGGTCGCAGATAAATGCCGGGTCTTAAAAAGCGCCAGCCTATCCAATGCAAAAGCCAGATTATACATATCGATGTCGGCTTCCAGCGTTGAAATCCGCTCTAATGCACCATAAGTTTTCGCAGTGTCATAAATTCCATATATTTCAGCCTGCGCCACCTTAAGCATCTGCACACCGGCATCAGCCAGTTCCTTAAGCAATGCCGATTCTATTCCTGCATCTTCCAGAAAAAATACCTGTGCCGGCACATTATTGCCATTCAGAATCCCCTCCATCATGCCTTCCGGCAAGTATATCACCGCAGCCGCCTTTCCGTCTGCAAGCATAGAAAAGCCTTCTTCTTTCGTCACAACAGTAAACTGACAAGACCCGGAAATGCTCTCCATACCCTGTACGTAATTAACGGCAAGCTCAGTAAGCGGGTTTTCTTCCTCTTCTATAATTGCGACGTTTATCTGCACGATAGAAGAATCCTGATATAGCAGTTTTCCTACTCCAAAAGCAATAGCTCCCAAAATAACAAGCAGTATGCCCGCTTCAAACAGCATGACCGGCATCAGCTTAACAGTCCGCTTAAGCTCCAATCTCCATAAGATTAAAGTATTCTTCATCCTGCATCTCCAATGCATGTTCTAATTTAAAAATGTTGATAAAGTCCACCACTTCATTATTGCATCAGTAAGCTGACTCTCCAAATCCTCATATTCCTCTTCCGTGATTCGGAAAAGCTGTATCGTTTCACCTTCCAATGGCTTGATTTTTTCCTTAAGCGGCTCCATATCAACTTTACCCGTCATCTTTAAGGTTCCAATTAAATCATTATAAAGCTCCAGTTTATTAATGTTCGTTGTGACACATGTGTTGTTTTCATCGTAACCGATTTGTGTATCCAATTGAATCAAAAATTTTTCCTCTCCGGAATCCCATTCTGTCATATCGAAGGTATATTCCATCTCCATACTGACATAAATATCGTCAATACTTCTTTTTTCTCCTAAAAATCCAACGCTCATCGAATATCCCGCAATTCCCGAAAATTCATCGTATTCTATCAGGAACTGCACCGGCTTTTCCGATGAAATCCTTATAATCCTGTTATTCTTATCCATATCAATCAGCAGTACAAAATCACTTGAGACAGCAACGCTGACATCCATTTCCGCAGTATTGGCTGTCACTTCGGAATCCTGAATACTTTCAATCCACTCTTGTGAAATAACCATACGATATTCCCTGCACTCATACTGTCTGTCGTCTATCTCCGGAAAACTGACATTTACGGTTCCATCAAGTTTTTCAACACTTATTCCCTGAGCAGAACCAGCAGAGGAATTTTTCATATCTTGCGAAAATTCCAATACTTCTTCTAACCAGTCATTAAATCCGGCCGACATTAAATTATCTTCATTTTCAGAAAAGAAATCAATTGAAATATCTTCAGTTTCTATGCTGCCAAATTCTTCGGCAAAAAGAGATTCGTTATACTGCCTGTCGATATGATTCGGGGAAAATTCCAGATTCTGCCGCCATATGTCCGGTACCGAAAGCATAATCCTTTTATCATCTCCATAAATTGTGTATCCGATCAAATCATTATTCATAACACTGAATACTGCATCAGACTTAATCTTACGAGTACTGTTGTCCTTTAAAACAGACATATCAAAGCCCAGAGTAAACGGAAGCTCATCTCCGCTCATATTAATAGTCATTTCAGTTTGCAAAGATCCGCTGCCGTCCGCTAATGACTCTCCTGTCGCTGCTTCCCATAGCTGCCTACGCTCGTTTATTTCATTCGCGAGATTTACGAAACCCTTCATAAACTTCCGCTCGTCTGAGTTATATGCTCTTACGACCATCACGCCCGTCACAACTATTGCTGTAAATACAGCAATGCAGCCTAAAATAACCGCCACCACAATTTTAGTATTTTTATGTGGTTTTTCCTCTATTTGAGGGATATAGATTTGATTATACTGATTATACTGTTCCATTATATTGCTCCTGTCCTCTCTTATGCTATTTTACTGTTATTTTATATGGTCTAAAACCGAGCCGTCAATTCTTCTCCCCGCAGCGTCCTATCCGCCTCGCTCAGTCGCCCGTCCTTCATCACATACAGACTGTCGCAAAGCTCCAATTCGCCCTCTTCATGCGTCGTAATCACGACCGTTCCCTTTCTCTCCAGATAAATCCGAAGATACCGCTTAATCTCTTCCTTACATACCAAATCGAGCGCAGCGCTGGGTTCATCCAGAATCAGAACAGGCGGCATGCCCGATAATGCTATACCTATGCTGACTCTCTTTTTCATTCCTCCTGAAAGCTTGGAAACAGGCATTTTGATAAATTCCCGAATCCCCAGAATATGTAAAAAACCCTGTTCCAGCTCCTTTCTAAGCTCCGCCTTATCCGTATACCAGAGACGCAGATTATCATAAACACTGAGTTCCGGCATAAGCGGGTTTTCCTGCGGAACATATCCTGTCATTTTGGTAAAAACGGTACGGTTCTTAAGAGCGTCATGTCCGTAATAGCAGATGCTTCCGGATAAAGGTCGCAAAGTGCCCGCCATAACGGAAAGCAGCGTTGATTTTCCGCAGCCGTTAGGACCTACAATTCCGATGCATTCTCCGCGCTCACCGCATAATGAAACGCCGTTCAGCACCTTCTTTTTTCCATATGCACTTGTGAGATTGTTTATTTCTATCATCTTCACAGTAACACCCCTGCAGTTTACTCAGCCTGCGAATTTATGTGCCTAAGACATCAACGATGTCTGCACAAATTCGCGGGTTAAAAATTTATTTTTAACCCTTTTATTGTAGCACATAACAATATAAAAAGAAACAATTGCCCTCCGGATATATAATACAATTATAATTTAAGCCTTCAAGTTATATAACTCAAAGGCTTCCTTATCATCAAACTCTGAACATTTTCAACATCTTCTCCCTGCTGTCCACCAGCATATGAAAAACTCTCAATATGTATACGGTCTGTTCCATCTCATTAATCAAGAAGTATATCTTATAGTTTTTATAATATATCTTCCTAATGCCATATGCCGCCAATTCTTCATCTTCATCAAATTCATGGCTTTGTGGAAACAGACTCAAGCCGTTTATAACTTTCCTAAATCCTCTTACCATATTTACCGCAGTTTCCGGAGACTTCAATTCAAAGGCAATGTAGTCTGTCTGATCTGCAATGTCATCCTCAGCCAGCGGCAAGGTAATCACCTTATACTCTGTCATTGGAATACCTTTTCTCCAGTTCTTCAAAAAATTCGTTGCAGTCCCGTCCCTTTCCCGCTGCAATATCATGATAGCTTTCCATTACCATCTCACGTATTTGTTTCTGATTTTCATCTATTTCCCTACGGTAATCCACAGCTTGCTGCGCTGGACTCATACAACTCACCTCTTTCTACTAATTGTATCTTTAGTATACTCAAAAACTGATCATAATACAAGAAAAGAACTTATAAAATTTGATATAATTAAACTAAGCAAAAAAGTTTGTAACAAACCCTCAGGGAATCGGATATATAAAATAGAAACGGGGTTATGAACGGATGGATGAACTATACAGGCAGTATTCGCAGATAGTATTTTATTTTTTATACAAGAGATGCAACGATCCGCTGCTTGCAGAAGATTTGATGCAGGAGACATTTCTAAAGGCAATTGAATCCATTGATTCTTATGACGAAAGCTGCAAAATTTCCACATGGCTGTGCCAGATTGCCAAGCACTTATTGTATCAGCATTGGGCTAAAGATAATCGTGTGCAGTTAGAAGAGCTGGATGAGTCATATGAATCAGATACCAATACGGAGCAGCAGGCAATCGCAAGTATTGAGCTTTCGGATGTATGGGACAGACTGCAAAAGCTTCCTTCAGAAATGAGAAAAGTCGTGGAACTCAGGGTGCTAGGTGAGCTGTCTTACAGGGAAATCGGACATATGCTCGGAATAAGCGAAACCAAAGCAAGAGTTACATTTTTCCGGGCAAAAATGATACTTATCAAGGAGGTAAATCATGGAAAAGATGAATTGTGATATTATTAAAGACCTGATTCCTGTATATGCAGACGAGATTTGTACTGATGCAACTAAGATTTGTGTGGAGGAACATATGAAAGATTGCAGTGCATGCCGTCGAATGCTGACACTATATAAGGATAACGAATTAACAGATACAAAGCTGGAGCAAAAGTCGTTAGACGGTCTAAAGAAGCTCAAAAGAAGAATGAAATATCAAAATGTGATTTGCTGCCTTCTCATGGCGCTTTTAGTAGTTACCGGATTCTGTGCATTTACAAACACGGTATTTTTATCACAGTCCGCCTATTTAGCGCTTTTTATAACGTTCATACTTATGACTCTTCTTATCGGAATGGATTATAAAGATAAAAAGCCGCTCAGCATGACAGAATATGCTTCCGGAGCAGTCTCTTTTCTGGCAGATGTCTACATTACGTTAATGCTGTTCTACTTTATACGAAAAGTCTCAGTCGGAGTGATTCCGTTTGGGCTTAATGTGACACAGTGCGGACCTTTTTTGATATGGCAGTTTATCATAGCCTTTATTATTCAGTTTGCTTTTCTAATCTATCACTTTATCTGCATAGTTAAGAAAAACAAAAACTGCAGTTGGCTGCTATGTCTTGATATAACCGGAATTTCCCTTGCCCAGCAATACGGCTCCTGGCTATACCATATGGATACTCCCGAAGGCTTCATGATAAGATTTTCAAGAATGGCGTTTTTGACAATTGTGATAGGATTAGCAGGTGCTCTGGTAAGTATTTTGATAAGTGTTCCGAATAAGAAATAACTTCACGGGGAATGACAATAAAAACAGGCAGCTATTTTATGTTTATATATTTAGTTACCGTGATAAAATTTCTGTCAGTGCGGCTGAATATTATCCCGCTTAGCGCTATAACATTCAGTTTATCCAAAATTATCAAAAATTTATAAACATTTTATTGACGAAGCATCTACACATCTGCTATTATAAATTAAAGCATAGAAATTCTAACGGAAATTCGTTCTATTATCTGATTTTCTAACAGCACTGTAAGATAGTGTGTCATCTGATTTAGAATCCTTGCTTTATTACCAATTTAATCAAATAGGGCAGGGAGCAGATGAAATCCTTTCTTGGAATGAAATGTTGTCCCTGCCGTTCAATGAGAGGAGGACGAATGGGAAAGAACAAAGAAAAGAAGGACACGGTGGAAAAGGAATTTGTTTCTTTTCCGGATATTGCTGCGGATGTAATCAATGCGCTGCTGTATGAGGGGGAACAGATAACAGATGCCGAAAAGCTGCTGGCAGGACCAACAGAAACCATCTATCAGGGAGTGGAAAAGCTCCGGAGCCAGTATGAGGATCTGTGTAAATATGAGCTGGCGGACGGGAAGATTAATGTTATGTACCTGATCGCCAACCAGAGCAGGACTGATGGGAAAATGCTGCTCAGGAAAGCCGGATATACAGGCGGTGTTTATCGGGAACAGTATGAGAATAAAACGTGGAACATCTTCCCTGTTGTTGGATTTGTACTTTACTGGGGGAACCACAGATGGAGAAGCAGCTGTGATATCCACAGGCTGTTCCGGAAACGAAAGCTTTCTGATGATACATGGAAATATATTGATGAATTAAAGCTTCATGTATTTGAGATGAGGCATCTGCCGGAGAAGACAAGGAAATTATTTCGGAGTGACATGAGGATCGTAGTGGATTTCCTCGCAGAAGGAGATGGCTACCGTTCTGACAGGAAAATCGTACATAAAGCGGCATTAATTAAAATGATCAGGGTACTTTCCGGGGAAACAGATACGGAAGATGTTGAAAAGTGGATGGAAGAACAGAAAATCAGGGAGGAGGACGAGGTTACAGTGTGTGAATTATTTGACCAATACGAGAGAAAAGGCGAAAATCGTTTTGCCATGCTGGCGCAAATGCTAATGGATAGCGGCAGGAATGATGACCTGCGGAGAGCCATTTCTGACCGGAACTATAGGGAACAACTGTATATGGAAGTTAAATTATCTTAGAAAGTTCGTAATAGTTATCATGTCATTTAGTTATAGTAAATATTTTCTAACCTGTGCGGTTGAATTTGCGATTCGCAGCCGCACAGGTAGAAAATATCTTTACTTGACAACCCCTTTTTAGCTAGTGCGACAGCCCCTTTACTTATCCCTAAACACTGAACATTCTCAAAATATCATTTTTCCGCAGCTCAACTATCTTTTTCAAAAAGGGAAGAGCGTTTTCCTCAGGATTATCAACTCGGAAAGTGCATCCACAAACTCTTTCAAAGTTCTTTCCAAACACTATTTTATGTTTGCCACCTCCGCACGAACCGCAGTTGCCACAATAATCTACATATTTCCATGCAATACTCTTTATATCTTCTTCCACTGAAGAATCCTCGTATGCTTTACTATCGTCAGACCATATTGTCCAAAGATTTTTCGGTTCATCAGGATCTTTAATCGCAATAAAACATACACACTCATTTTTGAACTTTATCAGATAATAAATTTTATCTTTCCAATAACCGTTGTCTTTAACAAATTCCAATTCGTTTGCTCGTAAATAGTTAATAAACTCTAATGCAGTTTGCTGTGCTCCATCAGCTAAGTTCTCTTCAACGTAATTTTCTATCTGCTTTTCCATAATAAATAGCTCTCCATATAATATATAATAATTCGCATAGCCCCATACCTATAATTATACACACATCAAATCATATATTATTTTAGCAGTTCTTCCAATTTCTTCATCATATATTTTGCCGGGAAATAAAACCCAATCCTTACAGAAGCCTGTGCAAAAGCAAACATTACAACAGAGACAAAGAGCATCGACACCCCGTCCATACCTTTTGTAATAACAGCAATAAGTCCGCCTAAAAAGCTAATTACGACGCCACCAAACCAAATAGTTAAGAATATCTGCACAGGCAAACGCAGGCGCACTTTAATATCAATAACAGACATTCCGCTTTCTGTCCTTATATTTCCCACTATCACAGGTTTAAAGTCATTTTTAATATAAAACCTGCCGACAACCTCTTCGATAATCTTAAAATCCGAAGGGTTCACCTCTCCGGTAAACTCGACATCGCGCGACTCACAAAATATCTCTTCCCTGGGAACTGTTACCGAATTCATAATCGTATAGATCTCCTCCGGTGATTTCGTAGAATTAATGCTATATTCTATACGCGGCAATATATGTAGCATCAGAATACTCCTTTATCTTGATCGAAAATGTTCATAGAATATACGCCTATTTTAACGAAAAAGTTATGTCATATCAAGTTTTAATAACTTTTTGATAGTTTAAAATAAGTGTTAACATCACAAAAAATACTTTTACTGTATTTTTTTACAATCATCGTAATTAAATATTAAAAAAGTATTGAAACCATATCCAAAATAACATATGATAATACATATATCAGAAAAAAGGAATCCGCAAATAATATTACAGATAAGGAGCATGGTTATTAAAATGAGGAAAAAAGAAGAATTCGCATTAAGCAAACGGGAGCTAGATATCATGAACGTCCTCTGGGCGGAAGGAAAACCGCTGATAGCATCGGACATTCCCCAAAGACGGCCGGAGCTCAGCATCAACACAGTACAGGCAGTGCTAAAAAAACTGCTTCAGAGAGGATTTATAGAAGTTGCCCGGATTGTCCAGAGCGGAACCGTCCTGTCAAGAAGCTACTCTCCGGTCATTACACCGGAAGAATATGCAGTAAAATATGTAAAATCGGAAATTTATCCCTTTGACAAAATCATATCAAAGACGGGATATTTATGTGCATTATTCGACAGTGCCGAAAATGACGAGGAGCTTATTGAAGAACTGGAGAAATTCATACAGCAGAGAAAATTGAAATAAGAGGGAGGGAATTTCTATGGCAGTAACGCCGATGTTCCTGCTGTTTATATGGATAGCAGGCGCTGTATGCAGGTTTTCCATCCAAATAGGGAAATATATTCATTTAATACATATGCTTGGGAAGTGTCCCGGTTACTTTAAGCATAATATGGAAGCTGTGATAAACAGGATTAACAGGGAATACGGAAAATCGGGTAGATTTAAAGTCCTGCTTGTTCCGGGGATTAATACGCCTGCTGTTTTCGGCTTGATACACCCTAAGATACTAATGCCGGAAACAGATTATACTGAAAAAGAAATATATTATATTCTGAAACACGAAATGCTGCATTATTATCAGCACGATATGATGATAAAGATTTTGTGGGAAACTCTTTGCTCTGTTTTTTGGTGGAATCCGGCTGTTTTTCTGCTGAAAAAACAACTCACAAGAGTACTGGAGCTAAAGGTGGACCGACTACTGACATCCGGATTCAGTGAAGAGGAGAAAATAAGCTATCTGGAATGTATTGTTAAGTCAATGAAAACCGGAAGGCAGGAACAGACAAGCCTAATGATTACATTTGCTACGCAAAAAGGAAATGCTATGAAGCAGAGGTTTAGCTGCATATGGGCGAATGAATGTCCTGAAAGCAAAAAAAGAGAATGGAATGATAAAGCTATAATGAACTCCCTTGCATGGAAAACAATTTTACGTTCTCCGGTGAAGTCATTATTGACCTTCCTTTTGATTACGGCAGCATCATTTGCATTGTTTTCACGCGTTACGGACTATGCCGTTATCAGAAGGGAAGCGGCGAATACCGAAAGTTTTTATCACGGTGCAGCCGCATTGGACAATACTGTACCGGAAGTATTTGTACATTGGACAGATAATGATATAAATTGGGGTATAGGATATACACCGGATAATAACCCATGGCCGACAGAGGAGCAGCTTGCGGAATTCTCTTCATTGCCCGGCGTTACCCTGACAGATACAAGGTATATGACAGCAGGACTGGTGGAAGGCTGTAAGCGCGTGGTTGACGAATCTTACGGCATGTACGGTATTTACGATTTTGTGTTGGAGGGAACATATGCAGGATATGAAAACTGGTCTGAAAGCAGTCTGTATCTGATATTTGATGACATTACGATGCTTGCCGGCAAGTGCAGACTTTCCGATGGAGACTCAGTCAAAATTAATCATATGGGCATAGAAGAATTTTTATATGGTGAGTCCAACCCATATCCCGAAGAGTTTTGGAAGCAGCTGAAGAAAGGGAGCAATGTCCTCATAAGCGGAAGCTATTGGCCTCTCGAAGGCGATTTTCGTTTAAATCAGGCCGCCTGTGGCGAGAAGACAATTTGCGTTCTGGACAATGTAGGAGAGAATTACCTTGACACAGAGGAATTTGCTTACTATAAAGAATTGATTGAAGCAATCAATCAGGATCTTGATATTTTTGACATTGTATATACTTCGGATATGCGCTCCATACCGCGTTTTAACGAGCGTAAAATGGTCATGGAAAAAGGTCGTCCTATTACGGCAGAGGATACGGACGCCTGTGTAGTGAGTGAGCTTTTCCTTGAAGCATACGGTCTGAATATAGGTGACAAGATTGATGTCAGGCTTGGCGACAGGCTGTTTCCGCAAATGTATGTTTTGAATGGTGCAAAATCCAACGGTAACTTGAAACGCACTTCTAATTTTGCCGATGAAGCAGAGCTTGAAATCGTGGGGACATACCGATTTGTCGATACTCTGGGCGCACGCGTAGCGGAGTCTGACTGGAGTTACTCACAAAGTACGATATTTGTGCCCAAATCACTTCTGCCTGTTTCAGTGCCTGACGATTATGAGCCGTCTATCGGACAGTTCAGCGTTTTTGTCGAGGATGCCCGCGACATAGAGGCATTTAGGGAAGCCGCAGAACCGCTTGCCGCAAAGATGGGGGTGGCTCTGTGTTTCTCAGACGGCGGATGGCTAACAGTGAAAGACAGTTTGGAGACGGGTGCGCTGACATCGCTTCTGACTACCGTGCTGTACGTAATAGGAGCGGCACTGGCAATGCTGCTGGCAGTATATTTGTATGTCGGACGGAATAAGGAAGCATATGCCGTCATGCGTGCCATGGGGGTTCCCGGCAGAATTGCCGGAGGAACGCTCGTACTGCCTCTTGCCATGCTCTCAGCGGCAGCAATGCCTGTCGGCGGGGCTGTGGGACTTCTCTATACGTCAAAGACGGCTGTGAATACGATTGCAACTATGACGAATAGTGCGGCTGACGTCTATGTTCCTGACACTGCGCTTCCCGTTGAAGTTATCATCATGTGTCTTCTTTTTGAGTTGGTATTCACTTTGTCAATTACTATGTTCTTCCTTCGGAAGATGAAAAAAACGTCTCCGCTGGAACTATTGCAGGGTGACACTCTGAGGGCAGGCGCTGATACCAAAGCGGAGCCGGATAAGGTAGGATATGTGTCCATGTATACAGGTCCTAATCTTATGAAACTTTCTATGACTGGTAAAACGGAATTATCTTTCCACAAAAAATACAATGCAATACGCCATGTGACTGCCTATGTCCTGCGTCATATGCGGCGCGCCGGCTGGAAATCTGCGGTGTCGCTGGCTCTCACGGCTGTGCTTGTTTCCGGCGTCGGGATGCTTTCACTGTCAAGGGTCGCATATCAGGATGCTTTTTATGAGGTTGATGTGAACGCTTCTGCGTTGGAATTTGTTTCTTCCAATGTAATTGAACTGTCAAAATCCGATTTGGTAAAAGATTTTTATGGTTACAATTCTTTTAGTATACGTACAAACGGTCAGAGGCTTAATTCACGCATGGTTTCCACAAATGACCTTGATCGTTATCTGACAGACAGCCACATCAGCTATAGTGCAGCTTATGCCGATGGGTATGATATTTCAGACCTGAACAATGAAACAAAACCGGTTTGTATAATCGGGGAATCGTTGGCGGATACACTGGGTCTTGGTCCGGGCGATGAAATCGCTCTGATTGCGGAAACCCGTTATGCCGCTCTGGCAGAGATGTTCGATGAAGCAGATATATTTGAAGATGAAGAGGAATTTAAGGCGTTTACTGAAAATAAAGCCGTAAAATATAAAGTCATAGGGACTATAACGTCCTCTGACATAACTATTAACAACGGTATATTTACGAGAATAAACGACTATTTGGAAGACATATACGGACAGCCGTTTCCATTTGGATATTGCGAGTGCAAACTGGCTGACAACGAAAAGCTTGAGGAGTTTAACAGCCTTATGATGAACCTGAAAAATACTAAAGCAAAGTACTCAAAGAGGGCTTCATTCTACATTGATTCAGAGGCGCTTGAAGACATCACGCGTGTCCGCAGCCTGCTTGAAGAACTGTTCCCGATAGCCGTGGCAGCTGTACTTCTTATCGGTCTGACAGGACATGGGCTGATAATTCTGCAATCGGCCAAGGAAGCGGCATTCCTGCGCATCCTTGGAGTCACAAAGAAACGCGCCAGATGTATGCTGGCATTGGAACAGATTCTTTTGTGCACGATAGGGATTGTGCTTGTGGCAGGCGGACTTGCATTGTACGACCCGGAGACTTTTGTAAGAAGTGCACAAACGCTTGTTGCCTGCTATGTCTTGTATTTTATGGGTTGTCTCTGCGGGGCGTCCGCAGCGGCAGTACAGGTGACCAGACACAGGATTTTGGAACTTTTACAGGTGAAGGAGTAAAAAAAAAGACCTGAATTGCCACAGATTAAAATAGGAAAGGAGAAAAAATATGCCGGCATTAACTTTGGAAAATGTAACATATACATATAAGAATGCGCATAGATCCGCTGTTTCGGGGATTACCTACGCTTTTGAGGAGGGTAAGGTCTATGCGGTCGTAGGCCCCTCCGGCTCCGGGAAATCCACACTGCTTTCCCTGCTTGCGGGACTTGACCTGCCTACGGAAGGCAAGGTTGCTTTTGACGGTGATAGCCTTGATGTGCTTGACCTTGACCGCTATCGCCGCGAAAGCATTTCTATGATTTTTCAGGCATTCCATCTCTTCCCGCTGCTTACGGTCATGGAAAATGTCTGTTTTCCCATGGAACTGAGCGGAGTAATGCCGAAAGATGC
This sequence comes from uncultured Bacteroides sp., assembly GCA_964600805.1. Taxonomy (GTDB): domain Bacteria; phylum Bacillota; class Clostridia; order Lachnospirales; family Lachnospiraceae; genus UBA3282. Next base: position 1,766 of record CAZRKN010000042.1, on the reverse strand, counting down.
CAGACCGCGTGCGGCAAATCTGCTTGAAGGCATGGGTATCACTAAAGAACAGATGAACCGCTTCCCGTCCAAACTTTCCGGCGGAGAACAACAGCGTGTAGCCATCGCAAGAAGTCTTGCTTCCAACGCAAAGATTATATTGGGGGATGAGCCGACCGGAAATCTTGACTCTGCAAACACGCAGAATATCATTGAAATCTTATGCAGCCTTGCGCACGAAAAAGGTTACTGTGTCATTATCGTGACACATGACAGTGAAGTCGCTGAAGCGGCTGACGTGGCGCTTAGAATGCGGGATGGGGAATTGCGGGAAATATAAAGTCACAGTATAAAAGGCAGACAGTAACAACCGATACTACCTGCCTTTTTATAATTCTTACTACAACAAAATTTCAAATAGATTTCTACTTTAATTATTTCGCTGCAATCTCAGCCTTCAGGCTTTCTGTCAGCTTAGGAACAATCTTATTCAGATCTCCTACGATACCGTAATCAGCTACATCGAAGATAGGTGCATCTGCATCTTTATTGATTGCAATAATGATGTCAGACTCTTCCATACCAGCTACATGCTGGATTGCTCCGGAAATGCCGATTGCAAAATATACGTTAGGACGAACCGTTTTACCGGTCTGACCTACCTGCAGATCTTTCGGCTTCCAGCCGGAATCAACTACTGCACGTGAGCAGCTTACCGTACCGCCAAGTACTGCTGCAAGGTCTTCAAGAATCTTGAAGTTCTCCGGACTTCCGACTCCACGTCCGCCGGATACAAGAATCTTAGCGTCCATAATATCTACAGTATCGGTTACAGCTTTTACAACATCCAGAATTTCTACATATTTGTTATTAGGTGTAAAGCCGGGATTAAACTCTTCTACAACAGCCTTTGCGCCTTTGATAGGCTCAATTTTCTGCATAACGCCTGCACGAACGGTAGCCATCTGAGGACGGTTATCCGGGCATGCGATTGTAGCGATGGTATTTCCACCGAACGCAGGACGGGTCATAAGAAGCTGATTGTGCTTCTGCTCCTGTCCCGGAACCGGCTGCAACGGGAAATCGCCGATTTCAAGAACCGTACAGTCTGCTGTCAGTCCGGTTGCCACTCTTGCGGAAACTCTCGGTCCTAAATCTCTACCGATTGCGGTAGCGCCTACCAATACGATTTCCGGTTTGTATTTGTTAATAACAGAAGCAAGTGCATGTGCATAAGGTTCTGTTCTGTATACTTTCAGTTCCGGATCATCAACAACGATAACTTTATCCGCACCATACTCTGCAAGCTTGTCGGCAAGATTTTTAACATCGGAACCTATAAGTACTGCTGTTACATCTGTGCTTAAATCTTTTGCAAGGTCTTTGGCTTTACCAAGTAATTCAAATGCAATGCTGCTGATTTCATTGTCTACCTGCTGCGCAAAGACATATACTCCCTTGTATTCTTCTAAACTCATTGTATATCCTCCATTCTTGCTCAATCTGAGAACTTTTTTGCATTTAAATTACATGTTTTTCTTTTAACTTGCCAACAATGTAGCTTACTGATTCGTCAGGATCAAGAGTAACCTTTTCACCGGCTCCCTTTCTAACCTTATCAGATGCTTTGGCAATCTTGGTCGGAGAACCTTTCAAACCTAAATTGGAATCATCAACATCTTTCAAATCAGCTCTGCCCCATACGGTAATCTCTTTCTGGTAAGCATCAAAGATTCCGCCGGGTGTCATATAACGAGGCTCATTCAGTTCGGAAAGAGCTGTTATAA
>CAZRKN010000041.1:0-36324 GCA_964600805.1 uncultured Bacteroides sp. | reverse complement strand
ATATAATAAGCTCAGGCTCGGCAGCCTGAGCTCCAAGAATTACTTCGTAATTCTTATTGGAATGATTCATTTTTATGGCTTTAGTGGCTATGATATAATGTTGATGATGACATAAGCAATGATTATTTATCCTGAAAACGGAGTAACAACATATTTCATATAATTTAAGAGGCGTATTGTTATGAAAACAATAAAATATGTCGTATTTATTTTATTACTTATAACCTTAAGCATTTCCACCGCTCTGCTAATTTACTTACACTTTTTTGCGTCAGATTATGATGACCTTACAGGGGAGTGGACTGCAAGTCTGGACATGACAAAACAGGCGGCAGTCGCAGCATATAGCTGGCTGCAGGACATAGAAGCCGTATCTGTCAGCATAGAGGATATGGAATCTTATATGCAGGATCTTACTATACAGGTAGATTTAATTTTGGAGCAGACTGACCGCTCTGAGGGAACCTTTCGTTGTAATGTCTCAAAGGAAAGCTATGAAGCCTGTAAGAAGGCGGCATATGAGGCGTTTGCTTCTGCATTTCGGGAACTATTGGCAGAGCGGCTCCATATGGCAGGTTACATTGACGATGCAGACCGCGGAGATATTGAAGCTCTTGTGACCGAAACATTCGGGATGTCCACGGTCTCATATCTGATGTCCTATGGTCCTGCGCTGCTGCCTTCTTTGGAAGATTTACAGACTCAGTATGACGGCAGCGGTACCTATGAAGTTACAGAAGGAATTATGACCAGACAATTTGATGCCGGCCAATCTGCCGATACAAAATCAGAATATTATTTCAGTAATGACTACAGCTTAATTTTATCAGAAGAAGCATCCCTGATTTTGTATGAAAAACAAGTGGAAGAAGAGAATGTTGAAAATTAGAAATTTTCAACCGAACTTGTTCGGTTTGCGCAATAGTTTGTGTTTGATGGCACAAACTCGCAAGCTAAGAAAGGATCATGGTTAAAATAATGAAAACAATCCTACAGAAAATAAGTTTTATTATACTGTCCGTAATTCTGATATGCTCAATCCTGCCTGTCAGGGTAAACGCAAGCTATGAAATTCCCGGAATCTGTCGGGTACAGGCGGATGGCGGAAACGCTTTCACTGTAAAAACCCTGGATTATGGTTACGATAATAACGCTTATCTTTCTCTGCGTGATATGGCTATGGTCCTTAAAAATACGGATAAATCCTTTTCTTTGGGAATTACAAAAAGTACCGTATCCATGAACATAGGAAATGAATATGTGCCTGTAGGAGAGGAAAATACCCCATGGGAGGATGACGAAAACCCGAATATATCATTGCGTCGCAACGAATTTAAGGTAAGTGATCAGGATGTGATATACTATACACTGATTATGCAGCTCCCTTCCGGATATTACGACTGCTTCATGATGGCTGCTGATTTGGCTATGATATTAGATGTTGATATCGTTGTTTCAGAAACAGGCATCTTGCAGATTAATACGCAGGACGCTTTTTGTGTTTCTCCTATAGATTTGGAAAAAGACGGATATTTTTACGGAGTCAACAGCGTACTGGTAGGAGATGCCACTACGGGAGAAGTGTACTATCAGTATCAGTCTGATATGCCCTATCCTATAGCAAGTACCACTAAGCTTATGACTTGTCTTTTGACTATGGATGCTATCTCAGAGGGACAGATTACCCTTATGGACAGGGTCGCTGTTTCTGATGCAGTTCAGGCACTGTCCACATCAAGCGACGGGGTAATTCCATTGGCAGCCGGCGACCGGATTACCGTGCAGGATCTCCTGCTTGGAACTCTTCTGCCATCCAGCAATGAATGTGCACTGTGTCTGGCTGAATCTATCGCCGGTTCGGAGGAAGCTTTCGTCCAAATGATGAATCAGAAAGCACAGGAACTGGGACTTTCACAGGCAGTCTTTTTCAACAGTCATGGTCTGCCATCCTATACGGAGGAGTCTGTTCCGGCAAAACGGCAAAACCGCATGAGTGCAGAAGATATGTTCCGGCTTGTATCCTACCTTTTGAAAGTTTATCCTCAGATTAAGGACATCACCTCTCTGGAAACTGCTAAATTAGAATGTATTGACATTGAGGTTCGTAATTCTAATCCGCTTTTACTCAATATGCCTGAAGTGACGGGCTTAAAAACCGGAACTACCAACAAAGCCGGAGCCTGTCTTGTAACATCACTGACCGTGGACGATGGCAGCATAGAGCATGATTTGGCAGTTGTCGTACTTGGCACTGAGGATTCCATAGAGAGGGGGCGTGTTTCGGGACTGCTGGCAAGATATGCCCTGAATGTATTTAATGCAGGTATAGAGGAACAGGAATCAGCCGGCCGGGCTTCCGATAATTTACCCGCACATGCCGAGGCGGCAGTGGATTGGATTCTCCAGACTGCAAGAAAACGTTAGCCGCCCCGGGCATTATTTACTTCATAAATACAAAAGATTTTAACTCAAAAAGATATCTGCTTTTAAATTGTTTACCGCTCCAGTCGTCGGGATATTCCGTTGAAACCCTGAAGAAGACGCTGTGCCTGCCGGTTACGGCTTTAACCCTTGCCGTAATGACACCGCCGTTACGCCCTATCCGAAGCTGCCCGATTTCCTCATCATCAACGAGCACATGCAGTATACTGTCGCAGCCCATGCCGCAGACGTCTACTGACAGCTCCATGGTTTTGCTGCCGAAATCATCTCCGAAATCAAAATATTTATAACCTATAACACACCCTTCAGTAATTCCCGTAATAATCCTTTCAAAAACATTTTTTTCAGTGATGATCGCTCCGCCCTTTAGTACGCAGGCAATTTCTGCCGGAGTTATTTTATATGGGTTGAGAGAATCTTCAAATCCAAGCGAGGTCATTTCAACCGCAGGAATAGTCCCGTCGGGAAGGATATTGATTTTTTCAACACAGCCACGGCGTGACATTATAGTTCCGTTTGTCATTCTGTGATAGAAAATATACCATTGACCGTTCACCTGCATAATTGAACCGTGATCGTTTCCGCCGGGGTAATCTACGCCGTTGTCAACGATATACCCCTTATAAGTAAATGGACCGGTCGGCTTATCGGATACCGCATATGCAAGTCGGCTGCCACGCATAGGAGAGTATATCAGATAGTATGTATCTCCTATTTTTCTTGGAGAGCAGGCTTCAAAGAAAAGGCTGTCCGGCTCGGTAAAGCCGTCTTGTTCCGTAGATTCGCACGGAATGATATGCTCGATGCAGCTTCCGTCAATGATCTCATACATATTATCGCTGTTGACTTCCGCCATAAACGAACGCTGATAACCGCAGTATATGTATGTCCGTCCGTCGTCATCGACAAGCACTCCCGGATCGATAAACCAGCCGTTGCAGCAGATTTCATCGGAAATCGTGTACTTATACTTTGACAGCAGCCTGAAAGGTCCCTCAGGCTTATCGCTGACAGCAACACAGCCGACAGAATTGATTATATAAGCATAAAGATAATACTTACCGTCTTTTTCAACAACGTCGGGAGCATAAAGATAGTTGGACTCGTCCGTCCAATTTGTGTCTGCGGGGCAGTCTGCAGTTTCCTGTGTACGGAAAATATCTCCGTGGCAGACCCATTCGTTAAGGTTATTAAGAGGCGCGCTCCAGCACTTCAAAACATAATCGCAGAATTTCACTGACCCGGAATTGTCGTGAGAACCGTAAACATACAGTCTGTCACCGAAAACTCTGGGTTCGCCGTCGGGAATATATTCCCATGGTGGGAGGTATGGATTTGGCATAATATTTCTCCTTTGATCTTTTTATAATCTATATTATACGGTTGGTGGGGAAATATTCAAGTGTGAAATTATCGTGGTTTGATAGAGTGATAGCTCTTAGCCTGATTGAAGGTTGAAACTGTCCGGAAGAAATTATAGATTGTTTTAATATTTTATGCTAAGATAAAAATAATAAGGGTAATATGAATATTGGAGGGCAGAATACAGTAGTGAGAGTACATTTGGATAATTGCAGTTATAATCGTCCCTATGACGATCAGTCTCAAATACGTATCCATTTGGAAACGCAAGCGAAGCTCCATATACAGGATATGATAAGGAAAAAGCAGATAGAACTTGTAACATCATATGTGCTTGATTTTGAAAATAGCAATAATAGATCGATACAAAAGATGATAGCTATTGATAAGTTTATGAAAGATTATGCCACGTGGTATGTAAGTAATAAAAATGAGGCTGATATTGCAAAAATAGCTGTGTCCATTATGAAAACAGGCATAAAGGAAAAAGACGCATATCATGTAGCGTGTGCTGTTATTGCTGAATGTAATTTTTTCATTTCTACAGATGACAGGCTCTTAAAATATCAGTCTGAAAATATTAAGTTAGTAACACCGGGGGAATTTATTAGAATGATGGAGGTGGATGGATAATGAATAATACGGCTAAAATATTGGATCAAGGATTTGCGTGTCTTGTGGATAACATGGGAGTTATTGATGCAGAGCATTTCATTTCCCTTATTAAAAGAGATGATTTCGATTATACAGTATGACAGCGTGAATATTTCGATAAGATGGAACCGGGTGAGTTTGCAACAAAAGCATCTGATTACGCCAGTAGTCATCCATATACAGGAAATGCACAAGTATTATAATATCTAAAGGGATATTAAGTAAAAACAGAATACTGATATTGATACAAATGGCAACATTGTTTATGGCGATGTTGCCATTTGTATATAATGATTACATTTTTTTTTTAATTAATGTATACGTTAGATAAACATAAATTATATTTGACAAATATCAAATAATATGATAAACATAATATATAAGATAAACATAAAAGGAGACATACAATCATGGTTAATCAACTGAATTATTCTATAAGTAAAGAGCCGTTCTGGCTTCTTGAAGCAATGGCATGCATGAACTATGTAGAATGGCTGGACAGTGATGAATGGCTTAATAAGAGCAGCGGCCAGGTCAGGCGGATGAAGGAGGAATTTCTGCTTCCATACCGGAGTTACCGCGGTGAAATGCGTGCCAGACTTAAAATCGTTTTGGAGCAGTATCCTATGCTGATGAACTATGTGGATAATTCTCCGCGAAAACTGGAAAGTCTGCAGAATTTTAATCCGCCTATGATAACTTTTCTGGAAATGATGCAGCATGTTTTGGAGAAAAAGGAGCTTCCGGCGGAGAAAGAACTGGAGAATGAGCTAAACCATGCTTTTCAGCGGATGCTTAGTGATGAAATGAGAAGAAATCCGGATGCCGGGGAAACGTCTATTCAAAACATTCAGGATGTCATGGCTGTGCTGGAGAATCAGGAAATGGAAGATGCGGACAAATTCAAGCTGCTTCGTTTGTACTCTGAGCGCCGTGAGGTTATAGAGCAGCTGTGGAGTATACAGGGAGCCTGCGAGGAGATTGGGCGAAGCTGCCTTGCGCTGGTGCAGGAACGGTTTGATGAATGCATGGATAAACTGCAAAAGCCGGAAAATTTGGAAGCGTTGTTGACCGAACTGGGGCTTCAACTTCAGTTTGGAGAGAAATATTCATGTCGTATTACGCCTGCTGTTATGCAATGTAATGTGGTCATGGTACATGAAGATGAAAAAGAGTCAGGAGCTGATAATTCCGGGAGTATCACACGCAGGATCCGCTTTGGCATTGAAGCTTTTCACGTTTATGAACTGCGTTATGCGGATATATACAATGATGACAGGCTCTTAGACAGGTTGAAAGCTTTGGGAGATTCAACGCGGCTGAAGATTATACATAATCTGGTGGAATGTCCAAGCTATCTGCAGGAGCTTTCTAAGAAGCTTAAGCTGACGCCGGCAACTGTTCTGCACCATCTTGGGATTCTGATGTCGGAGGGACTGATTGAAATACAGATGACCGGAGAGAAAAAGCGTGTTTATTATCAGATAAATAAACAGGGACTGCAGGAAGTGAGTAATGGAATAATGCAGCTGGCGATGACCGGACAGGAGCGCGAGACGCAGAAAAGAGAGCAGCAGATGAAGGATAGACAGCAAAATCAGGGAGACAGACAATGGACAATATAAAAATCAATACTTCTTATCCGCTATGGATAACATTGAAACGTATGCTGAAAAACGTCGCAAATCAAAATCCTAAGCTGTTTTTGCTATGTGGAATTTATACCGTGACGGCGGCGGTTTATCCGTTTTTAGCGGTGCTGCTGCCGAAGCTTTTTTTAACCGAACTGCAAAAGGGCGATGCCGCCATGCCGGAGCATGTTTTAAGGATTGCGGCAGGATATTTTATCTTGGCGGGAATAGTGGGTTTTATACAAAGATATCTAAAACATATGCCATATTCGGAGCTGTCGCTGCTTAGGCTGGACTATGTCAGGCTTGCATGTGTCAAAGTCATGGAGATGGCATATCCTCATACGGAGGATGCCGGATTCATGCAAAAGTACGATAAGGCGTTTTTGGCTACGCAGAGCAATGATAACGGCGTGGAAGGGATTTATCATAAACTCTACGAGATGCCGGCTGTGTTTCTGACTACTGCGGCGCTGGGAGTTTTTATCGGCAGATTAAGCATATGGGTGCTGCTTGGACTTTTTTTAAATCTGGCAGCCGTAGTATGGATAAGCCGTAAGAGCCACAGTTTCCGCTATGGAAAAAAGGAAGAAGAAGCCGGATTAAGGCGTAAGGTCAGTTATTATAATAAAGTATCGGGTGATTTTACATACGGCAAAGATATTCGTATGTATGGGCTTAAAAATAGGGTTTTGGATAATGCCGCAGAAGAAATTTTACGATATAAGAATCTGAACCGTATTCTGGCAGCTAAAGAATACCGTCTTGGTTTCATCGGTCTGGCAGCAGTGCTTCTGGGAGATATACTGACCTATGGAACGTTAGTCAGCCGGACCATCGGAGGAATGTCCATTGCTGATTTTTCCATGTATCTGACGGCGTCGCTTACACTTTCGGTATATCTTAAGCAGGCAGCGGAACAGCTCAGCTTTGTGGTGAATGAGGGACAGTATGTCTATGAGATGTACTGTTTTCTGGACGAAGATATGGGTGAACGGGGTGGAAAACGTCAGGCAATAGTGGGAGATACATTAGAGATAGTGTTTAATGATGTAAGCTTTCGCTATCCGAATACGGAAAAATATATTTACCGTCATCTTAATCTGAGGATACAAAAAGGTGAGCGGCTGGCTGTAGTGGGAATCAATGGCGCCGGAAAGAGTACATTAGTAAAGCTGATGATGGGACTTTTTGATGTGACGGAAGGAGAAATCCGCATCAATGGCATTCCTATACAGGAATTTGATAAAAAAGCGTTGTATTCCATGTTTGCCGCCGTATTTCAGGAAATAAATATTCTGGCGTTTACAGTGCGTGAAAACGTTGCGGGCTGTCTTAATGATATTGATGATGAACGAGTAAACAAAGCGCTGGAAAAAGTGGGCTTGACGGAAGCTATAAATGCGCTGCCTGAAAAGACCGGTCAGATGATGCTGAAGGTAGTCGAAGAGGATGGGACGATGCTGTCCGGAGGGCAGAACCAGAAACTTGCCATAGCCAGAGCGCTTTACAAGGATGCGAATATGGTCATACTGGATGAGCCTACGGCAGCGCTTGATGCATTAGCGGAAGCCGAAATATACGAGAACTTAAACAGCCTTGTAAAAGGAAAGACGGCGGTCTTTATTTCACATAGGCTTGCCAGTACGCGTTTCTGCGACCACATCGCCCTGTTTGATAAGGAAGGCTTGAAAGAATACGGAACCCATGACGAACTGATGGAGCGCAGGGGCAGCTATTACGAGATGTTTACCGTACAGGGGAAATATTATACGCAGGCTGAGAAAGGAGCAAGGTTATTATGATGAACAATATTAAGAAACTAAGGCTGTTTTTCCGGTTATCATGGGAAACTGCTCCTTCATACATAATCCTGCTTATTTTTCAAACGGTGATGACCGGCGGACAGGTGGTTTTGAATGTGGTGCTGCCTAAATTTCTCATTGATGAGCTGACCGGAAATTATGAACCTCGCCGTTTACTTATGTTCGGCGGTATGATAGTGGGCTCAAATCTGTTTTTTGCGTGGTTTGGACGCTTTATGAAGCGGCATATGGATGTGCAGAATCCGTATGTAAGCCAAAAGATGGAGCAGCTTCTGGGGGAAAAGATTATGAGTCTGCCTTATATCAGGCTGGAAGACCCGTATTATCTGGATTTGAAAGAACGGGCTGCATTTGCCTTTCTGAATCAGGAGGCTATGCTTAACATGATAACCGCTTTGGCGGAGCTTTTGCAGAAGGGAAGCACACTGCTTGGCCTGACGATTATCATGGTAACATTGAGCCCGGTATTAGTGGTAATACTTCTTTTGCTGGTAGGAATAATGCTTTTACTTCAGAAAAGACTTTCCGTAAGCTTAAGAAAGATAAATGAATTGATTCTTCCAATCAATCGCAGATATGGATATTATGTCAACCAGGCCTTTTCAAATGATATGCAGAAAGATATACGTTTGTATGGCATGGCTGACATGCTGGGTGAGCGTATAGAATGGTATAATCGTGACATGACGAAAACTTTTGTAAGATTTCATAAGCAGGAAGGTTTCTATATGGGACTGTACAGCGCTATCAACGACCTGCAGGCGGCGGTTTCCTATGGTTATGTAGGAATGCGCGTAATTACGGATTGGTTTGGCGGACATATCAGTCTGGGTTCTTTTACCATGTATGTCAATGCGGCGGTGCAGTTTTCTGCTAATATTACTGCTTTCGGGCAGGCTGTTATACGGCTGGGTCAGCTGCTTGGTTATCTGGACCCGTTTATGGAGTTGATGGAACTGCCTGATGAGCAGGAGATGCTGCATGGAGTGGATTTCCACGGACCGGTGGAAAGCATCGTCTTTGAGAATGTGGATTTTACCTATCCGGGCAGTGAGAAGAAGGTACTTAAGCAGGTAAGTTTTTCTGTGAAAAAAGGAGAAAAAATCTCCGTGGTGGGCTTAAACGGAGCAGGAAAGACTACACTGATCAAACTGCTATGCAGACTGTATCAGCCTCAGAGCGGAAGGATTCTTGTGAATGGCAGGGATATAATGGAATATGACTATCAGTCCTATATGCGGCAGGTGGCAGCGGTATTTCAGGATTACCGCCTGTTTGCCTTTAGTATAGAAGAAAACATCAGCTGTCTGGCGGAAGGTCAGGATAGTAAGACTGTAGAGAAGTTAATCTCACAGGTGGGGCTTTCAGAGAAAATAAAAGAGCTTCCGCAGGGAATCCATACCCTTTTAGGCAAGGAATATGATGAGAAAGGTACGGAAATGTCCGGCGGTCAGCAGCAGAAGGTGGCAATCGCCAGAGCGTTGTATAAAGATGCTTCGATGATCATATTAGATGAGCCTACCAGTGCGCTTGACCCATTGGCAGAGGCAGAAATCTATGAGAATTTCAACGAACTTGCAGGAGAAAAAACGGCATTTTATATTTCACACAGGATGTCTTCCAGTGTGTTTTGTGATAAGGTATTAGTAATAGATGCAGGCCGGGTGGCGGATTTTGCAGAGCATGAGGAACTGATGAAGAAGGAGGGAAGCCTGTACCGTCAGCTGTTCGAGGCGCAGGCGAAAAATTATGCATAACCTTATGCGGAGCGGGGATTTCTTTTGAAACGTTCTTTTTAAAACAAGCATTCTTACCAAGATGTCATTGATATTTCTCTTTCATTTTTGTATAATTGACATAGATTGCATGTGATTTTGCATTTATTCGCATGTTTATCTGAAATCAGCTGTCATGTTATATGGAGATAGGAAAAGAGAACATATTTATGAAAGAATATATTAAGAAGAGTGAAATCAAAATGGATAAAAAAATCAGAAGATTTTTGCTGATGCTGACCTTGGCGTTTTTTTCCTGCATTGTATGCTTCGGTGTTATGAGAATGACCGCCTATGCTGATTCGTCGGCTTTTAAAATCAGCGCAGATATGATGCCTTCAGGCATATCTACTTATGATGTCAGGCTGACGGTTGAGAATACAGGAAAAGACTGGGAAGGAACAGTACGGTTGACAATTATCGGCTCTTACGGCTCCAAAACCGACTGCGCCTATGATACGGCTATTTCCATGCCACAAGGCAGCACGAAGCAATTCGTAGTCAGAATACCAAGGGACAGCTTCAGCTATTCAGGTAAAAGCGGTGATGTAAATGTGACCCTGATTAACAGAAACTCAAGCGTGGCGGCAGAGACAGAGTTTAAGAAGCTTCTGAATGAAGAAGCTGACTATCTGATTATGGGAATACTGAGCGACGATTATTCTTCGCTTACATATTTAGATATGGGCGGGCAGGATATATATTTTAATTCAGATGGTTATCCGATAAAACTTATGGAGCTTAATCAGGATAACCTGTCTGATTCGCTGGAAGCATTGACTTTTCTGGTGATTGACAGATACAATACGGGAATCCTGACTGATGATGAAATATCAGCTATAGAAAAGTGGACGGATGACGGAGGAATGCTGATTATCGGAACAGGAAGCTATGCCGGGGATACTCTGAGCGGATTTGATTCTCTGGGAATAGAATGCAGGGAGGTCTATGGGAATGGTGTAAATGCCAACAAATGGAGTAGTGTAAATGATAATGTGGATTGGTCGAAGCTTAACATGGCAAATCTTTTGGATACAACCGGGCGGTATGACCGTCAGATCCTAAGCCTGGCTATGACAGAGTCGAAAACAGACGGCGCTGTGAGCGTTTTGCCATATTCGCTTTCGGAACTGGGCAGGCTGAAGGACTCTGATTTTAATTATGGCATTACCCTGAGTGATTTTGTGGGTTGGATTCTGTATGATGTGAAAAACAATGCCAATAGCAGCTATGGAAGTTTATATTCGGATGACAATGCATACCTGTCGCGCAGAATGCTGGCTGCGCTTGGTAACAGCAGCAATAATCTGAATTTCGGAGTGTTGAAATTTATTGTAATCGTCTATGTTATTCTGGTAGGTCCCGTGTCTTATCTGATTTTGCGTTTTTTCAAAAAGAGAGACTTATATTGGGCGGTGGTGCCTGCGTCGGCGCTTTTGGGAATTGCTCTGGTTTTCTTCGCAGGAAGAGGTTTTGAAGTGGTGAGTACCAGGGTATACTCCGTGACAGTATGTAATCTTTCAGGCGGCAGAAACAACAGGACTTACCTGCATTGTTATGACGCCAATCACAGGGAGTGGAGTTTACGTCTGTCGGAAGGTTATGAATATGCAGGACCTCAGACGAGCTACTCTATAGATGATAACGAGTCATATTATTATCATATCAGAAAAGAAGGGGACAGGCTGTTCTTTGGAATCAAGCCGGATGTAGGTTTCGAGGATGCTTATTTCTGCGCAGGAGGGCAGGCGGCTGACCGAAAGTCAGACGGCAGTATCGGGGTTGATCTGTCTTATTTACTTACTGTCAGAAGCGTTACCAATGATACGGATTACGATTTTGCATATTTTGCGGTAATTGAAGATGGTTCTATACGTGTATATAAAAACCTTAAAGCGGGGGAGACATGTAGTCTGACTAAGAAAGATGAAGTATTTGCTACTAATTTGAGCAGTTATTACTACTATGATTATATGGATGAAGCACGTAAATCTGTGAAAACCGGAGAAATGGATATTATATCCGCGCTGGGAATGGGAGTCACCTCAGCTTATTCGCAGCTTGATGGTTTGGGGATTGCGGTCATAGGTGTGACGGATGATTGGGATAAAGCGGTGGATGACAGTTGCAGCGAAACATCCTACGGCTGTCTTTATATGATATACTATTAAAAATAACGGGTGAAATTTTTACCTGCAGCCCCAAGTCTGCAGGTTTAGAGAAAGGCATGGTTATTAAAATGCTCTATATAAATGATTTGTCAAAAAATTATGGTTCTTTCACAGCGGTCAATCATTTGACATTACACATTCCCGCAGGGGATTTATTTGGGTTTGTGGGACCGAACGGAGCCGGTAAGACTACCACTATCCGTATAGTCTGCGGTCTGCTCAAGGCGAGCAGCGGCGCAGTGCGGGTTGGCAGTACAGCCGCACCTGTGGGGAGTAAAGAAATGAAGCGCATGATTGGTTATGTGCCGGACTTCTTCGGGGTATATGACAATCTGAAAGTGCGGGAGTATATGGATTTATACGGTTCCATGTATGGGATGTACTCGCGTGACATCGCTAAGCTTACGGACGATTTGCTGGAGCTTGTCAATCTTTCAGATAAGAAAGAGGTCTATGTGGACACTCTTTCCCGAGGTATGAAACAGCGTCTGTGTGTGGCGAGGGCGTTGCTCCACAATCCTAAGCTTTTGATTTTGGACGAACCCAGTTCGGGACTTGACCCAAGAGCCAGAGTAGAGATGAAGGAGCTCTTAAAAAATCTTCATTCCATGGGAATTACCATTGTCATAAGCTCGCATATTCTTTCGGAGCTTTCCGAGATGTGTACAAGCATCGGTATCATGAACCGTGGACAATTGGTTAGCGCCGGACGTATTGAAGATATTATGCAGCATCTTGCTGGCGGAAATCGTATTCATATCCGCATCGTCTCCAATATGGAGAATGCCGTGAGGGTTATGAAAGAACAGACTCTTGTCAGGGTGGAGTCGGTCAGGGAGAATGAAATGATTATCTCATACGGAGGTCCTGATGTGGAAATCTGTGGATTGATCGGCCGGTTGATTCAGAATAATGTGATTCTGACGGACTTTCATAGGGAGGAAGGCAGTCTGGAATCGCTGTTTATGCAGTTGACGGGAGGTGGCGTACAGTGAAGATAAGATTGAATCCGATTGTAAAAAAGGATTTTCAGGTAGCGGCACGCAGTATGCGCCTAAGCTGGGGATTGTTTGCCTATGAAGCGCTGCTGACGCTGACGTTTCTGTTAGCGTTGGGAGTTATTCAAGGGCTGCATAATAATATTTACAGTGATGGCAATATCTATAGCTCACTTATATATCTGTTTCCGGCTCTGGCGGTGTCGCAGTTGTGCATTGTCGCATTAATTGTGCCCATCATTACATCGACATCCATATCTGGGGAGAAAGAACGTCAGACTTTTGATATCATGCTTACTACCAGTATGTCTCCGTTTTCCATTGTATTTGGAAAAGTACTTTCGGCTGTAATGCGCATTTTGTTTTATGTGGCAGCAGGAATGCCGATTATGGCGCTGCCCTTTGTGGTTGGAGGATTAAGCTGGAGCAGTCTGTTCTATTTTCTGCTGGCTATTGTCCTTTTATCAGTGTTTTCGGGGAGTATCGGTATTTATTGTTCCTCAGTCTGCCGCAAATCCATAACAGCTGTTATTTTGTCATTTGCATTCTATTTTGTTTTTTACGCAGTTACGTTTTTCCCTCTTTTGCTAAGAAGCATCTGGGGTCATGGAAACGGAGGGGAATCCATGTTGTTTTTGCTGTTCAACCCTATTATGTTTTTTGAAGAATTTTTCATGCATATTATGTCAGGAAGCACTGTTTTTGGCGGTGAATGGGGCAGGTCTTCTTTTTCACGGGATGAGGTTGGTATTCTGACATATGCTCTGTCAAGGGGAACATTATGGATGTTTGTGTCGGCTGCATGTATACTTTTGGTATCTTTCCTGTTTATGTTTGCTGCTGCGTGGAATGTAAATCCCATGCATGCCATATCGGGAAGAAAAAAAGGCAGGAACAAAGGAAATGCTTAAGCTTAATATATAGGAGAATTTAATGGAACATAGGGAATTTTTGAGAAGAATACAGGAATGCCGGCGAAGGCTGAATTTTGCCGGATTCCTGAATATAATGGTGTTTGCCTTATGCGTTGGTGCTGTAGTGGGGATTCTGTTTCAGACATTGGCGTTGATAATGCCTCTATATTATGCCAATCTCTATACAGGGCTGGCATTGCTGCTTGCCGTACTTGCAGCGGTTGTGGCGGCATATGTTAAGCGTATCGGAATGAAACAGGCAGCTCTGGCGATGGATGGCTTTGGATTCGGGGAGAGGATTATCACTGCTTATGAACATCTCGATGAAGACGGAGTGTTGATAAAGCTTCAGCGTGAGGATGCCATGAGGCAGCTGGATATACATGGGGAGAAGATTCGTATACCGTTGTGGCCTTCGTGGAAAAGAAATGCCTTATTTCTGGGATTGTCCGTAATACTCATAGTATTGGTTCTGACACCGTCCGTGGCAAAGGAGCGTGCCGCAGAGCTTCATAAAATCAGGGAGACGGCTCATGAGAAAGAGGAAGAAATAGAGGAAGTAGTGGAAGAGTTAAAAAAGCTCGGACAGGAAGCGATTACACCGGAGCAACAGGCGGCGATACAGGAGATGATAGAGAGCCTGGAATCTTCTATTTCGGAGTATCAGCAGATATCTTCTGAAGAAGCTATGAGCGCAGTTGGTGAGAAGCTGAATTACAAATACAATGATATCGGAAATCAACTGTCAGAGATTGCACAGAGTCTGCAAAACGGTGCGGAAGTTTCTCCGGTGACAGAGCAGTCCATGCAGGCCATGGCAAAAAAGATGAAAGAAATGAGCGGAATGGAATCATCGGGAGAAGGCAGTCTTGCTGATAATAAAGGACAAAGCGGCCAGGGCAATGGGAACGGTCAGGGCGGTGAAAACAGTCAGGGCGGTGAAAACAGTCAAGGCGGCGAAGGCAGTCAGGGCGGTGAAAACAGTCAAGGCGGTGAAGGCAGTCAGGGCGGAGAAGACGGTCAGGGCGGCGAAAACGGTCAGGGCAGCGGCAACGGTCAGAACGGAGAAGGCGGCGCTCAGGGCAATGGAAACGGCGAAGGAGGCTCCGGCAGCGGAAGAGGAACCGGAAGCAGCGATACGCTTCACGATTATGTCAGCGTTCCTAATGACATTGCCGACAGTGATAATCTCACAGGCAGTTCCGTGGACCATGACGCTTCTGAGTTTTTCCGTGCACCTAATGGATTAAGCTGGGAGGGACAGCATATTTCCCATGAAGCTGTCATCGGAAGCTACGAGCAGAACGCCTATGAGGGCATTGCGGCAGGAAGGTATCCAAGCGGAATGGAAGATGTAATCAAAGAATATTTTTCAAGTTTCAACTAAAAGTGTGAAAAATAAAATTTTTCACGTATGCAAATTCGCAGATTTAGAAAGGAGCATTGTTATTATATATGAATGAATTGGATAAAAGCAGATTGCAGGATCCGCTCTATATGGCGCAGCGGATGGCAGCCTGCGAAGCGGAGATTCAGAAAGGAATTATCGGGCAGCGTGAAATCATCAGACAGGTCATGCTTTCCATGCTCACGGGAGGAAATGTACTCTTAGAAGGTATGCCGGGGCTTGGAAAGACCAGACTTGTGAATACCATAGGTAAGGTCTTTGATTTGTCTTTTAAAAGGATACAGTTCACTCCGGATTTGATGCCGGGAGATGTGACCGGTACGAATATTATTGTCAAGAATGAGCAGGGCAGTGCCTTTTCTTTTGAGCGTGGACCGATTTTCGCCAACCTGATTCTGGCGGATGAAATTAACCGTGCCACACCCAAGACTCAGTCGGCGCTGCTTGAGGCAATGCAGGAGCATACCGTGACAGTGGGTAATGACAGTCATGCTCTTGGAGAACCGTTTTTCGTGCTTGCTACCCAGAATCCTATTGAGAATGAGGGAACTTATCCTCTGCCGGAGGCCCAGCTTGACCGTTTTATGTTCAAGATTCTGGTTCGTTTTCCTTCCAAGGCTGAGCTTATGGGTATCGTCGCACTGACGGAAGGAAATCGGGCGCCTGTCATCGAAAAACAGATGGATGGCGAAGGACTTCTGGCGGCAAGAGTTTTGGTGAATCAGGTTCCCATAGCCGATGCGGTTATGGATTATATATTGGAAATAGTCATGGAGACCCATGCCGCGAACCCGCATATAAGGGAGGGCGCAAGCCCCAGAGCGGCTCAGAGTCTGATTCGCGCCGCAAGAGCTAAGGCATTTTTGGAGGGGCGTTTTAATGTTTCATTTCAGGATGTGGAGGAAACGGCGTTTCCGGTATTAAGACACCGTATAATACTCAGCTTTGATGCTATCAGCGAAGGTGTAACAGAGGACGATATCATTAAGAAGATTCTGGATAGCAAAAGGCAGTAAATGAGAATTGGAGCGGTGGAATATGATGCTTGATGCCGGGTTTTTTGATAATTTGTCCAGACTGCGGATTGCTATGGGACATAAGTCGTCGATGAATCTTACGGGAAACCGCAAATCCATGCAAAAAGGTTCATCTACGGAATTTTCGGATTTTCGGGAGTATATGCCCGGAGACGATATACGCCGTATTGACTGGAATGCTTATGGGCGGCTGGACAGGTTCTATGTGAAGGAATATATGGAGGAGAAGGAAGCGGTTGTTTCCATTCTGATTGATACCAGCGCCTCCATGGACTATGGAATGAAGAAAAAGAGCGTACTTGCCTGTATGCTGGCAGCGGCTTTTGCTTATATCGGACTTAACAATATGGACAGGGTAGTGATATACGATATGCAGAGGATGCAGACGCCGTTCGTGGCGGGCAGCGGAAGAAAAGCCCTGTCACGGATGACAGACTGGCTTGAACGGCTTACCTTTGACGGAAAGGTTGACATAAATGAAGCTATACGGATGCTTCCGGCAAAAGGACAGGGCGTGACCATTGTTATCAGTGATTTCTGGCAGGAGTCATTTCTGTCAGAAGAACAGGAGACAGTGGAGAAGCTGCTGCGGTTTCTGGACTACCGCAGGCAGAAAGCAGTATTACTGCATGTGCTGGCGGGCGAGGAACTGTCAGTGGAACTTACAGGCACACGGAATTTAATTGATATGGAAGAACATAGCGCTCTGCGCCTTACATTGGAGGATGCAAGTATCCGTGTATATGAAAAAGCGCTTCAGGACTTCATTATGAATCTTCGGCGGGAATGTGCCAGGCAGGGAGCGTTCTACGCGGTATGTAACACACAGATTGATTTTTATCAACTGATTTTTCAGGATTTAAGGATGCTATATGATATTTGAAAGCTTATGGCCGCTGCTTTTTCTTGCAGCGGTTCCGATTATTATAATTTTATATCTGTTAAGACCCAAGGGAATGGATTATCTGATATCTTCCAATCTTCTCTGGCAGAAGCTGCTTAAAAATGAGCAGTCGAAGACCTTCTTTGAGAAGTTCGTACACAATATTCTCATGTATCTGCAGATTTTGGTTACCGTGCTGCTCATTGTTGCGCTGATGTCGCCTTTTGTTAAGGTGAACGGGAGCGGAGGCGGCAGGAATATACTGCTTATAGATACCAGCGGAAGTATGCAGCATACGGGGACGTCAGGGAAAAACCGTCTGGATGAGGCGGTAGAGCAGGCATGCGATTATGTACGTGCCGCACAGGATATGCAGTTTTGCATTATGACGGTAGATGAAACAGGCGCGAAGATTTTGGCAGTTGACATTACGGACACAGACAGTCTGGTGCGGACTCTGCGGAACCTTAGGTGCAGCGACAGTGGCGGGAATCTTTTGCTGGCGCAGGAAAATATAGATATGCTTATGGGTGATACGACAGAAACGGCGGCGAATCTGGTTGTATTCACTGACGGAAATGGTGCGACAGGGTTTGAGGAACTTAGGTGCAGTGCAGGAAAAGAGCTTCATGTAGTGGGTGAAGCAGTTTCCAATGTGGCAAATGAATATACGGTATTCGCCGAGCGGGAAGACGGCTCCTATGATGTGATGGTCAGCATGGCAAATTACAGTGATGAGGAGGTTTCTTTTGATGTCAGTCTGTATGACGAAGGAGAGAAGCTCATAGCGCTTTCCAAGATGAGCCTTGGACCCTCCGAGAGTAAGGTTTGCCTGTTTGAGCAGGTAGATTGGCAGGGGCAGACGCTTACATCCCGAATAGACGGTATTTCTTTCATTGGAGGCTCTCATGACAGTCTGGCTCAGGATAATGTTTCACTGGCGTTGAAAAGCCGAAAGAATCAGATTAACGGACTGCTTATAGGGACCGGAAATACCTTTATTGAAAAGGCGTACATGGCTGTGACGGGTCAGAGTATTACCAAGTCTGAGACAGATGCTGCGGCAGGGTATGAGATAGATGATGTGACAGGCATGGTGATAAAGGATAATGACTACAATGTGGTAATCTATGATGCGGGTCAGATACCTCAGGCTGTGGATTGCAACCGCCTGATTTTCGGAAACGCCGGAAACGAATCCGCAGAGAAATTGGAAAATGTAGTGTTAGACATGACGAACTGCGATTTGACTACCGGTCTGTCAGGCTTCACCATAGGGGTGAATACCGCTTATGGTTTTGAACTGCCGGAAGGCGCGGAGAGCTTTTTGGAGTACAACGGTAAATGCGTGGGTTACTATAGAGAACTGACAGGTTATAAAGAGATAGTAGTAGGATTTGATATACGGGAGTCGGATTTTCCGCTGAGGGCGGAGTTCCCTATTTTTCTTGCCAATACGATGCTTTATCTTTCGGATACTTCATGGCTTGCCGCCAATGTCTATTATGCAGGGGAGGAGATTGCCCTGCAGCCTTGGGCTGAGCCGGACAGAAGTATGTTTGAAAGTCGTCCGGAAAAGGCGGGACTGTATCAGGTTGGGAATGACGGTTATCAGGAGTCCTATGTGGTACGTTTTAAGACTGATACTGAGTCGGATGGACGAAAAGTGGCTGTGTCTGTCAATGATTCGTCGGAATTGCAGCTGCAGAAAGTGAAACGGACGCTGAGAAATGTGTTTTTACTGCTGGCGTTAGCTCTTCTGGCGGTGGAATGGATAATATATGTGCGTAAAATGCGTTATCGCGGCAGGTTCTATCTGATAGTGAGAGGATTGATACTTCTATGTGTGATTCTGGCGGTTTTGGGTATAAGCATCCGTATAGGCAGCGGCCGTACAGCAACCGTTTTTGTGGTGGATCTCTCCACCAGCAACGAGGAGCATCTGGAAGAGGTGGAAACCTATCTGCGTGAGGCTGTAGATAAGATGCCTTCCGGCAATGCTTATGGCATAGTAACATTTGGGAAAAATACGCTGGTAGAGCAGTTCCTGACTCCGGACGGACATTATGGCGGTCTTATGACAATTCCCGAGAAGACGGCGACTAACTTTGAAGATGCGCTCTCTAAGGCGCTTATGATGATTCCGGGAGACTATAATAAACGACTGGTGGTGCTTACGGACGGAAAGGAAACCAGAGGAGACATTAACAATATGGCTCAGGCATTGTCAGCCGGTCAGGTGGAACTTCTTACCATGCTGTATGAAGATGAGGAGAAGGACGATGCTTATATTGACGGAGTAACTCTTCCGTCTTATCTGCATCCGGGTGATAAATATTCCATAACTGTGATAGTGGAAAGTAATTATGATACAGACGCGGTAATAGCGATTTATAACGGGAGCAGACAGACAGAGGCAGATAGTGTGCATCTGAATAAAGGAAGCAACCGATTTGTATTCAGCGGGCAGGTTGATACGGAAGCGGATAGCGGAACTCTGGAGAACCTGCGTGTACAGGTGCAGGCGCAGGGTGACAACTGTCAGGAGAATGATTTCTTCAGCGCCTATTCCGTAGTAGAAGCGCCTCCGCGGGTGCTTGTTATTTCCGGATTAAATACTGATGTATCGGCTTTTGCTTCAGTTTTGAATGCAGCAGGATGTGATTACAGCGTGGTTTCTGCACTGAATGCACCCGGTACGATAAATGACATGCTGGATTATAAGACCATTATTCTGGCGGATACCTATATAGACGATTTGCCTTCGGGGTTTTTAAATAATCTGGAAACTTATGTGAAAGATTACGGCTGCGGTTTCATCTGCTGCGGAGGCGAGGACAGCTTCGCTCTTGGCGGATACAGGGATACGGTGTTAGAAACCGTGCTGCCGGTAAATATGCAGCTTAAGGGCGTGAATGAGATGCCTTCCATGGCTATGGTCATGGTCATAGACCATTCGGGAAGTATGCTTAGCGAAGCGGACGGCGTCGGCATGAGCAGCCTGGATGTCGCTATAAAGTCTGCTACCGTGGCTGTGGATAATCTGCGTGATGAGGATTATGTGGGCGTACTGACGTTTGATGATGTATACGAATGGCAGGTAGAAATAACGAATGCCGATGATAAGCCCGGTATCAAAGACTCGATTAAAAATATTAAAGAGGGCGGGGGAACTACCATTAAGCCGGCGCTGCAGGAGGCATACAGGGCAATTGCGCAGTGCGATGCATCTATTAAGCATGTGGTGCTGCTGACAGACGGTATGGGGGAAACCGACAATTTTGAAGATGTGATAAAAGCTTATTCAGGCAACGGAATCACACTGTCCACAGTTGCAGTCGGAACCGGCTCGGATGTGAAGCTTCTGGAGCATCTGGCAGAAGGCTGCGGCGGTAGATATTACTATACCGATATGTTCAGTGACATACCCAGGATTTTTGCGCAGGAAGTATTCTTGGGAGGCGACAGCTATATTCAGAACGGAGCGTTTTCCCTGTCTGTGCTTGGCGGACATGAACTGACTAATAATCTGTTCGTTGACGGCTGGCCGATAATATATGGATACATTTCAGCTTTACCTAAGACGGCTTCCAGTACCGTTATTAAATCAGCGGAAAAAGATGACCCGATTCTCACTGTATGGCAGTATGGATTGGGAAGGACCGCCGCGTGGAACTGTGATGTTTCAGGGGAGTGGAGCGGCGGCTTCGCAGGAGAAGAAGATTATGTCCAGATGTGGAAGCGGATCGTGGATTATACTGTGGGAAACGTCAGCATGGGTGATGACAGAGTGAATGTTGTGACTGTGGGTGAGTTTACGGAAGTGATATACCAGACGGAGAACTATGACAGCGAAACGGAAATATTAGTGACATTCATTGACCCACAGGGAGATTTAGGGGAAGAGAAGCTTCATGCTACGGCTCCGGGCAGATATGAAGCTGAAATTTCCACACCCCGGACCGGGCTTTACCACTTCAATATACGCCGGACACTGGGCGGTGAGATTCAAAGCTATATGACGACGGCATCGGCAGTGCAGTTTGCGGATGAATATAAATTTGACGTAAGCACGGCTTCGTATCTGAGATTTGTGGAGCAATACGGCCGCATTATCACGAAAGAGGATTCTGTCTGGACCCGCCTGAAAACGGAAGCAGGGGAGCGATATCCCCTTGCAAGTCTGCTCATTGCGCTTTCAATTTGTTTATTTATAGCGGACGTGGCTATGCGGCGTTTCCGGTATGCACCGAGAAGGCCGGCATGGCTTCCTGCTGTATCGTCAATAGTCGGAATACATGCAAAGAGAACCGAGAATCTCAGAGAATCCGCGGAATATCTGCCAAATGGAGGCGTGGAAAACGTAAGCGCGGAAAACGAAAAAAATAAGTCGGATATTCCCGATGCAGAATCTTCTGTTAAAAAAGCAAAATTAAATGATAAAAAGAAATCAAAACAGATAAAGCAGCCGGAGCAGGCGCTGGATACCTCGCAGCTGCTTAAGAAAAAGGGCGACAGAAACATCCGGTAGGCGGAAGAATTCGGTAATACCAAATGTTGACACGGCTTTATGCGATTGTTAGAATATTAATATAGTCAGGAATTTTGTAAAAGTACGGGGAGGAAATACTTATGTACCATTGCCATATTCGTTTTTATCTGGTTGGTTGCAAATGCGGTGCATTTGAAGAAATTAAGAAAATGCGGCCGCTTGAACATTTTATACATGAATTTACGGAAAGTGATGTGCCTGCGGGAGTATTAACCACTGATGCGGATGTGATTCTGGCTTTTTTTAATGATGAAAACGCAGATGAAAAAGTTCGGTCTCTTTTATCGTGTAAAAAGGAGGATGCAGAGCTTATTCTTATTACGGATGCAAAGAACATCTGCAGTGCTGAAGCTTATTCGGAAATCAAGGATATCTGGCCGGTACCGGTGTCGGATGATGAAATACGTTTTCGTTTCGGCAGATGGCAGCAGACATATAAGGTGAGCAGGGATTTATGGTTGTCAGAACAATATCTTGAAACGATTATCAACAGCAGCCCCAGTATGGTCTGGTGTAAGGATAAAGAAGGCATACACGTTAAAGTGAATGACGGTTTCTGTAATGTGGTAGGTAAAACAAAAAAGCAGGTAGAAGGACGCGACCATGCATATATCTGGAACGTTGATAAGGTAGACCCGGCCTGCGAGGAATCGGATAATGAAGTCATGAGAAAGGGACAGACCTGTATATACGAAGAAATAGTTAAAGCAGGCGACAGTATGAAAACGCTTACCACATATAAATCTCCATTGTATGATCTTGACGGAAGTGTAATGGGTACAGTGGGTGTGGCAATCGATGTGACTCAGGAGCTTGCTTATAAAAAGGAGATAATGAAAAAGAACCGGGCTCTGGAAAGAATTTTTACCACTATAGACTGCGGTGTAATACGTCATACGCTGGATGGGGATATACTCAGCATAAACAGGGCTGCGCTAAAGATTCTGGGATATGAATCAAAAGAAGAATTAATGGCGGCAGGGTTTAAGATGGTTGCTGCATCTGTTGTGGATAGTGATAAGAAAAAGCTTTATGACAGAATCATGACGCTAAAAAACGAGGGAGACAGCGTTGGTGTGAACTACAGGGTAATGCACAAGGATGGGGAGATTGTGCATGTCATGGGTGATGTCAAACTCCAAAAGGAAAACGGAGAATTGATTTATCAGAGATTTCTTCTTGATTGCACTGCTCAGAAGCTTCAGGAAAAAAAGAAAGAGATGCACCATATGGAATTGGTCCATGCACTTAGTATAGATTACAGTCTTGTATGTTTTTTTGACTTGGAGACAGGTATGGGCGAATTGATTCAGAACGATGGAACTAACGGAGCGGCAGTTGATTCCATTTTTGGCGGTGAAATACACTTGAAAGAAAGTATGGAGCGCTATATACGTGAGATTGTGTATGAGGATGACAGGGAAATGCTGATAAAGGATTTATCCCTGGAGAAGTTACAGGCTGAATTTTCGGAGAAGAATGTTTATTACGTATACTACAGGGCGCTCATAGACGGTAAAGCGACGTATTATCAGATAAAAGTGGTACGTGGTGGAATGTGGGAGAAAAAACAGGGGATTGTTTTGGGCTTTCTTTGTGTTGACGAGGAGATGCGCAAGGATATGGAGAAGAGAGATTTGCTTGAGGCTGCGCTTTTACAGGCTAATCAGGCAAGTAAGGCTAAGAGCACTTTCCTTTCTAATATGTCGCACGATATCCGTACACCGATGAATGCGATTGTCGGATTTACGAATCTTGCAATCACCCATATAGATAATAAGCCCCGGGTGGAAGAGTATCTGAGGAAGATAATGACATCGGGAAATCATTTGCTTAATCTGATTAACGATGTGTTGGATATGAGCCGCATTGAAAGCGGTAAGGTGCAGTTAGAAGAGAAGCCGTACAATCTGGCGGATATTTTGGATGGATTGCGCAGTATTTTACAGGCGGATATCAATGCCAAGCATATGAAGCTTAATATTGATACAAAGAATGTTGTAAACATAAATATTTATTGCGATGTGCTGCGGCTGAACCAGGTACTTTTAAATCTGATCAGTAATTCTGTCAAGTATACGAACAATGGCGGTATTGTCAACGTGAAGGTTACGGAAAAAAGCGGCGCACCGTCGGGCTATGCCAATTATGAATTCAGTATCAAAGATAACGGAATAGGTATGAGCGAGGAATTTGTGAGGCATATTTTCGAGCCGTTTGAAAGAGAAAAAAATTCTACTCTCAGCGGAGTTCAGGGAACCGGACTCGGAATGGCAATTACCAAAAATATAGTAGAAATGATGAGCGGCACAATCGACGTAAAAAGTAAACAGGGCATAGGTACGGAGTTTATCCTGTGCTTAATGTTCCGTCTTTATTCAGAAGAGGTGAAACAGCAGAATGAATCGAAGACGGATAGAGTTTCTTCGTCTCTTAAAACCCGCACCGGACGTATTTTGCTGGCGGAGGATGTCGAACTGAATCAGGAGGTTGCTGCAGCGATTTTAGGTGACGCGGGATTTGAAACGGAGATTGCGGAAAATGGACAGATTGCTGTGGATATGCTAAAGAAATCAGAACCGGGATATTATCAGCTGGTGTTAATGGATGTTCAGATGCCTGTATTGAACGGTTACGAGGCAGCTAAGGAAATACGTAAACTTGAGAATAGGGAACTGGCATCAATACCGATCATAGCGATGACGGCAAACGCCTTTGAGGAAGACAGGCGGGAGGCTGAAAAATGTGGAATGAACGGACATATAGCCAAACCGATTGACGTTGAAAATCTGTTTGCGACATTGGATAAAATATTGTGTTAAAACTGTATTGGGAAGTGGGGGATAATTATGACACATAAGGAGAAAGCGGAGAAACTGCTTAATCAGCAGTATCACTGTTCACAGGCGCTGTTTGGAGCGTTTGCGGAAGATTTGGGATTGGATTTAAAAACCGCGTTTAAGATCAGTACATGCTTTGGGGGCGGAATGCGGCAGGGCGGAACATGCGGCTGTATAACGGCTTCATTGCTGGTGCTTGGAATGACGCTGGGTTTTTATGATTCCCAGGACAGGGAACTTGAGGTATACGGAAATAAGAAAACAGAGGAGTTCATACGGCGCTTCACGGAAAAAATGGATGGGGAAGTAAACTGCCGTGATATTTTGGGTAAAGACATATCCAAGCCGGATGAATTTGCAATAATACGTAAAGAAGGACTTATTCTGAAGAAATGTCCAAGAGCGATTAATATAAGCATCGACATACTCGAAGACATGCTTGCGGACGTTCTTAAGGATGCGGAGGAAAGCAGTTTCAGTCCGGAAGATATTCCTGCAGGCGAGGATGTGCAGGTGCTGCTTAAGCAAATGAATAAGAAGAACCGTTTCAGAATGAACGTTAATAATCTTCTGTATTCTTCCGAAAATAAAATAGCATTTATCCAGTTCGATATCCGTAAGTTCAAGATTATCAATGATCTGTATGGGGAAAAATTCGGAGATGAGATATTGGATTTCGTCAAAAACCAGATGGGTGAGGTATGCAGGGAAGACCAGTATTTTGTAAACCTGCGCAGCGATGTATTCATGGTAGTGATGGAATATGACGAGGAAAAGGAGATAACAGACCTTATACATAGATTGGATGAGAAAATAAACAACTATAAAGGCGTGAAGCTCTACATGGTTTATGGCGTATATATGGTGGAAGATAAGAATATGGAGCAGCGCCAGATGCAGGATAGGGCGTCGATGGCGAGAAAAGCTGCCAAAAATAACGTGCTCAATAATATCCTGTTTTATAAGGAGCAGTTCAAGGATTCCCTGTATAACAGAAAATTTATTGAAGAAAACATGCAGGCAGCGATTACTGAAAGACAGTTCATGATGTATCTGCAGCCCAAATACAGCATTGCCCGGAACGAAATCATAGGCGCAGAGGCTTTGGTAAGATGGAGGAATCCGGAGCGTGGAATGATATATCCGGATCAGTTCATTCCGGTTATTGAGGAGAATGGCTTTATTAAGAAAGTAGATTATTTCATCTGGGAAGAGGCATGCCGCTTTATAAAGAAATGCCAGGATATAGGAATCAATTCCTGTCCTGTATCTGTCAATGTATCCAGAATCCATCTGCGGGATAATGAATGTATACAGGTACTTGACGATATGATAGACAGGAACGGAATTCCTAAGAAAATGCTGGAATTGGAGATAACGGAGACGGCAGGCGGACAGGAGGTAAGCAAGAAGGCGATGCAGCTTAAAGAAGAGGGTTATACTCTGTTGATGGATGACTTTGGAAGCGGTTATTCATCTCTGGACATTCTTCTGGAAACTCCTTTTGATGTCATTAAGCTGGATAAGAAGTTCATGGAAAACATGATGATATCGAGTAAGGGAAGGCTTATTCTGGAACAGATTGTTTCTATGGTGAATAAGCTGGAATTAGGGCTTCTGGCGGAAGGAGTAGAGACGAAGGAGCAGACTGAGCTGTTGCAAAGCATGGGGTGTGATCAGGTACAGGGGTATTATTATGCCAAACCTATGCCGGAAGAAGAATTTTTTGAACTTTTAAAAAATCATAGTGCCGTATAATATGTACATGCAGTGGTTTTGAGACGTTTTTTGTGCATATTAAAAGGTAATTGCGACGTTTTTATAAAAATCGCCGTTTTTGTTGAATTTTCTTAAATTTTTTAAAGAATTTTTTGAATTTTTATTGACAATTATAACGAAATAGTAGTATTTTAATATTATGTAAAGCAGTGGAGAGAAAATTTAAGGTGGAGGAAGGCGCGTATGAATACAGACAAACTAAAGATTCTTATTGTGGATGATGAAGAAGTAAACAGAGATATACTCAAAGAGATGTTCAGGAGTGCGAAGTATGAACTTTTCGAAGCGGAAGACGGTGAAGCCGCAACACGCGTGATTAAAGATAATCCTGACCTGTCACTGGTTCTGCTGGATATTGTAATGCCTATAATGGATGGTTTCGGCGTACTCGAGTATATGCATGAGAATAAGATGTTAGATACGATTCCGGTTATACTGATTACCAGCGAGGACGCTTTGGACAGTGAGGATCAGGCATATTCATACGGAGTAATGGATGTTATACATAAACCGTTCTATCCGCATATAGTAAAGAGAAGAAGCAAAAATATCATTGAACTGTTTCAGAATAAAAATAATATGGAAATACGCCTGAAAGAGCAGGAAGAAGAAATCAGGGCCCAGGAGAAGGAAATCCGTTCCAATAACGAGTTCATGATTGAAATGCTCAGCTCGGTTGTTGAAGCCAGGAGTGCTGAATCGGGAGAGCATACCAGACGTATTAAGTATTTTACAAGGATTATGCTGAAATACCTCATGAAGTATTTCCCGAAGTACGAAATAACTCAGGAACAGGCCGACTTAATATGTCAGGCTTCGGCACTGCATGATATCGGAAAGATAGGTGTTCCGGACGCCATACTGCTTAAGCCCGGACGTCTTACTCCGGAAGAATTTGAAATAATGAAAACACATTCGACTATCGGAAGTGAGATTCTGGAAAAGAGCTTCAGGAATAGGGAAACAGAGTTTTATCGTTATAGCTATGATATCTGCCGTTATCACCATGAAAGATGGGACGGTAAAGGGTATCCCGATCATTTGGCAGGAGACGAGATTCCGATTTACACACAGATTGTTGCCATTGCAGATGTCTATGACGCGCTGGTAAGTCCAAGAGTATATAAGAGCGCATATGCTAACAGCATTGCATATGAGATGATCATGAATGGCGAATGCGGACAGTTCGCACCTGATGTGCTTGAATGTTTTGTGCTTGCTAAAGAGGATTTCTTCAATATTGTAGAAGTGATTAAGATGTTTGATTTTACCTGATGGAATACACAATAGGCAGCAAAAGCGAAATGTTTTTTGTTGCCTTTATAAATAGTAAACGACATAATAAATTACTCTTTTCGGTTTTTGCAAAAACCATATATGAAAGCTTTTGCAAGCCCGAAATGGCAATTTCTAATGTCGTTAACTATAGGAAAGCATGTGGATTTTTACAGGGAGGAATATGATGGAGGAATGGAGCGAAAACGCCTCATTTCCGGTGGAAGATGCGCTGGAGATGATTTTTGTGTTTGATAAAACCGGAACGATTTCCTATGCAAATTCGGCAGCTAAAAAGAAGCTTGAATATGAAAATGATTTATGTGGCAGCCACATAAGCGACATTTTTCTAAACACTTTCAGGAATACGGAAAATGGATTTGAGACGGATTACCCGTTCGGAAAAGAACAGCAGAATCTGGTTGCATACCGTAAGAACCGCACCTGTTTTCCCGTAGAAGCCAGAATCATAAAAAGTGAAGACGGGTCGGAAACATACATATGCATGGCAAATGACACGCTGGAGAAGGAATACTTAAGCAGGGAAATTGAGCATGTAAAGCAGGAAGCAGAGCAGGCGCTTAAGGTTAAGTCAGAGTTCGTATCGAATGTTACGCACGAGCTGCGTACTCCGGTAAACGGGGTGCTGGGCAATGTCAAAGAACTGCTTGATGTGGTAACGGATGAGAGTATGCTCAAAACGCTGCGGCTGATAGAACGATGCTGCGGAGATATGAATAAGATTATCAATAATATTCTGGATTTTTCCAAACTGGAAGCCGGGAAATTCATGCTGGAGCCGCGTCCGTTCAATTTCAGAAATATGCTTGATTATGTGAAGGCCCAGCACACTGCCAAGATTACCGAAAAGGGACTCAGGTTCTTTATGACGGTATCTCCGCAGATACCGGAACATGTTATAGGCGACGAGCTGCGTATCGTACAGATACTTAACAATCTTTTGTCCAATGCGCTGAAATTCACAACTGTGGGTAAGATTAGCTTAGAGGTCGTCAGGACGGCACGTGTGAAGGATAAGATAGAATTATTTTTTATAGTAAAAGATACCGGAATAGGAATCGATAAGTCCGATAAAGATAAATTGTTTCAGAGCTTTTCACAGTTGGATGCTTCAATTTCCAGAAAATACGGCGGTACGGGTCTGGGGCTTAACATATGTAAGCAGTTAGTGGAGCTGATGGGCGGAAAGATTGAAGCCGAAGGAAAGAAGAATAAAGGCTCAACGTTTTCTTTCTCTATATGGGTAGGAGTGAGTGAAGACGAGAATACCCCCATGCAGCCGGAAGAGGGAAGCGCTTCCATACGTCAGGCAATGTTTACTTCCGCGCCTGCGGACGAAGATGATGATACCGAGGATGTAATAGAGTATGGTACACCGGAAAACAGGGAAATCCTGAAGAAGAATCTGTCCAAACTGATTCTGTGCGTGGAAATGGAAAACTGGGAGAAAGCGGAGATGTTTATGGATACCGTCAGGCAGCTCACTCAGGGGGCGCCCCGTGAAGTATCCCGTGTGGTATTAAAGTTAAAGATGGCAGTTCAGAAAGAGAATTATGAAAAAGTGAATGCCGGATTTGAAGAATTGAATACATATTTATAAGATTTATAAGAGGTGGATGCGAGTGGCTTCTGATAAAATTAATCCGGATGGAGAAAAGATTCTAATTGTAGATGATGTGGAAACAAACAGGCTGGTTCTGGAATCAATTATAGAAGACATGGGCTGTTATCCGATTTTGGCAGAAGATGGAGAACAGGCTCTGGAAATGACGAAGCAATACTCCCCGCAATTGATTTTAAGCGATATATCCATGCCGCGTATGGATGGATATGAACTGTGCAGACTGCTTAAGAAGGATAAAAAGACAAAAGATATTCCCATTGTATTTATCTCGGCATTTGATGATCCGATGGATATTGTCGAGGGATTCTTAATCGGTGGTGAAGATTATATTACCAAACCCTTCATTCCGGAAGTCGTTCAGGCGCGTGTAGGAGTCCAGCTGCGGCTGCATGAGGCCAGAATGGAGATGCTGGAGATGAACAGACGTCTTCAGATATCCGTAAATGAACAACTGGCACAGATGGAGCTGGAAAAAAGAAATATATTATTTGCTTTGGCAAATATTGCGCTGCAGAATTCAAATTATGAAAACGGTTATATGGACCGTATTCGTCACAATTGCCGGATTCTGGCACAGGGTATGCAGCTTTCGCCCTTGTTCGAGGACAGAATTTCAGATACTTATATAGATTCAATCGAGCTTGCCGCACCTCTTTGTGATATCGGTAATATCGGCATTCCTATGGAGATTTTGAAAAAGAGAGTTCTTACTGCTGAGGAAGAAGAAATACTTCATAGTCATACAGATATAGGCGCTAAGCTGCTCTCAGACCTGTATGTCAATAGTGATTATAATGAATTTATCAGTACGGCTATAGACATTGTACGCCATCATCATGAGAAATGGGATGGGAGCGGATATCCTGATAAATTGAAAGGTAATGAGATTCCGATAGCAGCTCAGATTGTTTCAATTATGAACAGATATACCGCCTTGACCGAGAATGCTGCTAACAGCAGAGAAGAAGCGCTTGATATTATGCAGGATGAGTCAGGCGTGAAGTATGATCCGGACATTTACAGAATATGTTGTAAAATAGCACGTCAGTTAAACTGATTAAGTAAATTTTATAGTTACAATATTATATGGGAGATTGCGTATAGCACACTTGACTTTGTTGATGACAGGAGGAATAAGAGTTGGAATTAACAATGACAGATGAAGAGCTGCAGAGAATTTCCGTATATATGAAACAGCGATATGGTATAGAGCTGGGACAGAAAAAGGTCATCGTAAATGGAAGACTGCAGAATTATCTTGGTAAAAACGGATGGAAAAACTATCATGAATACATGGATGCCGTAGAAAATGATAAGACAGGAACACTGGAAAGGATATTAGTCAATTTCCTTACAACCAATCATACATACTTTATGAGAGAATTTGAGCATTTTGAATATATGAAAGCCGTTGCACTTCCATGGGCGAAGCAGAAAGCAGCCGCTACAAAGGATTTAAGAGTCTGGTGCGGCGCTGCTTCTTCGGGTGAAGAACCCTATATGATAGCAATGGTCATAGCGGATTTTCTCGGTCTTGAGAAAGACCAGTGGGATAAAAAAATTTTGGCGACAGATATTTCCACAAAAGCATTACAAGAGGCGACGATGGGAATCTACGGAGCGGAAGAGCTTAAAAACCTTCCGGAACAATGGAAGAGACATTTCTTTAAATCGATTGCCGGAGGCACACAATATCAGGTAAAGGATGAGCTGAAGAAAGAAGTACTTTTCCGTAAACTTAACTTAATGGAACCTTTTCATTTTAAAAAGAAACTGCATATTGTATTTTTACGCAATGTTATGATATATTTTGACGATAATACAAAGAGGGACCTGGTTCAGAGAATTTATGATGTCATGGAACCGGGCGGATTCTTCTTTATCGGGACAACGGAGACGATTGACAGAAGCAGCACACCGTTTCAGATTATTCAACCGTCAATATTCAGGAAAAAAACATAAATCGAGAAAAAATCTGAAAATATAGAACCTTTGAGATACACCGAAAAAGGGAAAGGAGATAAATATGCGGCCAATTAAGGTTTTAATAGTTGAAGATTCGATAGTATTTAGGGAATTATTGGTCCAAAATATAGGAAAAGACCCTGCTATACAGGTTGTTGCGACAGCAAGGGATCCTTTTGAAGCGAGAGACCTTATATTACAGCATCATCCGGATGTTATGACTTTAGATGTGGAGCTTCCGAGGATGAACGGAATTGAATTCTTAAGAAAACTGATTCCTCAGTATCCTTTGCCTGTTGTGGTCATCAGCTCTTTAAGCGACAAGGTGTTCGATGCCATGAATGCGGGAGCTGTGGATTTTGTGGCTAAACCTGCGGTATCGAATCGGGCGCAGTTAGAGGACTTTATCAGAAATGAGCTGCTTGTAAAGATTAAGATTGCTTCTACGGCAAAAATCAGCAACATTAAAAAGACTGTCATGTCTAATCAGGAACCTGCGCAGCGCATGGCAGCGGCGGGGAACAATCTGGTTGTTGCGATTGGTGCATCTACCGGAGGAACGGAAGCTATCTACTCGGTTGTAAAGGATTTCGGAACGGATATTCCGGGTATTGTCTGTGTACAGCACATGCCCCCGGGATTTACGAAGATGTATGCCAAAAGGCTGGACGATCAGTGCAGGATCAGTGTGAAGGAAGCTGAGACCGGTGACAGGGTAATGCCGGGACATATGCTGATTGCACCGGGCGGCGACAGGCATATGAAGCTGATAAAGGTAAACGGAGTGTATCAGGTAGAAGTAAAAGCAGGACCGAGAGTCAACGGACACTGTCCGTCAGTGGAAGTGCTGTTTGAATCTGTCGCAAAGGCAGCAGGTCCTGACGCACTGGGAATCATTCTGACAGGCATGGGCGGCGATGGAGGAAAAGGATTGCTGTCCATGAGAAAAGCAGGAGCCAGAACCATCGGACAGGATGAATCCACCTGCGTAGTTTATGGAATGCCCAAGGTCGCTTATGATCTGGGGGCGGTAGAATATCAGGAAAAGCTGAATGATATCGCCGGAAGAACATATGCGTTATTAAATAAAATGTAAAGGAGAGAAGACATGAAGATTCTATTGGCAGAAGATGATTTTGTGACAAGGAAATTCATGGTAAGTTTCCTGTCAAAGTACGGCGAATGCGATGTCACTGTGGACGGAATGGAAGCAGTAGACGCATTTATGATGGCCTTAGAAGACGGCGAGCCATATGATTTGGTATGTCTCGACATCATGATGCCGGTCATGGACGGATATCAGTCCCTTGTTGGAATACGTAATCTGGAAAAAGAGAGAAATATTCCGGAAGATAAGGCTGCTAAAGTCATTATGACAACTGCGCTTAATGATGAGGCGAATGTAAAAATGGCTTTTGAACTGGGCTGTACTATATATTCAGGTAAGCCTATAGATCAGGATAGGTTTGAACAGGCACTTAAAAAACTTAATCTGATTTAACAAAGGAACTTAAAAGAATATGCAGGAAAGGAGAAGGATATGGCAGAAGAGTTTAGCACAGACGGTATGTTGGATATGTACTTGTTCGAGAACGGACAGCTCTTAGAGCAGCTTCAGGAAATAGTTCTGGAACAGAAGGATGCGGACTGCTTTGATGAAGACAGCATCAATGAAATTTTCAGAACCATGCATACCATTAAAGGATCTTCGGGCATCATGATGTTCGATGAAATAACGGCTGTCGCGCATAAGCTTGAAGATATCTTTTATTTTCTGAGAGAATCCCATCCCGATAATGTACCTCATTTGGAATTGGTGGATCACGTATTGGAGGTAGAGGATTTTATCTCAAATGAAATGGAAAAGATAAGGAACGGCGATCCGGCAGATGGTCAGTCAGGTGATATAATAAAGGGACTTGACGAATTTCTGGATACCATCAAAGGCGGCGGTAAAAAAGGGAAAAAGGGCAAAAAGGAAGAACCGCCGGCAAATCATCATGAGGAGCCGAAGCAGTTTTATATAGCGCCGGTTGCCACAAGCGCCAGCCATTTTTACAAGATTTATATTACTTTTTTCCCTGAAACGGATATGTCAAATGTCCATGCATATAAGACAGTATATGCGCTAAAGGAAGTTGCGGAAGATATTCTGTATTCACCTGAGGACATCGTTTCCGATCCGGATACTGCGGATATCATTATCAATGAAGGATTTCGTATCCTCTTACAGGCACAGTGCAGCGAAGAAGAGGTACGCAAGGTCATTGGCGTTGGGTATGACATTCAGAAAGTTGATATTTTTGAATGTAAAGCGGAGGAATTCCATCAGGGCTTTGACTTCGGCGGCAGCGACAGTACGGGCGATATTACCGGCGGACCGGTGATTGATTTGGAATCCAGTGTGGAGGAGATAGACGCACGTACGCAGGAGGCTTCCGAGGAAACCAAAACAGAGGGCGAAGCAGAAGAAGCCAAAAAGCCCGAAAAGCCTGCAATCAAGCCCGGTGATTTCGTTATTCAGTCTAAAGAACCGGGTAAGAAAAAGAAGCTGGCAAAGGATAAGCCGAAGTCAGAGAAGGCTGCGTTCATCAGCGTAAATGTAAACAAAATGGATCAGTTGATGGAATTGATTGGAGAGTTAGTTATCTCAGAGTCGGTGGTATTACAGAACTCCGATTTGAAGGTACCGGGTCTTAACCTTGATAATTTCAATAAGGCGGCGACACAGTTATCCAAGATTTCCACAGATTTGCAGAATGTCATCATGTCCATGAGAATGGTGCCTCTTACAAATACTTTCCAGAAGATGAACCGTATCGTCTTTGATACATCAAGAAAGCTCGGGAAAGACATTGAGTTTGTTATGAACGGTGAACAGACGGAAGTGGATAAAAACATTATTGAGCATATATCCGACCCGCTCATGCATATTGTACGTAATTCCGTAGACCATGGTATCGAAGAAAAACAGACACGTATAGACAGCGGTAAGTCTGAAAAGGGTAAAATTACTTTATCAGCGAAAACTGAAGCAGGTAAGGTATGGATAAGCGTAGAGGATGACGGCGCAGGACTTGACAGGGATAAGATACTTGCCAAGGCAAGGAAACAGGGACTGCTTGATGAGAATAAGCCGGACAGCGCTTATACGGATAAAGAGGTATATCAGTTCATTACCCTGCCCGGTTTCTCAACCAATGAGCAGGTTACGGAGATATCAGGACGAGGAGTCGGTATGGATGTCGTCGTTCAGAATATTCAGGCAATCGGCGGAGCACTTGAAATTGAAAGCACTCGGGGATTCGGAAGTATCATGAGTCTGAAGATTCCGCTGACGCTTGCAATCATTGACGGTATTGTTATGGAAATCGGAAAGTCCTCATTCGTTCTGGAAACAGGCGCTATCAAGGAGTTCATCCGTGTGAAGGAAGACATGCTGATTCATGAGCCTAACGGGGATGAATACATTATGATACGCGGCGAGTGTTTCCCGGTACGCCGGCTTGGCCAATGGTACGGTCTGCAGGAGTATAAGGAATCTGTGGAAGAAGGGGTAATGTTGATTCTGGAGGTTGAAGATAAGAAAGTATGTCTTCTTGTAGACAGGCTGATCGGTGAACAGGAAATAGTGGTTAAACCGATTCCTTCATATATTAAGAAGGTCAAGGGATTATCCGGATGTACACAGCTTGGAGACGGAAGTATAGCTTTGATATTGGATGCTGCCGGATTAATAGAATAGATATAAGAAAATATAAAGAAAGGAACGGTAATCAGATGGAAGAAGTAAGCGAATTGAAGAGACAGATTGAAGAAAACAAGGCTGCTTCAGACGAACATGATACACAAAAAGGAAAGTACATGACTTTTAAGTCCAAGAATGAGTACTTTGGTCTGGGTATCCAATATGTCAATGAAATTATTCAATTACAGGCGATTACGGCGATTCCCGAAACAGAGGATTATATTAAGGGATTGATAAATTTAAGGGGAAAAGTCATTCCTGTTGTTGATGTAAGGCTGAGGTTCAAACAGGAGCCGTTTGAGTATAATGACAGAACCTGTATCATTGTAATTAATATTAAATCCATGATGGTCGGGCTGATCGTAGAGCAAATCGCAGAAGTGGTCGAAATTAAGGAAGAAAATATTCTCCCGCCTCCGACTTTCGGCCGTGGCGATGTGAAGAACAAATATGTTTATGGTATCGGCAAGGTCGGAGATACTGTCAAGCTTTTGCTTGATCCGGA
The DNA here is from genome assembly GCA_964600805.1 of uncultured Bacteroides sp. Lineage (GTDB taxonomy): Bacteria > Bacillota > Clostridia > Lachnospirales > Lachnospiraceae > UBA3282. The sequence continues at coordinate 914 of CAZRKN010000041.1, read as the reverse complement.
TAAATTATTGAATGATGAAGATTTATCGGTAGTTGAACAGGCAAATGAAATAAATATTGATGAAGAATGAGAGGTATGAGAGATGAAAAATGTGAAAATTAAAGTTAGATTGATTGGGGCATTCGTTATTTCAGTTTTGTTGATGGCAATCAACGTAATATTTGGTATGCTGTCGATTGAAAAGATTGCTGCTACAGAGGCTGAGTTGGAAAAAAGATATGCAGATAATGCAACTATTTTTTCCTTTGTAATATTGATAATATCCGTTGTTATTACGGTAGGTCTTGCAGCATCTATCATTAAGGAAATTGATACTTCCTTAAAACAGCTTGTAGCGGCGTCAAAAAGTATTGCTAAAGGACAGGTAGACGTTGAACTTAAGAAACATGGAGAAAATGAATTCGGTGAGTTAATTGATGCGTTCAAATCGGTAGTCGAAAACAGCAAATATCAGTCAAACATTGCTGAAGAGGTAGCGCACGGTAATCTGACGGTTTCAGTAAGACCGGCTTCCAATGATGATTTGTTAGGTAATTCCCTGAAGAAACTGGTAGAGGATAATCTTCGTACACTCGGCAATATATCTGAGGCAGGTTCTCAGGTTACGATCAGCGCATCTCAGGTTGCAAGCGCAAGCCAGGCTTTGGCACAGGGCTCAACCGAGCAGGCAAGCGCTATTGAAGAGATTACCGCTTCCATCGATGAAATTGCCGATAAGACGAAAGACAATGCAGAGCAGGCTAATTCAGCAGCAAATCTGGTTTCCCGCGCTATCGAAGATGTACAGCAGGGTAATAACCAGATGCGTGAAATGGTTGGCGCTATGCAGGATATCAATAAATCATCCGAGAGCATTTCAAAGATTATTAAGACAATTGATGATATTGCATTCCAGACCAATATCCTTGCACTGA
>CAZRKN010000040.1:0-36995 GCA_964600805.1 uncultured Bacteroides sp. | reverse complement strand
AAGATGGTGTAATTTCTAAAAATCAACTCAATAAATCCTTATTTTTCAAGGAAAAAATTCCACAATTAACATTTCATAAACTTTTATTATATGAGAATGATTAATTTCCCATGCTGAGGGATATATTTGCAATAATTGATTGTTCTCAATTTCCCATAATGGTAAAATCTGTTCTATAATCTCTTTCATTTTCCGATACCTCACCTTTTCTTTAGAAATAATTCTTCTGATACTTGCCTCCGACAAATGATATATATTCCCAAGCTGTCCGTTGGTTCTTCCTTCAAGATGCTTTAAATATATATGCCGGTTACGTTTCTCTAGAATTGGATATAAGAGGGCATTGATACTATATGTATTTGCCCTTAATGTTGTGTCAAGATGAGAAACCTTTATTTCGGATGAATGCTAAAGAAAATCTCCACCTTAGCTCCGCCGGTTTCTTCCGAATTTGCGAGTAATATCATTCCGCCATGCTTTTCAGCTGCTGTTTTTGCGAAAAATAATCCAATACCGTAATGCGTATCGCCGCTTCTGCTTGTATCATCCATAAAAAACTGTTCTGCTCCATGAATTAATGCCTCTTTTGTAAATCCATTACCGGTGTCCTCCACGGTAAATATTAAATTCGCATTCTTTTCTTCAATATAGATATTTATTGCACCGCCTTCCCTTGTATGCTCTGCTGCGTTTTGAATAATATTCATAACAGCCCTTATTACCTGATCATATATAACATATACTGTTTTGCTGTTCCATTGTTCTTTCCGGTTGATTTTAAGGTGGTAAACTTCTGCTAATCCTTCTGTCTGTTTTCTTATATCATCAAGAAGATCTTCTGTCATTACTTTTTCGGGCGTGTTTGGATAACCGTCTGCGGATTTAGTTACGTCTATTAATTTTTGTACGTACTTTTGCATCTGCATTGTGCTGTTTATGATATAGACAATCATCTTTTTCTGTTCTTCTGTCAGTTCCATCTCAGATAACAGCTCTGCATTTCCTCTCACAACGGTAAGCGGAGTTTTAATATCATGCGCCAATGCAGACATTTGTCTGTTTTTATCCTGTTCTGTCTTCCATTGTTGTTCCAGAGAATTTTTTAATGCAATTCTCATATCATCTATGGACGACAGACAATCATCAAGCTCTTTTATTCCGGAATAAGACACTTCGTATTCCAGATCCTGATTCTTGATTTGCTCTACTGCCTTCATTACCGGCTGCATTTTACCTTTTATCTTTTTCCCGAAACGTACTGACGGCAGTATTATAATTGCTATTCCGCCAAGAAAAACCATAATTGTCAATAATTTCTGTGGTCCTATGAAGTGTTCTCTTAGAAATGCAGATTGATATTGCGGAGTCAGGCTGTACTGTAAGACAACATACTCATCCGGACGGGAAATCACCTTATAAAAATAGTTTCCTGACGCATTTCCGTGATTTGCGACATTCCAGGCAATTTGGTCGGAATCTTCAGACATATCTCCGCTGAGTTTTTCACCATTCATAGAAAAAATGGCATAATGACAAAGCGGGGGAATCATATCCTCCGTCACTTCATCCGCACTCTGAATCAAATCATAGGCTTCATTGATCTTCCGTTCTGCGTAATTAGCCGGATATATAATACCTGTGTTTACAAGAATATTGAATATAAGAATTGTACACACACCCAAAGTAAATAATGCTCCAAGCATAACAAGTACATATCTCATGAAGATTCCGCTCAATGTATTGCTTCTTCTTATTCCTCCCATTTATATCCGATCCCCCAAACTGTTTTTATAGGCATATAATTATAATCTGAGAATTTTGCCCGTATATTTTTGACATGTGTGATGATTGTACTGTCATAACTTTCACTGTCAAATCCAAATACCTGTTCCAGAATCTGTTCTTTTGAAAAAACCTGTCCCCGATTTTTGGCAAGGAACTCACATATTTCATACTCAGCCTTCGTGAGGGAGATTTCCTTATTATCAACCAGCATTTGCCTTAAGGACAAATTAAAGCAGATACGACCGAGAGCCATTCTGACAGAATGCTCCCGATGTTCACGTCTAAGATGCGCGGCAATTCTCGCTCGAAGCTCCATAACCCCGAATGGTTTAAAGATATAATCATCTGCTCCCAATGACAATCCGTTGACCAGACTGTTTTCTTCCGTCTTTGCCGTGAGAAACAAAATAGGGCAGTCAACAAGCTCCCTGATTTTTGAACATAATTCAAATCCGTCTGTTCCGGGCATCATAATATCCAGCAAAATCAAATCATAAATATTCAGTTTTTCCATATTTATCTCAAGCGGATTACTCACTTTTGTGACTAAATGCCCATCCTTATTCAAAATGTTTCCTATCATGTCAAGAATGGCTGTATCATCATCGACTGCCAATATTTTCGCCATACTATCAACCAGATCCTTCCATATCCTGCGAATTTGAACCGTAGGCTCAAGTTCGCGTGTGAAAATTTATTTTTCACACTATTTATTCTGATATTTTGCTTCCTTCATAGCGGGATGCCCACAATAAATAATATACCATACTGATTACCGTAAATATACAATAGATTGATATTACCGCCTCCAATTCATTGATTGCACCGGATTCTCCTAACACAAATTTCAAATAAGTATATGGTATTCTGCCGGTCCATGAAACAAATGTATATTTCCAGATATAATCTCCAAGCCCCGTAAGCATCAATGCACTGACAAGTCCGGACAGGATTCCCGCGCTAATGGATACACCTTCTCCAAACCGAAACGCCAGAATCATCTGCCATATATAGAGCGGTATACTGCTGCACCACATAATCAGCGCCGCCATCATACATATTCCCATGCTTACTGTACTGTTCCCGGGAATCCTTCCAAAACCGAGCCCAAATATGACTGTTGTTAATAATACCGAAAACATACTGAAAATAAGCAAAAGCAATACCTTTGACAAAAATGCCACTGTCTTTTGCGGTAAAGTAAGCAGATTCTGAAAACCTCCGGCATTTTGTTCCTGTTTTATCATGCCTGCGGTAAATATTCCGATAAGCACGGGAAATCCTGCCCCGACTGCCTGATAAAAAGCAATGATTTTTGTATTCTCATTCCATGCAGAAAAAGAATAGTATATTAAAAATAACCCGCTTGTTATTACCGGAATCAAAATATGCGCAAGTGCAATAGGAGTTCCTTTCATTTTCAGCAAGTCTGCATGGAGATTCTTTCTGAGCATTTCTATTTCACCTCCATTTTTTCAAACCAATTTAGAAATAAAACAGTTGCAAAAACGAACCATATAATAGATAAGCAAATTCCCGGGACAACTACTCCCATATCTAATAACGGATTTCCGGCTTCTGCCGGGAGCCCGTTTGGCAATATGTGGAGAAACGGACATAAAACCCGCATAGGAATCGCAGAAACAAGTAAATACCATTTTCCTGTTGATGCAATAATGGTACCTCCAACCGTAAGAAACAGGCAAATCAGTAATTCAGCAATCATTCCGAAGCGTTCACTTAAAAACAGAAATACCGGTATTTCCCATAACTGCGTGGCAGTAAGAAGCAATACTGTAATCGCTGCTCCGCCTAAAGGAACACGGCTTGATAATAAAAAACCGCCTAACGAAGCGCCTGCAAATACAATCATATTTGAGTTCAGAATCACGCAGCCCATATAGATGATTTTGCCAGTCATCAATTTTCTTTTACCAGTAGAAAGCGTCATCAGGTTATAATAATTTGTTTTTTTCTCCTGTGTCATAGAAAGGTGACAAATTATAGCAAGCATGCCGGGCAGCAGCAGTGTGTACCACCAGTTCCATACACTCTCTGCGTATGAATTTGTCATTCCTAATGTAAATATAAACGCCAAAGCAAACGTAATCATAGGAAACGCCCAGATAAGCTTACGGCGTATCGAGCTTTTTGTTTTTTGATATTCTGCCTTCACTATATTAATCACAGATTTCACCAGCCTTTCTTGTTTCTTTTACAATGTTCATAAAAAGTTCCTCCAAATTCTGCCCCTGTTCTAGCAGTCCTTCGTATCCTAAAATACCATTTGAAATAATTCCCACATAATCTGCAATTAACTGTACTTCTGAGAGAATATGACTGGAAAGAATAACCGTAATTCCACGTGAAGGAAAGGAACATATCAGTTCACGAAGTTCCTCTATTCCGATTGGGTCCAGCCCATTCGTAGGTTCATCCAGAATCAGAAGCTTTGGTTCTCCTAATAATGCCATAGCAATTCCAAGCCGTTGTTTCATTCCCAAAGAGAACTGTCCTGCCTTCTTTTTCCCTGTATTTTCAAGCGAGACTATTTGTAATACCTCATCAATCTTTTTTTCATCCGTGCCAATCAGCAGCGCTCTGACTTTCAGGTTTTCCCTTGCAGACAGATTTTCATAAATCGGCGGATTTTCAATCAGCGCGCCTATCTCTGACAGGCTTTCTCTGCTCCATGGTTTTCCGTTGAAATAAATCTCGCCTGCAGTCGGCTTTAAAACGCCGGTAAGCATTTTTAAAGTAGTAGATTTCCCGGCTCCGTTAGGCCCAAGCAGCCCATAGACTTTTCCTTTGGCTATATTTAGTGAAACTTTATTCACTGCCTTTTGTTTTTTAAAAGATTTACAGAGTTCTGTAGTTTGAAGCATCATTTCCATAGTTATTTTCCTTCTTTCTTTTTTATATAATAGGAAATTACGCCGCAGCGTACTCGATTTTTTATAAAAAGAGAATAACAGGGAAAAATGAAGATTTGGTGAAGATTTACAATAAATGTGATGCCTGTCGGCTTTGAATGGCTGGCATATTGCAGCAATATCAGCAGAAACTTAGAAAGCAAAAAAATACTCCCATCATATGATGGGAGTTCATTTTAATCTGTCCAATACATCTCTATCTTTTCATTGGCTTCATTTTCGTTCAGCGCATATTTCTGAATCAGCTGTTCGCATGCTGTTGGTTTAGAAATTCCAAGATCTCTGATAATATGTATCAGTTTCTTAATGCCTTCTTCTCTTTCTTCTTCTCTGCCTTCTTTACGGCTGTCTCTCATCATCATTTCCAGTTTCATATATTCATACCTCCATTCCTTATGTAATCTGGCATCAGCCACCGCCTCATCCAGTTTTCCGGTAAAGGCATCCTGAGGCACCAGACTTTCAAAATAATCCAAGAGATTATGAAGTTCTTCATCTACATCATCCAACGTTCCCTTTGTGTTCAGGAATATTTTTTCTGTTCCATCCTCTAAGCGGACAGATGGATCCTCTCTGCAAAGATTTTCAAAATGATATATGTGTCTGCCCTTACCAAATAAATCGAATTTGCAGATAAAGATTATATAGCTTTTTTTCAACTGATCATAATCCAGTCCCTTTTCAATCATGTTAATATCAATTACTGACTGATAATAACGGCTTCTGACCGGCAGTTCTCCCGTGTTTCGGATTTGCATTTCCACTGTATAAGCCATATCGGCAGCATCTTCTGCATATACATCAATGCGAATGCCCCTCGCCCTGTAATCAGGGTTTACCGTCTGCTGGTCGTCAATGAACACAATATTCCGGATTTTTACGCCCAGAATTATTTCCAGTAGTTTTTTACAGTGCTTCGGATTCCGCATCACCTTTCCAAACATAAAATCATCGATAATTGTCAGTTCCTCATACTTTTTTCCGGTTCTTTCCATATATTCCTCCTGTTAGTGTGTGCAGGAGTGCTTCACTTATGAAAACTCCTGCTTATAATATGTGATAATTAAAGCATGAATTTTCAAAAGAATTTCTATATGAGATAGAACGAAGATGTATCTACAAATAATCGATACAAAAGAAAATATGCTTTGAAATTATTATAATGTCACAAAGCATATTTTTCAACTGCTATTTCATATGAAATTTAGTGCTTTTTCCGCATATGTAAAAAATCAGAGTTAAGGAAAAATATAGGATTGACATCTGGCGTACAAAATGTTATCAACATAAAGGAACATTCCTGTAATTAAGAAATAATGCAAATTGAATAAAAAGAAAACTCTGATGTATTATTAGAGATTCGTGGCTCTGAAATAGGTAATTCCGATTCTATATATAGGCGAGGGCTCCTAAACCCTCACTTATATATTTAGAATCTGAATGGAGGATACGCTTATCAGAGTATCCGTTTGGGATCATAAAAAGAGTTGTAAGGTATAGTTAACACAGTATAATGACTCTTCTGGGTGTTGTCTGCGGAGGAATGCTTCTTGTTGTCGTCGTATAATAGACAAGTAATGTTTGATTACCGGGACTGCATGAAGTATTCTGTCCGTTGATTGTTTCGATGCTTGTATTTCTGGCGATATTAAGCTGCAGGGAATTGTCTGCGGCAACCAGATTGCGGTTAAACTCATTTATCATTACCTGTTCGTCCCTGCCAAGCACAGTGATAATTTGCGCCCTGTACTGGGGCGGAAAGATTAACGGTACAGGAAGCGAAGTGTCATAAAATGCAGCCACGCGAAGTCCTGACCGAAGCGGTCTGCTGTCAATAATCCGCGTTTCCGACGTTATCATGAAGTTCACAATACCATTCTCTGTACGAAGCGACATCATTTGACTGCAACAGTCATTTCCTCTTGCCATATTGATGATAGTACCGATTATCGGTTTAAAATTACGATATGCCATAAAATCTTATCCTTCTACAAAAACTTACTTTTATTTAACATATGTTATCATGAGAAAGGTGTGATTGATTCTTCCGGGCAATGTCGTCAACTTAAGCAGGTTCGATGCCAGATAAGCTTTATCGCGAGATTGATTAAGACACAAAATTCCCATTAAACTGTCAGTAAGACAGTTGGCAAAAGTGAAACGGAGGGAGAAATTGTGATTAAGAAAATTTAATAGATATGTGATAGCAATATCAATTTGTTTGTGGTATATTCTTGGTAATAAAAATCGGAAGTTGTTTGGGAGGTAGCTTACATGGTTGAAAAGAATATTCGCAATATATTTTTAGAATATCCCGAAGTTATTTATGGATTTACAAGTATTGCGTACAGTGAATATGCAAGTATATATAAATCTGCTTTAGTATTTGCAGTGCCTTATGGGGAACAACTTACAATTGAAACATATTCTGAAGAAAAGTTTGAAAAGGGTATTCAAGATGCAAAAAAAGTACTGGAAAAAATTTTAACCCAACTGCAAAAAATGCTTGATGAATATAAAGTGAAATATTATGTTCCACCTGTAGCGCAAAATAATGAGGTAGATTTGATAGCCCCTTTTTCTTTCAAGTTTGCGGCAGTAAATGCTGGATTGGGTTGGATTGGAAAGAATGATGTTGTCATTACGAAAAAATATGGACCAAGAGTAAGATTGTCAGCAATCTTGATAGACAGTCAATTTACATATGGACAAAGAATAATTAAAAGCAATTGCCCGAATTCATGTAGAAAGTGTGTTGAGATTTGTCCATATAATGCACTGCACGATGTGAAATGGGATATTGATATATTGAGAAATGACATTATTGACTATCAGTTATGCAACCAAAAGAGAAGTTTGTATATTGAAAAGCACGGAAGAAAAAATGCTTGCGGTCTTTGTATGGCGACCTGTCCAATTGGAACATAATAACAACTTCCGGTTTGTCTAACTAATCACTGCAACAGTCACAACAGAAGAACAACACAGCGTAAGAACGTATTGAAAATAATCTATGCGTTCTATTTACGTAAAGGAGTAGATTATGTCGTATCATTAGTGTCTTGTTACATACCTGTTTTGTACCTCTTGCAATAGGACGCTTGTGAAAGCTGCCGTAGATATTTATAATTGTATTGGAGGTGCAAAATGAATATTCAGATTGTTGAAAATATAAAAGAAGCTTTGTACATAGTAATAAATTGCAGGAAGATTGATGATGAATTTATGCGGTTGAAATGGATTAATTTTTTCTTGTATTTATACAAAATATTTTTTCTCCAGTTCTGTAAAGACTACGTCTGCGTCTACGGCTTCCGTTCCACTTAATACTTCTTGTTCGGATTCATAAATAGCTTGGTCAATGTGGTTGATACTTACGTTATATAAATCTTTTATTGGCATTATGAGAGACATAAAATTTCACTCCTTTTTTATCATAATTATAGCATGAATATGCGTTGAGAATAATATATACATGAGATATAATTAGTAGAAGTTTTAAAGGTAGCAAATTCAATATGCTAAGTAATGGAGAAAAGAGCGTTGAACGAAACATCAATAGAAGAATTAATAACTGAATTGATGAAAACATGCGGTTTCGGAAATATTATTTCCCCGATTAAGCCCGTATCCGGCGGTTTTATGCATAGAATGTACAGAGTAACAACGGATTGCGGAACATATGCAGTTAAACACTTAAATCCGGAAATTATGAGTAGAAGCGGTGTGTTTGATAATTTTGAACGGGCAGAAAAAATCGAACACATTTTGGAAAATGAAGACATTCCTATTGTACCTTCCATAACCGTTAACGGTCATAAAATGCAAAAAGCAGAAGGTCACTATTTCTATATATTCAACTGGCAGGAAGGACACATAACAGATTGGAATAATATTTCAAACGATGAGTGTAAAATGGCCGGAAATATTCTTGGAAGGATTCATGCAATCAATCCTGAGAATGTATCACATCAGGAGCCTGAATTAAGTAACATTAATTGGCACGATTATATTCGTAAAGCGAACGAAGAAAAAAGCGAGATTGCTTATCTTTTGGTTGAAAATGAGAAGCTTTTAATCTATGCCGAGAAGGAGCTGAATAAAGCAAGAACTTCTTTACCTGATATAATTTGTTTGTCTAATGAAGATATGGACCCTAAAAACATTATGTGGGATAACGGTATTCCATGGGTAATAGATTTGGAATGTCTTGACTATGGTAATCCGATATCGCATGCACTTCAACTTGCACTTCAATGGTCGGGAATTACAACCTGCGATATGGACATTGACAAGATGGTTGCTTTTTTCGACGGTTATCTGGAAGCGTATGATAATTGTTTTCGGGCATACAGCAGTGTATTTGGTCTGGCATATACCTGGGTAGAATGGTTAGAGTATAATATAAAAAGAGCGCTTGGGGCATGTATTGATGAAGCAGAAAAACAGTTGGGAATTTCTGAGGTAAGAAACACGGTCGAGAGGATAGAATATATCCATAAGATTGAAAAAGAAATAAAAGATGCTTTAGATTCCCGCTTACATAGCTACAGCATTCTATAATATTTATGGGTAGGATAAATCCAGCGACGGCTGGAGGATTATAAAAACTTTGACGGGGCATAGTGTACTTCAGAAACTATAGGTTTTCCGAATCTATAGTTTTTCTTCTTTTTGCCATATCTAAGTAATTCGCTTATCGGTTGAGTCAGCTAAAATGCACGGTTATTGAAACCATGTACTATGTAATATATTATTTGGTCTGGATGGAGAGGTTTCTATCGCTATTACGGGAGATGTGTATTTATGCTGAAAAAGCATTTATTATGCGATTATGATAAGAAAAGCATTATTAGCTTTCTAAACGATTATTTAGCGGATATATCGATTGAAGAAAACAGACCATTGTGTGACAGCATAAGAAGCTTTATTAATGACTATGATAATAATCAAAGAAAAATGCAAGGATATTATTGCTATATTAATTACCTTCAGGGCATTGTATGTCATAGTGAAAAAGACGAATGGATATTTGCGGTAATTAGTGAAAGAGCATTGAGAGAGTTGCTTCGTATAATCCCGGAAAATGAAAAAATAAATTGCCTCTTCGAAAAAAAATACAAAAGTGTTGTGGAAGAGTATATTAATACCTTGACTGTTAATGATGATAATTCATCGATTATTGGAATAAAAGGGTCAGCTTTCGATGCTCTGCCGGATTCGTTTCAAAACATAATAGAGTCAAAAAAGCATGTTGTAGTAACGGAATTTAGGCAATACGCAACATTATCAGGTCGTTTGCTAAACGGGAGATTTGTTGTGGAAGGAGAACGACTTGTGAAACGCGCGTTGGAAGACGGGCAATTGGTAGAAAAAGTCGTGCTTTCATCAAAAAACATAGGTGATGGTGAAATAATAAATCTGTGCAAAGAAAGAAAAATTCCGTATTGCATAACTAATCCGGGAATTATGGCTTGCATGACAAGTACCCATCCTGTTCCTGAGGCGCTTTGCAGTGTTAGGAGTAAAGTGTTAAATCAAGACCGATTATTGCTTTCATCAAAGAGAAATTACTTTTTAATATTGGATGGGATTTCAAACCCTGATAATCTTGGTATAATTTTGCGAACGGTGGATGCGGCAGGCGTAAGCGGATTTCTTCGGTGTCAGAATCGACGATCTGTTTTCCGTAGATCATGAGGACGAATTGAATCGCATTGAGGAGAGCCTGGCATATGGGGTGTCTGAACAGAGTTACCCCTATGCAAAGCGGATTCTGGAGGCTTCTTTGCAGGATGATCCGGATAACGTCCGCGCTTTGAAATTATATGCCCGTGTACATTTAACGAAAACAAATGATGATTTGCTTGAGGCGGGAAGAATGTTGGAAAGAGCAATGGAGCGTTCACCCCTTGATGAAGAGATATTTAATTTGTATCGCCAGGTGCGCGGTGGGGGAGTCTATAAGGCTCACAGTGATGACGACTGGTTTATTCGCGTATGTGAACCCTATGCAAAAAAATATCCTCAAGATCACAAGCTAATGATTTGTCTTATTGAAGCTATGATCCGCCAGAGGTATTTTGAGAGAGCAGAAGAGTATATTCACCTGATGCAGCTTGATAACGGTAAAGAATATCTGCGTCAGATATATCTCGGAGACCTTGAACTGGCAAGAGGAAATATTGATAATGCAAAAGCGATATGGAATACTGTATCCGAGAATGACAGTATGGGACAGTACGAGGTAGGGGAAAGATTCAATCGAATAAATGAATACGACCGGGCGATAATATGCTTTCAGAATGCGTTTCAGACAGCCACTCCGCCAAGATATCTTGGTACGGTATTTTCTCTTGCTTTTCTTTACACAAAGCTGGGAAGAAAAACCGAGGCAATTGAAGCATGGCAGCTCATTATAAACACGCTGGCATCAGACTTTAACGACTATGATAGCGAAACTGTGAAATGGGCACATAGAGAAATCAGTAAATTACAGGATATTTTATAACTCTATCCAATATCTTTGTGTAATCTTGTTGTTATATGGAACTTCATTTTCCAGAACAGCGCCGTTTTTCTTCATAGTAGCAATGGAGGCGATTTTATCACTATCAACGGTTAATAACACTCTTGTAAGCCCTTTCTTTTTGGCTTCGATTAGTGCAAGGCGTAACATTTCGGCGGCATATCCTTTTCGGCGTTCTGATTTACGGACACAATAGCCAATGTGTCCTAAATACATGAGCATTTCTTCAGTCAGGTCATATCTTACATTAATCATGCCTATGAGTTTTTCGTCTGCTCGTCTGATAGCCATATATTCATAAGAAGGAGGTCTTCCGGCTTCTACGGTTTCTTTTTTCTCATTTTTTCTGACTTTGGCTAGCCAAGCTTCAAAATCGTCCATAATATATAATCGTTCAGTTCCGTATGCAACCTCATTGTTATTCAAAAATTCCATGCGGAAATCCATTATCTTTTCTTTAAAATCCTCACAAGGTTGTGTAAGGTATATTTCTGAATTACTATTACTCATAGTGTAAAACTCCTATTTTTATACTGTGAAATATGATAATTTTCTTTCATTACAAACCCTAACAGGAAGCCTGCACCAAACCCAAAAAGATGAAATAAAAATGTATTCATTCCTAAAAAATTTGATAAAACAAAATAAGGCAAGAGGAAATAAAATCCATTTTGTGATTTGTATTCATTCCATAAATCGTTTTTTCGGATTAACCAATTGACAAGTATTCCCAAACAAGCAAAAATCGTCGGAGAGGCTCCATAGTTAAAACTATTTGGATAGAAAATCAAAATAGCAGTTCCTGCAATAACTAATCCTATATGATACACTAGCATAAATCGTATGATGCCTATCTTTGTTTCAAGGTATTGCCCAACATACCATAACCCTAACGCGTTAGCTGCTAAATGCCATATTGCAGTCTGAGTATACCCATATGTAATAAGTCGATATATCTGAAAATCTTTAAAAACAGTTGTGTAAGATACTCCAAGATAATCAATTATGTTGCCGCCGCCGGATAATAAAATCCATAATAAATTATAATCTCTTGATAAGATTAAGTTGATTATGAAAATAATGCACATAATGACAATTGCTATTTGACTAAACCTATATGTCTTAGCTGCTATTTTCATTATACTAATTTCCCTTCAAGAAATAGATTAAGATTTATTTACATAAATTGTACTATATTTTCGTTATATTCTCAATCAGCCCTACTCAATTTTCCGGAATGTCATAATATAGATTTACACATTCTTTCTTGTTGCTGATTTTTTGGAGCAATGATATAATATGCCCAAGATTACGGAATTGACATGATTTAAATGCAAATCAAAGTAATCTAATAAATTTAGAGCGGAATATAATTTTAATATGGTAGAACAAAATATGGAACATATAAATAGAAAAATAAAAGACGTGGCGGAAACATTATGTGAAGATTGGGCCGGATGTGACCGGTTTAGCGGTGTATGTATGGTAAAACGCAAAGGGCATACAGTATTTTCGGGAGCGTATGGTTTTGCAAACCGGGCATTTAAAATACCTAATAAAATCGACACAAAATTTGATACGGCGTCTATTACTAAGGTGTTTACAGCAGCGGCTGTTCTGCAGCTGGTGCAGGAGAAAAAACTGAAACTGTCAGATTATATAACGCAGATTATTGACTTGGAAGGAACGGAAATTTCTTCTAAAGTTACGATTGAGCAGCTATTGAACCATACGTCCGGTATTCATGATGATGCGGAAGAGGAGGCGGGGGAACAATATTCCGAACTTTTTGTTACGTCGCCTAATTATGCTATTAAGGAATGCAGGGATTTTTTGAAAAATTTTGCTTATAAGAAGCCTAATTTTGAGCCGGGTTCGGATGTCAGGTATTGCAATTGTTCCTTTGTTTTGCTGGGGCTTGCAATAGAAAAAATCACAGGAAAAAACTATCGTGAATACGTGACAGAAAATGTGTTCAGGAGAGCGGGAATGGGAAATACAGCTTTTTTATCAATGGATTATGTCAATGAAAATACAGCTGAAGGTTATTTGAATTTGTACAACGAAGACGGAAAGGTAATCGGATATAAGAAAAACATTTACTGTTTTCCGCCTATGGGAACGCCGGACGGAGGGGCGTATACCACAGCGGAAGATATGAATATTTTTTTGACCGCGATACAAAAGAATATCCTGCTGGATGATACACATGCAAAACTGCTTCTTACGGCCCACTGCCCATATACGCGGGAAAAAGAATGGTGGGGGATTCCCGGATTATATGAAAGAAACGGTTATGCATTTGAGTTTCTTTTCCTGCCGGATAGTAAAGAGCCTTTCTGTATCTATAAAGACGGGCAGAATGACGGCGTAGCCGCCAGATTTAACTATTATCCGAAAGAAGACATATCGGTGACAATCTTGTCGAATCAGGATTGTGACGTGTGGGATATGACAAAACAGATACAGACGGAGATATACAAATTGTGTTATTGACATTGATGAGGGTAATCAATTAAATATATAGTACGAAAGGAAATAAAATGAAACTGTGCATTGTAGAAGCTCCATGCAGAGCCTGAGGAGACTGCATGGAGGAACGGCATTGTGCTGATATCCTCAGACTTTGCTTCTGACGTGAGAAATACTTAATGTGAAAAGGAGCAAAGAAATGAAAAATATTAAAAAGAATGAATTACTTGAGTTGAGGGATTTCTTTATTCTTTGGAGCACCCAGAGCATATCTCAGCTTGGCAGCAGTATAACAGCATTTGCGCTGACGTTATGGCTGTATGAGAAGACGGGTTCTTCGTTAAGTACAGCGGCACTTACCATATGCTCTTATGCACCATATGTATTAATGAGCATATTTGCCGGAGCATTGACAGACCGATTTGACAAAAAGAAGACAATGCTTGGCTGCGATGTATTTGCAGTAATCTGTACTATAATTGTCTTTGTATTATTTAGGACAAATCGTTTGATGGTATGGCATTTATATGTTCTAAATGCGATTTCAGGATTAATGAATACAGTGCAACAGCCTGCTTCAGAGGTTGCTATGACACTTATCATTCCTGAACAGTATTATCAGAAAACAAGCGGGCTTCGCTCATTGTCAAGTTCGCTGGTATCCATATTGAATCCTTTGATTGCTACAGCATTGTACTCATTTGCAGGGCTCAATGGAGTAGTAGCGGTTGATGTTGGAAGCTTTGCTGTTGCATTTGCGGCGTTGCTGTTTTTTATCAGAATCCCGGAAAAAAAGAATGATAAGAGCGAAAGTGTACTTAACCTTGCAAAAGAAGGGCTTGCGTTTTTGAGGGGAAATCCCATGATTATGACACTGATATTATTTATGTCAGGTGTCAATCTGATAGCCTCAGCTTTTGATGCGACTTTGCCCGGTTATGTGATTCCTAATCCGAAAGGCGGTTCATCTGTTCTGGGAATTGTCACATCTTGTTCCGGTGTTGCTATGATTATTGGCAGTATGATTGTGTCAGCCATACCAAAACCGAAGGACAGGGTTAAAGTCATTTATCTGACAATGCTGTTTTCACTGGGAACTGAAAACTTTTTGTTAGCATTTTCCAGAGAACCGGTACTATGGTGCATTGGACAGATTATCGGATGGGTTCTTGTACCGGTTATGAGCGCTAATTTGGATGTGATTCTAAGGACTACTATTCCAACGGAACTACAAGGGCGGGTTTATGCATGCCGTAATACTTTTCAATTTTTTACTATTCCCATAGGCTTGTTTGCAGGTGGTTTCATGGTAGATAATGTATGCGAACCGTTTATGAGCAAATACGGTGACCTGTCAATTCTGAAAACACTCTTTGGCATGGGAAAGGGTTCCGGTGCCGCACTTATGATGTTTGTACTTGGTGTATGCGGAAGTCTGTTATGCATAATCACAGGTAAGAAATTGAAGAAGTATCAATATACTGAAAAGTAATTTTACATATCAGGGGCGATTTATCTCGCCCCTTTATTTGGATGTGCTTCTGTAAGTCCGTTTTATATTCTGTTTATCAGACGCTGCGTATTCTTGTATAGTCTTCCAGTTAACCAGCCATCATCTTTATTGCTTGATTTCATAAAGTTCTCCTTTGCAACTTCTGATTTATATACTTGATTATAAAATATCTCCCTTTTCGAAATTGTGTACTCGTTAAAAACAGGTTATAATTGTATCAACAAATCGGAATTTGCGGAGGAACATAATATGATAATCACCGATAAAATTACCATTGCCCCGTTTGAAATGAAGTATTTGAAAGATTATAACAATGGCTTCAATGAGGAAATAACGAAGTTTCAGTGGCCAGATTCATTTGATAACCTTGATGCTGCAAGGAATACGCTTCAAGAATTTCTAGATGAAATGGAAAGAGAAGAAACTTTGATATTTTCCATTCTCTCAAAAAATGAAACATTTTTAGGAAGTGTTGAGGTTCATGGCCTTTCCAGTGACTGTCCAGAACTGGGCATTTGGATTGTAACATCTGAGCAAGGCAAGGGTTATGCATATGAGGCTCTGAGCGTAGTTCTTGATTACTCATTTCAAAAGTATGGAAAAACAGCATTTTACTATGAAGCAGATGTCCGCAATATTGGCAGCATGAAACTGTTGCACAAATTTGAAGATAAATACGATATTGTTGAGCAAGGAATTGAGAAATTAACTTCAGATACTGGAAAAGAACTGGAACTACAGGGTTTTATGCTTCAAGCAAAACAATAGGATTTTCTGAAACGAAAAAAGTCATACAACTTCCGGTTTACAAAATAGATTTTTTATGCTAAGGAGAATACATTATGCTTGATATTAGAATCAGACCATATATATCATCAGACTACGATTATATCTGTGAAATCCATGATGATTCCCGAAAAATCGAACTGGCGCTGGCGTCTCTTGATAATGCGTTTCTTCCTTTTTCTATTACTGCTGAAAGAGAGGATTTTTTTGATTATCCGCATATTGACGTGGCGATTGTAGATGGAGATGTAGTGGCATTCAGTGCTTACACTGATGAAGAATTGGCCTGGCTTTATGTATCTCCGAAATGGATGCATAAAGGGATTGCAAGAAAGCTTGTTGAAAATGCTTTAATGATAGAGCCGGAGATAAAATATATCGAGGCACTGTGTGGAAATGAACCTGCGAGAAAACTGTACGAGTCATTCGGATTCCGAGTTCATGAAATAATTAAAGGGTCTATGCCTGGAAACGAATCGTTCATAGTTGAGGTATATAGTATGCATCGAGACTAAAAAAATATACCAATACCAATTTCGGTTTACAGAGCAGTACATCAGGTACACTTTCCCGAAAATGGAGTTATATTATCATTCCTAAAAAATTATAGGCATAGTGTAATGCAATCGGTATTGTAATATCCTTACGTTTATAAGCAATAAAGCAGTATACAAAATGTGAAATAAATGTTTCAATCAGATTAGGTAATGCTTCCACTATATAGTGCCAAGACACATTTTTCATCCATAATTTCAAAAGAGACCTATTGCTCTGTGACGTCATGGTTAAAACGAGTAAATTTTTTTCATCCAAATATGAGGGCAGCCCTCAACCTCATCAATATCGCCAAATTCAGTGAACCCTAATTTCTGATAAAAAGCGGATGTCCTATATTGGGCGTGTAAAGCTAAACATTTTCCTCCATTTTTCTCAACATACTTTTCTGCTTCTTTGACTATATCAGAACCTATATTTTTTCCGCGATATTCTTTGATAACTGCAAGCCTGCCCAATACATATGTATCCATCTTTGAATCCCAAAATATGCGGCATGTTCCAACAGGCATTTTATTCTCGTCAAACATTACAATGTGTGCAGCCGTATCATCTATATCATCATATTCATCATGAAATCCCTGCTCATCTACAAATACTTTCTTCCTGATTTCTTTCGCATAATCGGGAATCCCCTCATATATCACTGTTTCCATTATAAATTTATCCTCCTAAATCACATCTTGCCATTATCAATAATATTGAAATTATAGCACACGCCCGACTGAACCACAAATATATCTCTGCCTATTTATTTCTTCTTTTACTTAGTCTGGGCGTAAAAACAGCGCCGATTCCTCATGAGAGACCTATCGGCGCTGCTATTAACATATAATTATGACACGCGCGTCATGTACATAATTTAGCTACATAGTAAATATATTTCTTTTACCCCATCGTCACCACAACATCATACTTCTCTTTCCCGGCAACATAAGGAATAACGCAGCCTTCCACATTCTGACCGTCAACAGTAATGGATTTGATTCCTTTTTCCACATTATCAGGATTAACCACCTTGATATTGTAGGTTCCCTCACGGAATTTTCTGGTCAGTTCAAAATCGCCGAATCCTTTAGGTACGCAAGGATTGATGCTGAGTCCGTTATGTGTAGGATATACGCCCAGGATATACTGTGAAACATTTACAAATGTCCATGCAGCGGTACCGGTCAGCCAGCTGTTCTTAGCTTCGCCGTGGAACTTAGCGTCTGCGCCGGCAACCATCTGTGAATAAACATAAGGCTCTGTTCTGTGAATCTCACTGATTTCCTCTACATAAGCAGGGCAGGTCTTCTGATAGATTTCAAAAGCTCTGTCGCCTCGGCCGATTACGGTTTCGGCTATGGATACCCATGGATTGTTATGGCAGAAGATACCTGCATTCTCTTTATAGCCCGGAGGATATGAAGAAACTTCGCCAAGCTCTAAGTGATACTTGGTATAAGCGGGCTGCAGAATCATAACGCCGTATTTTGTATCCAGTTTTTCTTTTACGGAATCCAAAGCTTTCTTAGCATGACCTTCTTCTACACCGATTCCTGCAAGTACGCAGAAGCCTTGAGGCTCAATGTAAATCTGACCTTCCTCACATTCTTTGGAACCGATTTTGTGGCTGTATGCGTCATAAGCACGCACGAACCAGTCGCCGTCCCAGCCGTCCTTTAAGACAGCATCATACATTTTCTTCACTTCGTCCCTTGCTCTGTCAGCTTCAGCCTGATCGCTCATAAGCTCGCATAACTGAGCATATTCTTCACCGTATTTTACAAACATACCGGCAATGAATACGGATTCTGCAACAGGTCCTTCTGAAGGTCCGAAAGTCTGGAAAGATTCACCCGGATGTTCGGAGAAGCAGTTCAGGTTCAGACAGTCGTTCCAATCCGCACGTCCGATAAGCGGCAGATTGTGAGGTCCTTTATGTGTTACGATATAATCAAATGAGCGTTTCAAATGGTTCATCAGAGGCTTAGCCAGTGACATATCGTTATCAAAAGGAACATTTTCCGTCAAAATAGAGGTATCACCGGTTTCACGTACATATGCGGATGTTCCTGCAATCAGCCACAGCGGGTCATCGTTGAAACCGCTTCCGATATCGGAGTTGCCTTTCTTGGTAAGAGGCTGGTACTGATGATATGCGCTTCCGTCCTGGAACTGAGTGGAAGCTATATCAATAATTCTCTGCCTTGCCCTGTCCGGAATGAGATGTACGAAACCAAGCAGATCCTGACATGAATCCCTAAAGCCCATACCGCGGCCGATTCCTGACTCGTAATATGAAGCGGAACGCGACATATTGAAAGTAACCATACACTGATACTGATTCCAGATATTTACCATGCGGTCAACTTTATCGTTGGAAGATTTTACACTGTATTTGGAAAGAAGCGCTTTCCAGTAATCATTAAGTTCTGCAAAAGCCTTGTCCACGTCGGCGTCGGTCTGATATTTTGCAAGCATGGCGTCTGCGGGTTTCTTATTAATGATGCCCGGAGCTTCCCATTTTTCATTCTCGGGATTCTCTATGTAACCAAGTACGAATACGAATGATTTGGTCTCACCCGGAGCCAGTTTAACGTTGATCTGGTGGGAAGCGATTGGTGACCATCCGCTTGCCATGGAACCTGTGCATTTACCGTTCTCAACAGCTTCAGGATTGGCAGTGCCGCGATAAGCGCCCAGAAAAGCGTCACGGCTTGTATCAAAACCGTCTACAGGAGTGTTTACGGAATAAACCGCGTAATGATTTCTACGCTCCCTGTACTCTGTCTTATGATAAATCGTGGAGCCGATTACTTCAACTTCACCGGTGCTTAGATTTCTCTGGAAGTTTCTTGAGTCATCATCAGCATTCCACAGACACCATTCAACATATGAGAACAGAGAAACATTCTTCTCCGAATCGCTTTTATTGGTAAGTTTTACCTGACTGATTTCGCAGTTATCATTCATCGGAACAAATGTTAATACCGAGGCTTCAAGATTATTTTTGGAACCGTTGAAACGGCTGTAACCGATTCCGTGACGGCATTCGTAACTGTCCAGTTCAGTCTGTGTCGGCTTCCAACCCGGATTCCAAATGCAGTCGCCGTCTTTTACGTAGAAATATTTACCGTTGATGTCATTGGGTACATCATTATAGCGGTAACGGGTCATGCGCAGCAGCTTGGCATCTTTATAGAAAGTATAGCCGCCGCAGGTATTGGAAATAAGGGTAAAAAATTCGTTGCAGCCTAAATAGTTAATCCAGGGCAACGGAGTTTTGGGTGTGGTGATGACATATTCACGATTGGCGTCATCAAAAAATCCGAATTTCATATTGAGTAATCCTCCTATACATTATATATTTAAAAATTTTCTTTTCTATTTAAACTGATTAATCCCAGGAGTTAATATATTTAAGATGTAAATACCTGCTAAATATATAATAAAATTATATCGAAAAAATCATGTAATTGCAATACGAATCGTAAGGAGATTGGCAGGCTTAACCGATACTTATTCTGTTGCTTATTAATAGAAATTTAAGAATGCTGTCATGGTAAAATTGAAAAAAGTATGATAAAATGTGAATAGTACAAGAAAGAAGCGCGATAAAAAGGCAAAAGTCAGGTATGGATATGGATAAAAGGATATTTATGGAAAAAATGCAGCGTGCCCTTGCCGGCGGATTAAACAGCGTTCAAGTGGCGGATAATATGCGGTACTATCAGGACTATATCGAGTCCGAGATAAGAAAGGGCAGGTCGGAAGAGGACGTGCTTTCGCAGTTGGGAGACCCAAGATTACTGGCTAAGAGCATCATAGAGGCGAATAAACGCGGCGGAGAAAGCTATGGCTCTAACAGAGAGTATGATGAGGAAGTAACAGACAGTTCGACGTCAGGAAAAAAAGTCAGAAATTTTGATTATGGTTTTCGTCTTCCCGGCTGGCTTGTAATGCTGATAGCGACAGTTCTGGTGATAATTGTGATTGGTATTGTGACTTCACTGCTTTCTATATTTTTACCGGTTATTATTGTAGCGCTTATAGGGATTTTGATAGTGAAGCTTATTCAAAATACCTTTAATGGAGTTAAATAACAAAAAATAGTACTAAAGTACTATATTTGACATGAATACTTTCTGATTAATCCTGTAATACTATTTCTGTAACAAAAATCAATCAGGAGGTATACACGATGTCTAAGAATGATTATAACCAGAACAATGAAAAACAGCAGGACAAGGCTAACAACTGCAACGGTCAGAATTCTCAGAACAACCAGAAGAATAATTCTAAGAACAGCTCCGGCAGCAATGCTCAGGACAATCAGAAGAATAACAACTTCTAACAATAAAAACGGCATAGTCATTTGGCTGTGCCGTTTTTTTGCGGTCCGCTTTGCGGCGTCCTATGTATGTGCAAGGCGGACAGTCATCGGCAACAGCAGCGGCATGGACAGGATTATCGGATATAAATATCTGCCTCCGTAGTGCCCGTTACATGGCCCCGCCAGACAACATACCAATATGATCATACATGGAATCATAAGGAAAGCTACGGCGTTCTTTCTTTTTGCCCTAAGAGCATAGAAAAACAGTAATATAAGTGTCCATGTATATGCGGACGGAAGCGTCAATATGGAGAACGGAGGAAGGACCTCCATTCGGTCTCTGATGTTTTCATACGCATTTCGGAAAGTATCTAAAGATTTCGGATAATAAAAACGCATTCCCAGCGGGGCAACTTGTTCGTTTGTGGTGTCCATGGTGTAGCCGGAAGCTTCGAAGGCAAAATTGCGGAGCGTTTTTCCCTCAGGATAAAAATAAGTATAGTAGTTATTCATAGTAGCCTGTATATAAGTTCCGGGATGTTTTACCAGCATTTCAAGCCATACTTTGAAATACCGGATCAGATCTTCTTTCGAAGCGTCTTCCTTATAGGAACTTTTTACACCGTCGGACAAGTTCGCATTATATCTTATTGCAAGCGAGGAATAGTCCAGTATATTGTCTATCGCCTGTTTTTGCTCTTCTGTGATCTCTTCTTCATGATATTTTACATACCTTGCTGTCTGCTGGAAGGGAATGGATAACATTTCCCTGATACTGCCCCGGGTAACGCCGCAAAGAGACAAGACAGCGGAGTATAAGATACTGAAACACAGGACGCCGGTTACGAACCATAACGCTGTTTTCCTGAGCTTTTTGTGAAAAACCGCAATGAGCAGAAACGACAGAATGAAAATATATTTTGCGTCATTACGAAATAAAAGCAAACCAAGAGTCAACAGGAACAATTCGGAATAGAGTTTTCTGCTTTTTTCTCCCAGATACAGAAAATACAGAGAAATCAGGAAGTACAGTAAAAAGACTCCATAGAGAATGTCTTTAGTAACCATAAACATATATCCTTGTATAATTGGTGAAACAATATAATACAGCAATACAAAAAAAGCATAGGATACCGGTACACGGAGTTTTTCCACCAATATTTTTACTGCATAGGAAACAGCTGTAATAACACAGAGCCATTGCAAAACCGCATATAGAAAAATACCTGCGTTGGCGGAATTAAAAAGACGGTTGCCTGCCTCTAAACACAAGTGAATAAGGAGCGTATGCACAGGGGGATGATGAGTGTTCAGAAATACGGTATCTGAAAGCATATGTCCTTCCAGATATTCGGGCCCTACAATATTAAGTTCGCCGTATGCCTGGATTATTTGAATTCTTGTATCACCCATGATAAAAAAAGCAGGAAAGGAAACGACGGCACAGGGCAGATAAACAATAAATAAGGATATAAAAGCCGTTGTGAACGGTTTTTTGGCAAAAGTATCCAAATACCGGCGTAAAGGTGTAAATCTTATACCGGCTGTGTTTTTGACAGAGGTCTTTACAGGGGAATCCATGCGGTTATATAGCCATGTGATCATATAATAAAAGAAAATGAAGTAACCGATTGACATGATAGCTGTTTTACTCAGCTGGCTGATGTCGGAATTCACTGCCAGTTCCCAGCTGTTGTCATGCAGAAAGGAGTATCCGAATATCATAAAAAATGTAAAAAGCATGGCAGGAACAGATGTATAGAACTTGCCATATTCCCGGTGCCCGGCTGAATAAGTAGCTGTATAATGATAGAATATTGCCAGAATCAAAACCAAAAAAAGAAAGGCAGCGCCGTAAAACAGGTTAAGCGCAGGCGTTTTCGAAAAAATCTCCAGCCTCATAAAAAAGCAAAGGGCTGAAAATGATGCAAATATGATAAATTTGATATTTAATTTTGAGATTATAGTCTGCATATATGATACGGGTCCTTTGTTTTATAAGCATGCTTCTTCTTGTGTCGGTGGGCAGTTTTGCTTTATTATACTATGAGAAGTAGGTTTTGCAAAGTATTTGAGGGAATTTTCTGCTTTTCATATCAATGTCATGAATCTGATATTTATGTCATGAATCTGATTTTTCTTTATAAGGTTTTAAAGTAACATTTATATACTGCAAAATAAGTCGCAGCGAATAAGTGAAAATAATTGATTTTTAAGGAGGAGAATGGATATGCAGTATGGTTATTTTGATGACGAAAAGCGGGAATATGTGATTACCAGGCCAGATACTCCTGCTCCATGGGCGAATTACCTTGGTTCCCCTGAGTATGGCGCAATTATTTCCAATAATGCGGGCGGATACAGTTTTGCCAAATCCGGCGCTAACGGAAGAATTTTAAGGTATGTTTTTAATTCTTTCGACCAACCGGGACGGTACATTTATATCCACGATAATGACAGCAGAGATTACTGGTCTGCTTCATGGCAGCCTGTCGGAAAGGATCTTGAATCCTATAAGAGCGAATGCCGGCACGGTACGGCGTATACCAGACTGAATGCAGACTATAGCGATATCCATTCTGAGGCATTATATTATGTTCCGCTTGATGAGACATATGAAGTCTGGAACTTAAGCCTGACTAATCAGTCAGATAAGGCAAGGAGCCTGACTGTTACGGGTTATGCGGAATTTACCAATGAAAATAATTATGAGCAGGACCAGGTGAACCTGCAGTATACGCAGTTCATTACTGCTACAGCTTTCCGCGGCAACCGGATCCGCCAGACCATTAACGGCAATCTGGAGGAGGTTGAGAAAGGACATGAAGTAGGCCATGGCAATAGCATGACCGAAAGATTTTTCGGAATGGCAGGGGCAGAAGTTTCATCCTACTGCGGTGATAAGGAAAAATTTATCGGCCGCTATCATGGATACGGCAATCCGGACGGAGTAGCAAACGGAAAACTGGATGGCTCTCTTAATTACAATGTAAACGGTTGCGGAGCGCTTGCCACAGTAGTTACCCTTGCACCGGGCGAGACGAAGACGTTTGTATTTGTTCTGGGAATGAAAAGCGATGCAGAGGCGGAAAATATACTGAAACGCTATACAAATCCTAAGGAAACCTGTGAAAAAGAGCTTGAAGAACTGATTACATATTGGCATGGTAAGCTTTCTCACTTCCAGGTAAAAACGCCGAGCAAAGAATTCAATACCATGATTAATACATGGAATGCATATAACTGCTTTATGACATTTATCTGGTCTCGTGCGGCATCTCTTATTTATTGCGGATTAAGAAACGGATACGGATACCGTGATACCGTACAGGACATTCAGGGCATAATCCATCTTGCTCCCGAAATGGCAGTTGATAAGATTCGTTTCATGCTGTCTGCACAGGTTGATAACGGCGGCGGACTTCCGCTGGTTAAGTACACACATAATCCGGGACACGAGAATACGCCGGATGACGCTTCTTATGTGCAGGAAACAGGGCATCCCGCATATCGCGCAGATGACGCGTTGTGGTTGTTCCCTACGGTATATAAATATATTGCCGAGTCAGGAAATCTTGCATTTATTGATGAGGTGATTCCTTTTGCCAATAAGGATGAAGGTACGGTATATGAGCATTTACAACGTGCCATTGATTTTTCCATGAATCATCTGGGACCGCATGGAATGCCTGCGGGTCTGTACGCTGACTGGAATGACTGCTTAAGACTTGGTAAAGAGGGAGAATCTACTTTCGTAGCATTGCAGTTCTACCTTGCCATGACTATTTTAAAAGAGTTTGCAGAGCATAAAGGCGATAAAGAATATATTAAGTATCTGGATGAAAGTCAGGAGAAACTTGGAAAGATTATAGAAGATCTGTGCTGGAATGAGGACAGGTTTATCCGTGGCTTTATGGAATCGGGCGACATAATCGGAAAGCGTACCGACCCGGAAGCAAATATATGGCTTAATCCGCAGAGCTGGTCAGTTATCAGCGGATTTGCTTCGGACGAGCAGGCGGATGCCGCACTGGATACGGTATACGAAAGACTTAATACCGAATATGGTGCAGTTCTTATGGACCCTCCGTATCACAAATATCCGTTTAACGGGGCTCTTGCTGCAATCTTTAATGAGGGAACCAAAGAAAACGGCGGTATTTTCTCACAGTCACAAGGATGGATAATTCTGGCAGAAGCGCTACGCGGACATGGAGAGCGTGCATTTACATACTTTATGGAAAATGTACCGGCAGGACAAAATGAAAGAGCGGAAATTCGTAAGCTTGAGCCGTATTGCTACGGACAGTTTACAGAAGGCAAAGACAGCCCGAATTTCGGACGTTCACATGTACATTGGCTTACGGGAACGGCATCCACGGTTATGGTAGGATGTGTTGAAGGTATATTGGGAATGCGTCCTGATTTCTACGGACTTAAGGTAGCGCCTTCTATTCCTAAGGAGTGGGAAGCTTTAGAGATTGAGAAAGACTTCAGAGGAAGCCATCTGCATATAGTAATCAAAAATCCGAATCACGCAGAATCAGGCTGCAGGAAGCTTGTAGTAAACGGACAGGAAATGGACGGAAATTACATTCCGGATAAGGTACTGACAGCCCGGACAGAAGTGGAATTGATTATGTCATAAGCTCAGGCTCGGCAGCCTGAGCTCCAAGAATTACTTCGTAATTCTTTTTGAAATGATTCATGTTTATTGCTTCTGTGGCTTTAGTGGCTATGATATAATATCTGACTGTTCGGAGTCAGGGTATGTGGAGTAAAGGTCACGATACTTTTTGGGCGTCATGCCTGTGTATTTTTTAAATAATTGTATGAAGTGGCTCTGCGAGGAGAAGGAAAGGTAATTCGTGATTTCGATTAAACTGTAATCACAGAACTTTAAAAGATTTTCTGCCTTTTCTATCTTCTTCGCACGTATATAGTCACTGACGGAAACTCCGGTTTCCTGTTTGAAAAGACGGGATAAATAACCTGTGGATAACCCGGTATGGGAAGCAAGGTCATTTATGGTAATACGTTCCTTAATATGAACGTAAATGTATTCCATGCATGCCGCTACAGGCTTGGATATTTTTGATTTTCTGGATAAGAGATGCATTTTCTCAGTAAAATCAATGACCATACGCTTATGCAGTCCGGAAACTGCCTGAACCGTATGCAGGTTGTCAAGCTTAAGGATATAGAAATCGCTTAAGCGGAACGCATGTTCTGCTTCCATGCCGGAAGCTATGCAGAGCCTTGTTATCATGGCAGTGGCAATGACAAAATGATATTTCAGGTTTGTTACGGGATTGCGGGAGAGCACGCCCCAGCCCTTTGACTCGCCGAAAGGCTGCTGCATATTTTTACGTACAAAATCAATATCCCCTGAACTGACAGCGTGGAAGAAAACGTTTTCTTCACTTATTGATGAATGAAGCATTTCTTCTTCGCTGTCTTTTGTTTCCTGTAAATACCATTCCTGCGTAAGTTTCATAATAACCATGTTCCTTTCTATATGAGCCTGAGCACATTATAACATGCTATATTTCTTTTTACAAAACCGAATCAAAGCAAATCAAAGCAAATCATAACAATTGGCAATTGACAGAAAGATAATGAGACTTTACAATAAGTCTATGGAAAAAATGAGTTATATTGCACCCTGCCATTTTGGGCTGGAAGCAGTACTAAAGAAGGAAATTACAGATTTAGGATATGAAATATCCGCGGTTGAGGACGGTCGTGTGACTTTTGTGGGAGATGCGGCTGCTTTTTGTCGTGCAAATGTTTTTTTGCGCACGGCGGAAAGAGTGCTGATCAAGATAGGCAGCTTTCATGCGGAGACTTTTGAAGAACTTTTTCAGGAAACACGAAAGTTATGCTGGGAAGATTATATTCCGGAGAACGGAAAATTCTGGGTGGCAAAGGCTGCCAGCATTAAGAGTAAGCTTTTCAGTCCCTCAGATATTCAGTCTATCATGAAAAAGGCGATAGTAGAGCGTTTGAAATCTGTCTATCATAAGGAATGGTTTGCAGAGGACGGAGCTTCCTATCCTGTGAGGGTGTTTTTAATGAAGGATGAGGTGGTGGTAGGACTTGACACCACAGGAGAATCCCTTCACAAAAGAGGTTACAGAAAGCTTACGGCGAAGGCACCTATTGCAGAGAATCTGGCAGCGGCGCTTATTATGCTGACTCCGTGGAGGAGCGGCAGAATTCTGGTAGACCCATTTTGCGGAAGCGGGACTTTTCCAATTGAGGCGGCTATGATGGCAGCGAAGATGGCTCCGGGAGCCGGACGTAAGTTCCTGGCTGAAGAATGGAATAATGTCATACCGGGTAAGTTCTGGAAACTGGCAGCAGATGAAGCTGCTTCTATGGTGGATATGAACGTCGAAACCGATATTCAGGGATATGACATAGATGATAAAATGGTATCAATTGCCAGAGAAAACGCCAAGGCAGCAGGAGTGGATAAGATGATACATTTCCAGCGGAGGGCAGTTGACGAGCTCAGCCATCCTAAGAAATATGGTTTCATTATCACCAATCCGCCCTATGGAGAGCGCCTTGAGGAAAAGGAAAATCTGCCTGAGCTGTACCGCGTGCTTGGCGGGCGATATATGGCATTAGACAGCTGGTCCATGTACGTGATTTCAGCATATGAGCAGGCAGAGCAGTATATTGGGAGAAAAGCGGATAAAAACAGGAAAATCTATAATGGTATGATGAAAACTTACTTTTATCAGTTTATGGGACCGAAGCCGCCCGGACATCATGACAGGCAGCGTAAGGTGTGAGAGAAATATATGCCGTATAAGGCAGTATGGGAGTCAATATGCAGCAGAATCAGCTTATGAAAATAACGGCAGTATATACGGTATTATTTGCGGTTTGTGTGTTTGCGGTAATATTTTACTACTCTGCCAATAATATCGTTAATATAGAAGAAGTACCGCCGGAGGATATAGTGCAGTCTACTGAAACGGCTATACAGGAAAGGCCGGATAACAAGGCGGAGAGCATCCGGAATGATAACAGCATTATCTTTGAGCAGAACAGTCAGGAGATGAATTATTTTTGTATTCCGCTTCATGAAGGCGTGAGGGCGGAAAACGTTATGATAGAAAACCATTATATGGATAAAGAACTCTGGGTCAGCATCAAACAGACGGTAACAGATGATGATTATGAGGATTTTTATCGTACGCAAGGGGTCTATGGCAACAGAGAAGCCGTATCAGAAGGATATTTCGAGAGTAGTGACGAAACGTTCTGGCTGAAGTTCAGATTAAATGACATATATGAATATCATAGTATTTTTGAAGACAGTAAGCTCTATGTCGAGTTCGTATCTCCAAAAGAAGTATATGACAGGATTGTCGTTATTGACCCTGCTTACGGCGGAGAAGTGACGGGGGCTGTTTCCGGCGAATTGGAAGGCAAGGATGTTGTACTTAGAATTGCCCGTGTTTTAAAAGAAAAACTGGATAAGACTGATATCAAAGTATACTATACCAGAATGGATGACAGTAATCCATCCGATGAGAACCGCATTGACCTTACCAATACGGTCAAGGCTGATTTGATGATAAGAATTGAAGTAAATGAGAACGAAGATACGAAAATATACGGAACGGAAGCCGTATATAACGGTAAATTCTTTATTCCGGGTTTCGGAAGCCCGGAACTGGCGGATTTGCTTGAGCGGAATGTGGCGACACAAATCAGCGGAAAAGCCAACGGACTTGTAGATTCTACGTATGAGGATATAGTGATAAACAGCGCAACCGTGCCGGCAGCGGCAATCAGAGTCGGTTATGTGAGCAACGGTCAGGAAGCGATTCTTCTTAACAGGGAAGATTATGTAGATAAAATTGCGGAAGGCATCTTTATGGCAATTATGGCGGCGTACGAATAGAGAAAGGCGTGATTAGGGTGAAAAATGCCTGAAGTACGGCATTTTTCACCCGCGAATTTGTGCTTTAGGGCACAAATTCGCAGGCTGAGGAAAGGGCATGGGTATTAATATGGGAAAGACAATTGTATTTGCAACGGGAAATCAGGGAAAAATGCGGGAAATCCGCCAGATTCTTCAGGATATGGATGTGGAAATCCTGTCTATGAAAGAAGCGGGAATTGAAATTGATATCGTAGAGGATGGAACTACATTTGAAGAAAACGCCATAATTAAGGCAAAAGCCGTAGCCGAAAAAACGGAGCATATCGTAATGGCAGACGATTCAGGACTGGAAGTTGATTATCTGAACAAAGAGCCCGGAATCTATTCCGCGCGGTATATGGGAGAAGATACTCCATATGATATCAAGAATGCCAATCTGCTGGAGAGGCTTGAAGGCGTGGAGGACGATAAAAGGACTGCAAGATTCGTCTGCGCGATAGCAACGGTACTGCCGGGTGGTGAGGTAATTACGGCACATGGAATTATAGAGGGAAGGCTTGCATATGAACCCGCAGGAGAAAAGGGTTTCGGATTCGACCCGATTTTTTATCTGCCGGAGTATGGCTGTACCAGCGCCGAATTGAGCGAAGAGGATAAAAACGCAATCAGTCACAGGGGCAGGGCATTGAGGGCTATGAAAGAAAAACTTGAGAAAAGAATATAATATAGCAGGTGGCTTATGAAAATACTTATTGTAAGTGATACACATCGTCATAATACAAACTTCTTTGAAGTAATACACAGAGTAGGCCCGGTTGACATGGTGGTACATTGCGGCGATGTGGAAGGCGGAGAAAATATCATTTCCGATGCGGCGGGCTGTACGGTACATATAGTGCAGGGGAATAATGATTTTTGGTCCAATATCCCCAAAGAGGATGAATTTATGATAGGGGATTATAAGGTATGGCTTACACATGGACATAATTATTATGTTTACATGAATTATGAAACCATAAAACAGGAAGCCAGAGACAGGGGCGCAGACATAGTGATGTGCGGACATACTCATAAACCTGTCGTTGATATAGGAGCAGACTTAACTCTGGTCAACCCCGGCAGCCTGAGCTATCCAAGGCAGGCGGGTAAAAGACCTTCGTATGTTATAATGGATATAGACAGAGAAGGCGAAGCGCATTATACAATTAATTACCTGTAATAACAAAAGGGATGTTTCAATGAAATACGTTGAAACATCCCTTGATCATTTTTGGTTATGTTACTTAAAATGATACCGTAAGCTGCATTTTAAACCGTTTCTCACCGTATACTGCATGAGGAATATCTTTCGGCATAATAAGTGTTTCGCCCTCCTCCAAAATATAAACCTGACCGTCTACTGTAAATCTTCCGGTTCCCTCCAAGACTGTTACCATTGCATCCCCGCCGGCAGCATGTGTCGAGATTTCTTCACCCTTATCGAAAGAAAAAATCGTCATACTGACCGCTTCGTTCTGTACCAGTGTTTTGCTTACGACCTGACCGTCCTGATACTCAACAAGGTCCTTAAGTTGTAACTTAGTTTGTTTTCAATATTCTTATACATAATTTGCTCCTCTCTATATTCTTGCAGTTATGCCGGAACCTGTCCGGCTTCAATACTTACTGCACGATAAACTCTTTCAATTCTTCCCGCGTTCCCATGAACACATTCATATCGATATATTTTTCTGTTCCCTTATACCCCTCCAAAACCGCAGTATCCGTATACTGCCAGAATGTCCATTTATTTCCCGTGATAAATGGCTGATAATAAACATTCCTAATCCACAGGGGATATTCATCAAACGCACCCTTAATATAGCAGTTGTATGCCTTATAAGTCGTGTAGATAACAGGTTTCACCTGATAATATTCTTCTAACGCATTTAACATATTGCACAGTTGCTTAATTACCTCGTCTTTTGGAGGCGGATTGCTTTCTTTGTCCCCATAAAACTCGACATCAACCACAGGCGCTATTTTCCCGTTCAGATTACCTACCGTATCAATATATAATTGTGCCTGAGTTTCACCATCACTGTCAAAGCTGAAAAAATGATAGGCTCCAATGCAAAGACCGGTTTTCCCGGCCTCCTGCCAATTATAATAAAAACATTCATCTATGTGGCTGCTTCCTTCTGTTGCCTTAATAAATGCAAAATCCAGATTCTGTTCTGCCAGTTTCGTCCAGTCAATTGTTCCCTGGTAGTGGGATACATCAACACCGGTCACTTCAAATTTGGAGGCAAGAATTGGAGTGATTTTGATTTTTTTATTTATAATCAATATACCTGTTAATATACCTAGGAGTGATATCAGTACTGCTGATATAAAAATCTTATAAGTTCTTTTTTTCTTCATTGTTACCCCGGAATATGCTTTTTTATATTATAAACCGGTATACGGTGGGTTGTAAATAAATCCCAGCCATTCTTTCAGATGTTTTAAAATATCGCCGTTTTTTAATTCCGCAAGCGAATCTTTTGCCCAATCAGGAAAAGTCTCATACTCACAAGCGATAATCAGTGTAACAAGAGGTGCAATAAAGGCATCCGCTTTTTTCTGCTCTTCAGAGATATCGTTGCCGTATTCTTGTAAGAAGGCTTCCGCTGCCTCGCAGGAAAGCGAACTTACTACATTACGGATATCACCGTAAGCGATACCTTTACCCAGCAGATTGTAATCAAACATTAACGCACATTCGTTGTTTTTTGATACAATCAGATTTGTCCGGTAAAAATCATTGTAGGTCAGAGTCCGGGGCAAAGCGTCTATTTGACTGCGGATTGAGCTGTAGTTTTCTGTGATTACCTGCCAAAGCATATTTTCCGTAGTACCGGTCTTTTCAGCGACTAACTGCATATTGTCTGCGGTGAGCATATCGGATTCGTCATACATGGAAGTCTCTCTGCCTGAAAGGTAAACACTGCCTTTTTTATGAAGCATCCTATACCATTTTGCAATGGCTCTTGCCACCATCGGATTATTCAAATCACTTTCCTTACCAAGCCGGTAGTCATCGCCTGACTCTACATCAGGCAATAGTATTGCGTTTTTTGTGTAACCCAATAACGGTAAAGTCGGTATTCC
Organism: uncultured Bacteroides sp.; assembly: GCA_964600805.1. Taxonomy (GTDB): domain Bacteria; phylum Bacillota; class Clostridia; order Lachnospirales; family Lachnospiraceae; genus UBA3282. Next base: position 5,063 of record CAZRKN010000040.1, on the reverse strand, counting down.
AAGTTTTGACAGTATCAGATAGTTGTCAATTTCCCGTGTATCTTCCTGCTTCTCAAAGACTTTTAGAATAAGCTTTTTCCCTTCTGATTCTACGCGGTACAAAGATATTCCGGATTTTGAACAAATCAGTGAGCAGACCGGATTACGCACGCCCAGTTCGGTAAGCTGCAAAATATAAGATGAAGGTTCCTCTACAGTACGGTAATCTGCAGGTGCTTCATTCCTGATATTGATATTCAAATCATATCACCTCCGTATTTATTGTTTTCCGATTTCTTCTGCCTGCTAAACTTTGCAATATTTTTATTCCGTTGCTGTTTATGCCGTAAGAAAGCAGATTTGTCATCCGAATATTTTGCCTCGGTTTTAAGTTTTATATAGCTCGCCCAACGCTCACGGGATAATTCACCGTTTGCAATAGCTTCCTTAATTGCACAACCCGGTTCAGTCCGGTGTTTGCAATCGCTGAACTTGCATTTTCCCAAATATTGTTCGACATCTGCAAATGCTTCACCCAGTCCGTTTGAAACATCCCACATACCCAGCTCACGCATACCGGGTGTATCGATGATCATTGCACCGTTTTTCAGCATAATCAGCTGCCTGTGCGTTGTGGTGTGCCGCCCTTTGCTGTCATCTTCGCGGATTTCATTCACAGTCATGATATCTTCGTCTGTAAGCGCATTTACAAGGCTCGATTTACCCACTCCGGATGAACCGAGAAACACGACGGTTTTCCCGGGCGACATATAGTCAGACAGTGAATTAAGTCCTGCTCCGGTTTTTGAGCTTACAGCATAAACGGACACACCCGCGGCATAACTTTCTACGGTTCGGATATACGGGGTACTATCATCCACGAGGTCTGCTTTTGTCAATATTACGACCGGGATGGCTCCTGAATGCCATGACAGAGTCAGGTACCGCTCCAGGCGTTTTGCGTTGAAGTCGTGATTCATTGACTGCATGATAAATACATAATCAAAATTTGATGCAACCGCCTGCCCGCCCCGACCCGGCGTAGGGTCCCTGCGTGAGAAGAATGTCTTTCGGGGCAGTGTTCTGATAATCTGACTGTCACTGCCGGGAATGTAGTTTATCATGACAAAATCTCCGGTCGTCGGGAATTCTTCAAAGCCTCCGAAATATTCTTTTGTTTTCAGCCTTCCGTATGTTTCTCCATACTCGCAGACAAGAGCATATCTCTCTTTATGAACAGCTGTTATTCTTGCCGGAATACCTTGCGCATTCTCCGGCATCATATTTGGCATAAATCCATATTTTTTCAAATCCAATTTTAAAGCCCTCCGTAATCGTTTTTGTTGTTTTGATAATTTGTAAAAATCTCATAACTAAACATCTCCTTTCTTTAATCAGCGCCTGAGAATGGACGCAAAAATGCCGCAGAACGCAACCATTATCAGTGGGTACTTCCTGCGGCCGTTTATAGGTATAAAAATAACACACCCCTTGAGTGTGCTACAACCGAAAGTTATAGTATTCACGAAAGGTTACTTGGAATCGGTACAACAATAAAGAGAGCATGAGCCACGTGAATTGCCTGTACCACATATTCGGTTTTACATCTTAATTACCTCGTAAAAATCAGTCATAATATATTTATTTCTCCTTTCGTAATCTGCCGAAGCGTATTTTTAATGATTATAGCATGTGCGGGAATAAAGTGCAATGAAATTTTGTCGGTGGTATTTTTAACATGGTTGATATATAATATGAGATGTAAACTTTGGAATGCAAAGCAGTTGAGTGGTTCGGTACCATGATATATGAGATTTAGCAATTTAGAAATTGGAGAATATTGGTTGAGAAAGGGGCAGGAGTATTACTATGTGTGTAGCTAAAAAAATCCTTATTATACAAGGAGGTGGCAGGGCTAACGGGAATACTGCCCAGCTTGTCAACAGCTTTGCGTCCGGTGCAAAAGGAAGCGGTCATTCAGTTGAAATCATTTCTCTTTTGCAAAATGAAGTAAAAGGATGTCTTGGATGCAATGCCTGCCGGTATGGAAAACCCTGCATCCAAAAGGATTCATTTAATGAAATTGTACCAAGAATAAAAGCTGCTGACTGTATTGTATTTGCATCTCCGCTCTATTTCTGGACCGTATCATCCGGATTAAAGGCATTTATTGAGAGATTTTACTGTATTGCAGAAGAAGACCCTGCTCCGCCATTTGGAAGATATGAAAAATATCCGATTAAAGATTGCGCCCTGCTCATGACTTCAGCAGATGATTTTTTCTGGACATTTGAGCAGGCGGTTTCCTATTATAAGTTTGCATTGATTAATTATATAGGTTTTAACGATAAAGGCATGGTTCTTGCCGGTGGCTGTGGGGATACCAACGGCAGACCACAGATTGAAAAGACAGACCATTTACAAAAAGCATACGAATTCGGAAAACATATTTATGCCGAATAGGAGATATTATGCCCGTAAAAATTCATATCCCATAGCAAAGAATTCTTCTTTAAGAATTGCATAATTTAACTTATCATGCATCTCGGAATTCAGATAAACGGATTTTCTTTCTCTGCCCTCTAAAGAAAAACCGCATTTGTCTAAGAGTTTTTGGGCGCCTGTGTTTAAGTCCAGTGTATTTGCGGTTATTCTTTCCAACCCTAAATACCTGAATCCATAATTCAACATCAGCATTACTGCCTGTGTGCCGTAACCTTTGGCGCGGTTTTCTATTTTTGCCATGCCCATGCCAACGCTGCATTTCCGATTAACCTTGTCGATATCCTGCAAAGCGACGTCACCTATGACAGTTCCGTCATTTTTGAAAATTCCCAGACGGATATGTCGGTTTCCCTGTAACTTTTGTATTTCATCAAACCAGTCTTCCGCCTTTTCATCAGAATGACCTAAGTTTAACTCTTCGGTCGGATTGTCAAAATCATATTCAAAATCATTCCATAGGTTTTTGCAATCTTCTCTGCTTAATGTTGTCAAATATATATCTTTTTCCTGTAGTTTCATTTTCTTTTCTCACTTTCCCCATTTTCTGCTAGTATATAGAGAGTAACCAATCAGTCAAATTCAAAGCCTTGATTCCATCATAAGAATTAATATAGTTCCTATCCATTGATAATACAATTTTTTATTATCGCCAAATCCAACCGTTTCATAGTGGTTTTATATGTCAATGCCTTTTATGTAATAATTTTCAACTTTTTGTTGAAACAGGCAGTGGCTTCCAAAGACAGGAAGCCACTGAGTATACTATTAATTTCATATACTTAATGACATTGATGATTTAATAATAACTTTATCTGTTCGTATGCTTTTGTATCCTCCAACTTAGCAGAAAGAATCAGTTTTCCAATCCTTTCTCTGATAGAGCGATTTCCAAAATTTTGCAACATTTTTTCCATGTCACTCCAATCTCCAATTAAGGATATAATCTCAACTGCCATGTTGCTAACTTCTTGGAAGTGTTTCGCTATATCCTGACAAATTGTCTTCTCTGTTTTTCCATACTTTTCAGACAATTCTTCAAAATATTTTGCTCCCCACTTTCGTCCGTCACAGATACATGTCGTAGCATCATTTTGAACCAGCAGCTTTGAAAACAGATAATCAAAACCGGCACCATTTTCAAACCACTTTTCATCCAGCAGCATATCATTCCATGCATCATATGCATTTATTCCTTTTGCATATCCACTCTCATCCCTTGCCTCCATAATGTTTAAAGCCATTTTCACAATTTCTTTATCATTGCAAGGGGTATCTGTAACCGGACCAATACACATAACTGCCTGTGTATCTGTATTCTCCCACCATGTATCACACCTGAAATATCCATTATCCATTAAACTGATTTTAGATGAAAATTCAGCATCATTCTGAAAGAAATTCCATCCCACAACAACATCTCCGGATGACTCAAATCCAGCAACAATACATGGTTCCGGAGGACCAATAATGCCCAATGCAATAATCGGAAATCCTTTTGCAATATTTGATTTAATATATGCAGCAAATTCTTCTTTTTTTGTATCTTCGCCTCTTCCAATAAAAGAAAATTCTCTTCCCAATGCCTTTGCCCCATAACTATATATTTCACTGGACTCCTTTAATGTGTGGTACATGTCAATATTGCTTAAATCCCAATCTGTCCGATTCCATGTTAAACGGAATGCTGCCCCTGTTGCCGCCATAATATAGGCATATGAAACGTCATCTCCCAAATATTCCGACACTGCTTTAATACAAATCGGAAACATTGTGTTGCTCCCATATGCTCCCCATTCAAGTTTTCGGATGCCATATAATATTGTATTATTATTGTCCTGTTTCATAATTAATCCATCGCTCCTTTTTTCTTTTATGACAAGCTGCTCCAAACCAAACACACCTGTATCCAACTGCTTTCTTCCGATTAACGGTCTATCTATACGAAACCTGCTTGGCGAAATGCCGAAAATCTTCCGAAATGCCCTTGTATACGATTCATGATTAGAAAATCCACTTTCAAAAGCAATGTCTACTATTTTTTTATCCGAATGTAATATTTCAAAAGCAGACACAATAATCCGCCTTCTTTTATAATACTGCATAATAGGCATATTCACATTCTTCAAAAACAGCTCTCTAAGATAGCTTTCTGAAAGGCCAAAACTCTCTGACATTTTTTTAATATCAAAGTTTTGCAAATGGCTTTCCATATAACTAATCAATGCGTGTGACATAGTTGAGTAACTCATTTTCTTCCTTCTTTCATCGCGATGTAATAATAGTATATCAATTCATTTTACAAAGAGCTTGACTTTTTTATGGATATTTTTTATTATGATATGATTCTTTTTTACTTATTTTGACACTCCCTTTTCAGATTAGAGTTGCTAATGCTCTATTTTCTAAATTATTCATAAAAGTGACGGGGCGCTATCCATAACAGATAACTCCCTGATAAACCGAAATTTGTTAGTGCAATTATATCCTATTTTTAACGAATACACCATTCTGAAAAAGAGAAATAAAAAAAGCAGGTGATGGGAATCGAACCCACGTATCCAGCTTGGAAGGCTGGTGTT
>CAZRKN010000039.1:0-37160 GCA_964600805.1 uncultured Bacteroides sp. | reverse complement strand
TGTCGAATTGGGAAAATGTACTGACGGAATATGAAAGACCTTGTGTATTTATACAAATTAAATATACAGTTGGTTTGGATGGTTCAAACATCTTGATTTTAAAAGAACATGATGTTAAAGTTATTACAGACCTGATGATGGGAGGCGATGGCAGCAACACCGACGGAGAGCTGGGAGAATTACACTTAAGCGCAATTTCGGAAGCAATGAATCAAATGATGGGTTCTTCTGCTACTTCGCTCTCTACGATGCTTGGCAAGATGATTGATATCAGTCCTCCGGAAGCAAGTCTGGTTGATTTGACTGAGTTTAAATCGGGCGGAGATATAGCAGCGTTTTTGGCAGGAACCTTTGTAAAAATTGCTTTCCATATGCAGATTGATGAATTAGTAGATTCTACCATTATGCAGTTGTATCCGGTAGAATTTGCCAAGGAACTGTGTACTACATTCCTGGCTTCGCAAATGGGGGAGGCACCTGAACCGGCACCTGCACCTGAACCGGCACCTGCACCTGCACCTGCTCCGGCAGCTCCGCAGATGGATATGGGTCAGATGGGAATGCCGCAGATGGATATGAGTCAGATGCAGATGGGAATGCCGCAGATGGATATGAGCCAGATGCAGATGGGAATGCCGCAGATGCAGATGATGCCTCAAATGCAAATGATGCCGCAGATGCAGATGGGAATGCCGCAGATGCCGCCTAACATGAACATCCAGCCGGCACAGTTCCAGAATTTCGCAGGTGGATTCAATCCGATGCAGCCGCAGGAAAATATTGATTTAATCAAGGATGTACCGTTAGAGGTTACCGTAGAACTTGGAAGAACTTCAAAATCCATTTCGGATATTCTGGATTTTGCGCCCGGTACGATTATTGAACTTGATAAGATTGCCGGAGAACCTATTGACGTACTGGTCAACGGTAAGTTTGTAGCCAAAGGTGAGGTTGTAGTAATCGAAGAGAGCTTTGGCGTCAGAGTAACAGAAATCATTAAATAATAAAGTCACATATGACTTTTTATTAAATAAACAACGGACGCCACGCTCTGTGAGCTGTCCTCAATGTTAATGAAAATATTATTAAAATAATATGTAATAGGAGAAGATGATATGGCAAAGAATATTTTAGTATGTGATGATGCAGCTTTCATGCGTATGATGATTAAGGATATCCTGACCAAGAACGGATATAACGTTGCCGGTGAGGCTGAAAACGGCGCTAAGGCTGTTGAGAAGTACAATGAGCTTAAGCCGGATCTTGTACTGATGGATATCACTATGCCCGAGATGGATGGTATTCAGGCTCTGAAGAAGATTAAAGAGTCCGATCCGGGTGCTACTGTCATTATGTGTTCTGCTATGGGTCAGCAGGCTATGGTTATCGAATCTATCCAGTCCGGAGCCAAAGACTTCATCGTTAAACCTTTTCAGGCTGATCGTGTATTAGAGGCAGTCAAGAAAGTAGTTGGTTAAATGCTATTATCTGCTTCAAATAGGATGGATTCTTACCTGCAGTTTATGACTGTGCTTATTATATTTGTTATTGTATTGGCGGTTACCTACTGGACCACAAAATGGATTGCCGGATACCAGAAAGGTAAGCTGCGCAATACAAATATGGAATTGCTTGAAGCAATCCGTCTGACAAATAATAAGTATATTCAGATTATTCGTGTTGGGCGGAAATATTTGGCAGTAGCAGTCTGCAAAGATTCTGTTACAATGTTAACAGAGATACCTGAAGACCAACTTATATTAGCGGACGGTGGAGAAGGAATGGAACAATTCAGCTTTAAAGAATTGCTGGAAAAAGTACAGAAGAAAAACTTTGCAGGAAAAGAAGAAGACCGAAATGAGAATGAGTAGGCGATAAAGATGAAGAGGAAGTTTTCAAGCCTGCTGTTTCTTGCAGGTATATTGTTTATTATATTTTTTATCAATGAGAAAAATATTGCATATGCAACAGACAGGTCTGATGTAAACAGGCATCTGACGGGTTCAACAGAGGAGAGAACGAATCTGGAAGAACCGGGTTCTGCCGAGGATGCTGACGACTTGAAGGAATTGAATATTGCGAATACGGTGACGGTTACATATAACAATGGTAATGGTACTCTGAATGGCGCTTTGAGAATACTGATTATCCTTACCCTTATTGCTATTGCACCGTCATTGATTGTTATGTTAACCTCGTTTACCAGAATTATTATTGTTCTGCATTTCACGAGGGCGGCTCTTAATACGCAGACGGCGCCACCTAATAACGTTCTGATTGGACTGGCGCTTTTTTTAACATTTTTTATCATGCAGCCGACGATAGCGAGCATCTATACGGACGCCGTTGTGCCTTTTGAAGCAGGCGAGCTTGAGCAGGAGGAGGCAATAGAGGCGGCAGTCAAGCCTTTGCGAGAGTTTATGTATCCGCATACACAGAAGAAAGATGTCGGTATGTTCATGGAAATCAGCCGTACGGAATGGACCGGCGAACTTGACGATATTCCTATAAGCGTTCTTATTCCAAGTTTTATTATAAGTGAACTAAGGACTGCTTTTATTATAGGATTTCTAATATATATTCCGTTTATTGTGATAGATATGGTTGTGGCGTCTACTCTTATGGCAATGGGTATGATGATGCTGCCGCCGACTACGATATCCATGCCGTTCAAGATTCTGTTATTTGTTCTGGCGGATGGCTGGAACCTGATTATCGGTAATCTGGTAAGAACGTTTTATTAAATAAACGGCATTAGAAGAAGGGAGGATTTATATGACAATAGATGATGTGACAGCTATTGCATCGGAATGTCTGTTCACGATTATTAAGACCGCAGCTCCTGTGCTTCTTATTTCACTGTGTGTAGGTCTTACGGTAAGTATTTTCCAGACGGTTACGTCGATTCAGGAACAGACACTTACATTTGTGCCCAAAGTCCTTGCTATTTTTATTACGTTGATGCTGTTAGGGCACTGGATGTTAAATAATATGGTTGGATTTATGCAAAATTTGTGGGAGAGTTTCAGCTTATATATAAGGTAGCAAGATTGAAAAATAAGAGATTTTTCGCACATGCTTGCATGTGTTATGCTTTGCTTGTGTTACGCAATATTTGTGCAGACATAGTAGATGTCTTAGGCACAAATTCGCAGGCTGAGGAAGGAGCATAGGTATTAGATGATAGATGTTACTTTCAGTTATGCGGATTTGGAGTTTTTTCTGCTTATAGTGGTGCGTGTAACATGCTTCATTTTCGCCTCGCCGTTTTTCAGTATGAATAATACGCCGAGAAGAGTAAAGGTCGGACTTGGGCTTTTTACTTCTTATTTATTATTTGTTTATATAGATCATACTCCGGTGGTCTATGATACCGTATCGGAATATGCCGTTATTGTTATGAAAGAAGCATTGGTGGGTATTCTGATCGGATGGGGTGCGCAGCTGTGTATGACGGTTGCTGCATTTGCCGGTCATATTGCGGATATGGAAGTCGGTCTTACCATGGTATCACTGATGGATCCTGCCACCAGACAGAACGCTACATTCAGCGGAGTGCTTTATCAATATATGTTTTCGTTGATGCTGATTATCTCGGGAATGTACAGGTATCTGTTTGGAGCGCTTGTTGATACATTTACGCTGATTCCGATAAGCGGTGCAGTCTTTCATACGGATTCGCTGGTTGAGACTATGATACGGTTTATGAGCGACTATATTACCATAGGTTTAAGAATCTGCCTGCCGATATTTTGCGTAATTCTTCTGCTGAACTGTGTTTTGGGAATACTTGCCAAAGTGGCGCCGCAGATGAACATGTTTGTAGTAGGTATTCAGCTGAAGGTTCTTACCGGACTCACAGTCATGTTTCTTACGGTCAGGATGCTTCCCGGAGCAGCGGACTTCATATTCAGAGAGATGAAGGCGGTTGTTGAAGCCTTTGTTAAAGGAATGATATGATTTGATTTTAGAATATAATCTGCAATTTTTTGCAAAAGACGGTCCGGGCGGTGAGAAAACCGAGGAACCTACAGGTAAGAAACTGAAAGATGCCAGAAAAGAAGGGCAGGTAGCCAAAAGCAAGGAAGTAACAAATGCTTTTGCATTGCTTTCGCTTTTTTTGATTCTGAAATTCTGGGTAGGTCATATGGGAGAGGTCTTTGTCGGTTTATTCCGGAATATATATACTCAGATACCGGAATATATCAAGCTGTACGACGGTTATCTGCAGAGTATTACTTTTCGTTCGCTTTTTATACGGGCGTTGATTGCAATATTGAGTGTTATTGCGCCTGTATTGATTATAGGTTTTCTGGTTGCTTTTTTAACGAATCTGCTGCAGGTAAAATGGGCGCCTACCACTAAACCGATGAAACCAAAGTTCAGTAAGCTGAATCCGATAAGCGGCGTTAAGAGGCTTTTTTCCGTCAATTCTTTAGTAGAGCTGGCTAAATCAGTTGCAAAGATATTGATTATTGTATATGCGGTCTATACTTATCTTAAGAAGAATGCACCAAGTATTTTCCTGCTGTATGATATAGGGCTTTATCAGGCGATTGCACTAATCGGGGAACTGGTTGTTGGTCTGGGGTTCCGCATTGCTCTTTATTATTTCTTTATTGCGGCTGCTGATTTTATTTATCAGAAGTTCAAATTCAAAAACGACATGAAGATGACCAAGCAGGAGGTAAAGGACGAATATAAAGATCAGGAAGGTGATCCGCAGATTAAGAGCAAACAGAAACAGCGTATGATGGAAGCTTCCAGAAGGCGTATGATGCAGCGGCTTCCCGAAGCGGATGTAGTCATTACTAACCCGACGCATTATGCTGTAGCCATCAAATATGATCCTGAACTTTATGACGCTCCTTATGTACTTGCCAAAGGCGCGGATTATCTGGCACAAAAGATTAAGGATACCGCTAAGGAGCATAATATTGAAATAGTAGAAAATAAACCGCTTGCCAGAATGTTATATGCAAATGTGGAGATTGGGGATGTAGTGCCGCCGGAGTTGTATCAGGCAGTCGCGGAAGTGCTTGCGTTTGTATATCATCTGCAAGGTAAAGTTTAAAAAAGTTTAAATCAAAGATTTTAAACTGCAAATTTGTGTAAACACAAATTCGCGGATAGTGAATGATGAAAGGAGGAGAAGATATGCAGGGATTGAAGAAGGCGGATTTGGGCGTAGTTCTTTATGTATTGTCAGCGTTTATCATGTTGATTGTTCCGATTTCGTCAGTTCTTCTGGATGTATTGCTGGCATGTAATATGGCAGTGGCTTTTTCTGTCTTGTTTAGTTGTATGTTTGCCAATGAAGTCCTTAAAATGTCGTTTTATCCTACAATCCTGTTGTTCACTACGATATTCAGAATTGCTCTGAATGTATCTTCTACCAGACTGATTCTGACTAAAGGCGATGCGGGAAATGTCGTTGCGACATTCGGACAGTATGTAGGCGGCGGTGATCTTGTTATAGGTATTATCGTATTTATCATTTTGATTATTGTGCAGTTTATGATTATAAATAAAGGTTCCGAGCGTGTTGCTGAAGTAACGGCGAGATTTACGCTGGATGCTATGCCCGGTAAACAGATGGCAATCGATGCGGATTTGAATACGGGAGCCATTACGGATGCGGAAGCGGCGGAGCGTCGTCAGAAGATTCAGGACGAATCCAGCTTTTTCGGCTCCATGGATGGTGCTGTAAAGTATGTTAAGGGAGATGCGACTGCAGGTCTGTTTATTACAGCGGTCAATATAGTCGGCGGTATTCTGATGGGTATGTTCAGGCAGAATATGGAATTGGCGGATGCAGTCAATAAATATACGATTCTGACAATTGGTGACGGTCTGGTAAGTCAGATTCCGTCTCTGCTGATTTCTCTTTCAACAGGTATTCTTGTTACGAAGGGCTCAAAAGAGGCAGATTTCGGTACGGTGCTTGTAAGCCAGCTGTTCGGTCTGCCAAAGGCGATGTACCTTGTGGGAATGGTACTGGCGTTTCTTGGTATTGTGACGCCTCTTAATCCGATAATTTTCGTAGGGCTTGGCATATGCTTCATAATTGTAGGCAGGCTCATCGCCGGAACCATTGAAACTGCTGAGATAGAGAAAGAGGTGGATATCGAGGAGGCGGCAGCGGAAGAAATCAGGCAGCCTGAGAATGTCACTTCACTTCTGCAGGTTGACCCGATTGAGTTAGAGTTTGGCTATGGTATTATTCCGCTTGCTGACGTCAATCAGGGAGGCGATTTGCTTGACCGTGTAGTAATGATACGTAGGCAGATTGCATTGGAACTGGGAACAGTTGTGCCGATCATCCGTCTTCGTGATAACATACAGCTGAATCCGAACCAGTACATTATTAAGATTAAGGGTGTTCAGGTCAGTGAAGGCGAGATTCTTTTCGACCATTATATGGCGATGAATCCGGGATATGTGGAAGAAGAAATTACAGGTATTCCTACTTTCGAGCCTTCATTCCATCTGCCTGCAATCTGGATTACGGAAGGACAGAGGGAACGTGCGGAGAGCATGGGATATACAGTTGTTGACCCACCGTCAATTATTGCTACGCATCTGACGGAAGTTATCAGGCAGTACATTGCGGAACTGCTTACCAGACAGGATGTTCAGCATCTTGTTGATAACCTGAGGGAATCCAATCCTTCACTGGTGGAAGAACTGGTTCCGAAGCTGCTTGGACTCGGAGAGATACAGAAGGTTTTGCAGAATCTGCTGCGTGAGGGCATTTCCATAAGAGATCTTCTGACTGTGTTTGAGACATTGGCGGATTATGCCGCTACTACGAGAGATACTGATATTCTGACTGAATATGTCAGACAGAGTCTTAAGCGGGCGATTTCCAATAAATTCTTCCCTGCAAATGAGACGACCAGCGTAGTGACGCTTGACCCGAAGGTGGAACAGGAAATTATGGGAAGCGTGAAACAGACGGAGCAGGGTGCATACTTAACGCTTGACCCTGCCAAGACGAAGGCAATAATGGATTCCGTCACGGTAGAGACCAAGAAATTGGAAGATGTAGGCAAGATGCCTATAGTCATAACCTCGCCAATCGTGCGGGCATATTTTAAAAAATTGACGGAAGATTATTTTAAGGACTTAGTGGTTGTGTCCTATAATGAGGTTGAATCAAATATTGAATTACAGTCTGTTGGGATGGTGACAGCATAATGATAATCAAAAAATTTACAGGAAAAACAGAAACTGAAGCAACCGAAAACGCTAAAAAAGAATTGGGCGCAAATGTTGTGATAATGAATGTAAAAAATGTCAAAAGAAAGGGACTTTTCGACTTCTTAAGGGCTCCGCTTGTGGAAGTTACAGTCGCGCTGGAAGAAGAAAGCCGCAATGATGATGCGGTTTCCGCTGATGTGAAGGCAGCGGTTTCTGCCATCAATAATGTGGTTTCCAATATGGGTTCCGGACTGTCTGCCTTAAGCAGTCAGCAGGCGAAGCCAAAGACTGTTTCCACAGATGTGATTAAGGAGGAGGTCTTTGACAGAACCGATAAAAAGGAAAATAATGTAATAGAAGAGAAACTTGACAGCCTTCAATCTTTACTGGAGCAGCAGCTGCAGAAACCTGAAGAGGAGAAAAAGGAAGAAGAGAAGGAAGTAAGCGAGACTGACAAGTTCATGAAGCTTCTTCATGCTACGATGCTTGAGAATGAGGTTGACGAGCAATATGCAGGACAGATAATAGAAGAAATCGATAAGATTAATAAACCCAATGCTCCATTTGATTTTGCGCTTGCAAATACTTATCAGAAGATGATTCTGAAATTCGGAAAACCTTCAGTTATCACGCCTTCCGAAAAAGGGGTGAAGGTAATTTTCTTCGTAGGACCTACAGGAGTAGGTAAGACGACTACAATTGCCAAAATAGCTTCCAAGTTTCAGGTGGAGGAAAAGAAAAGGGTAGCTCTGCTAACGGCGGATACATACAGGATTGCGGCTGCAGAGCAGCTCCGTACTTATGCCAATATTCTGGAGGTGCCTTTCCGTGTTGTCTATGCGGTGGAGGAAGTAGAACAGGCGCTTACCGACTTTAAAGGATATGATTATATTCTGGTGGATACAGCGGGACATTCTTATCAGAATCAGATGCAGAAGGAAAATATGAACAAGTTCATTCACTCGGTTGACGACAAGGTTGAGCATGAAGTATATCTTGTTTTAAGCGCCACAACAAAGTATAAGGATTTAATAAGCATTGCGGATGCATATAAGGAAATGACAGAATATAAGCTGATTTTTACCAAGTTAGATGAGACGACGACGCTGGGAAATCTTCTGAATCTGAAATTGTATACCGGTGCATCGCTTTCTTATGTAACATATGGACAGAATGTGCCGGATGATATTGAGTACTTTAATCCACAGAAAACGGTAAAGAGCCTGCTTGGCGGAAAGAAATAAGCAGACCGGGGAAGGAGCAAAGATAAAGAATGGATCAGGCTGAACAATTAAGAAATATAATAAAAGCAAGCAGCCAGCCACAGAGACCCTTGGCAAGAGTCATTACCGTTACAAGTGGGAAAGGTGGCGTCGGCAAATCGAATATGGCAATCAATCTTGCCATACAGTTCAAAAAGATGGGACAACGTGTAATCATACTTGATGCGGATTTTGGACTTGCCAATATAGAAATCATGTTTGGAGCGGTTCCTGAGCATAACCTGTGCGACTTAATCTATCAGGGTAAGAATATCAGTGAGATTATCACATGGGGGCCTATGGATGTGGGCTTTATATCTGGCGGTTCCGGCATTGCAGGAATGTCTAATTTAAGTAAGGATTATCTGACCTATATAATCAGGAATCTGACGGAACTTGATAATATGGCGGATGTTATTATTGTAGATACCGGAGCGGGTATATCCGATGCGGTATTGGAATTTCTGGTAGCAAGCGGAGAGATTCTGCTTGTGACTACGCCGGAGCCGACTTCCATTACAGATTCGTATTCTTTGCTGAAAGCATTGAACAGACATCCGAGATATTCCAAAGAGTATTCTCAGATTAAAGTTATTGCCAATAAGGTGCAGAACAGTGATGAGGGAAAGGATCTTTTTGAGAAGCTGAATTCCGTCGTTACAAGATATTTAAAGATTCCGATTACCTATCTGGGTATGATACCACAGGATGCACAGCTTGCCAAGGCAGTAATGCAGCAGATGCCGGTATCGATTCAGAATCCTGACGCAAGATCTGCGCAGGCATATGAGCTTATAGCTGCCAAACTGATGAATAAAGAGCTGAATAAGACCTTGACCAAGCGTGGAATGGCAGCATTCTTTTCGCATATTATATCTAAAAGATAGTTAATTCACAGGGTGAGAAAGGAGCGTGGATATTGGAATGGAGATTATTCTTTCAAAATATATATCACCGGGAAATAAAGTCCAACTTCAGAAAATACTCAGAATGAAGGAAGATAATGAGGAACGCAAGGTTTATGACAGTCAGGTAATTGATATTGTTTCCGATGACAGAATCGAGGTTTCGATGCCGTTTGTCCAGTCTAAACTGGTACTTTTGCCGGTGGACGGAGAGTATAATGTATTCTTCTATACACAGGGAGGGCTTTACCAGTGCTCAGCAAGGGTTGCGGACCGGTATAAGAATAACAATGTTTTTTCCGTATTACTTGATCTTACCAGCAATCTGAGAAAATATCAGAGGAGGGAATATTACCGATTCAGCTGTGCCCTGGAGATGAATTCCAGAACGTTAGAGGAAACGGAAATACAGGCAATTGAAGGAAACTCTAAGCTGCTGGTACCGGAACTGCCTCTGCAAAGGAGCATTATAGTGGATATCAGTGGGGGAGGACTGCGATTCGTATCAAACTATGCGTATGAAACGGACAGCATGATTCTATGTAAGTACGATTTATGGATATCGGGAGAGAGTAAAAATTTCAGCCTGATTGGAAAAGTGCTTGCCGTAAAAGAGGTTGAGAACAGACCGGGTGTATATGAACACCGTGTGCAGTACGTCAATATGGACAAAGAAAACAGAGAGGAAATCGTTAAGTACATATTTGATGCAGAGAGAAAGGCTATACAGAAGAAAAGAAATATGGAGTAAGATAATATTGGATATTATGAGCCTATGAATTTAGAAGGGAGTGTGATAATATATGAAAAATATATTGATAGTTGATGACTCTGCACTCATGAGAAAGGTATTATGTGATATAATCAACAGTGATGAAAGATTTCAAGTACAGGATAGGGCATTCAATGGCTTAGAAGCTTTAGAACTGCTGTGCAAGAATAAGTATGACGCGGTTGTTCTGGATCTGAATATGCCCCGGATGGGAGGATTGGAGCTGTTAAAAGAGCTTCAGGCGCGTAAGATTTCGGCAAGGATTCTGGTTGTCAGTTCCGATGCGGCACGGGGCGCTCAGATAACGTTGGACGCGCTTGAGCTTGGAGCTCTGGAGTTTGTCCAAAAACCCGGAAGTGTATCATTGAATGGCAGCAGGGCTGGGGATTTTAAAACAATTCTTCTTGAAGCGCTGTCCGGAGTGGTGGAGTCAAGATTGACATTATCTGAAAGACCGCAGCCGAAGGCAGTAGATAAGCCTCAGGAAACACCGCCGCCAAAAGCAGCGGATAAGCCGCAGGAAGCACCGCAGCCGACGATTCGTAAACCGGATAGACCTACTAATATCCGGGGTAACAAGGTCGTAGCAATTGCAAGTTCTACGGGAGGACCTAAAGCGCTGCAGTCAGTAATTCCCAAACTGCCGGCAAGCCTTAATGCACCTGTCGTCATCGTACAGCATATGCCGGAAGGTTTTACTGCGTCTTTGGCAGAACGCCTGAATTATTTGAGTGAAATCAGCGTGAAGGAAGCTGCGGAAGGCGATGTATTACAATCGGGAGTCGTATATCTTGCAAGAGGCGGAAAACATCTGAATGTGGTGACAAAGTCAGGTAAAGCCGTAATTCATTATACGGATGAACCATACAGGGAGGGTGTGAAGCCATGTGCAAATTATATGTATGAATCCCTTACAGACAGCGGATATGATCAGATTGTATGTGTTGTCATGACCGGTATGGGCGCTGATGGTACGAAAGGAATCAAATATCTGAAAGAAAAAAAGGAACTATATGTCATTGCGCAGGAAGCGAGTACATGTGCGGTCTATGGAATGCCCAGAAGCATCGTGGAATCGAAACTGGCGGATAAAGTTGCACCGCTGGGGCAGCTTGCGCAGGAAATTACAATGAACGTGGGGGTAAAATAAAATGGATGTAAGCCAATATTTGGAAATTTTCCTTGATGAAACAAATGAGCATTTACAAAATCTGAATACGCAGATTCTCTCATTGGAGCAGGAACCGGACAATATGGACACGATTAATGAGATTTTCCGTGCAGCGCATTCCTTAAAGGGAATGGCAGGTACCATGGGATATAAGAGGATGCAGAACCTGACCCATGATATGGAAAATGTATTTTCCGAAGTTCGTAATGGAAATATTACGGTCAAAGCCAATATGATTGATATTCTGTTCCAGTGTCTGGATGCATTGGAGGAGTATAATACCAATATCAGGGAAAGCGCTGATGAAGGCACAAATGACAATGAACCGCTTATTAAGCAGCTCAATGATATACTGAATGGAGGAAGCGGCGCGGCAGCAGATAGCAAGAAAGAAACAAAAGCGGCTGAAGTCAAGGAGGATGTTGTGGACTCTGCAGCATCAGATGCTGATGCAAAATGGCAGCAGCTCCAATTGGGTGAAGCCGAATCTACTACGCTTATGGAGGCGTTGAGCCGCGGCAGTAAGGTATACGGAATGACCGTAAAGGTACAGGAGTCATGTATCTTAAAGGCTGCAAGGGCATTCCTCGTATTCAAGGCAGTGGAGGAAAACGGTGAGATCATTTTTTCGGATCCTTCTACACAGGATATTGAGGATGAAAAATTCGATTATGATTTCAGTATGATTATAGTCTCAGACAGTCCTCTTGAAAAATTAGTCAATGATGCAAAGAGTGTATCTGAAATTGAGGACGTAACAGGCGGAGTATATAATTTTGACAAGGCTCCGGCTTTAAGCGAAAGCAGCGATGAGACTGTTAATGATAAACCGGCCGAAGAACCGGCGGAGACGAAAACGGAAAAAGCAGAGATCGAAAAAGCAGAGCCGCAGTCAACAATGCCTGCCAAAACGGAAAAACAATCCGCACAGGCCCCTGCCGCAGCGTCACAGACTGCGTCGGCTGCAAACAAGAATGACAAGAAACAAGCGCCCGGCAAACCTGTCGTTAATAGAACAGTCAGAGTAGATATTGAGAAACTCGATACCCTGATGAATCTGGTGAGCGAGCTCATAATTGCCAAGAATTCCCTCGTATCGGCTTCTGCCTCATCGGAAGGTAGTGCTAATACGGAAGTGAGTGACCAGATAGAATATCTGGAGAGCGTTACAACCTCTTTGCATGAATCCGTTATGAAGGTACGAATGGTTCCTATTGAGAGTGTAGTTACCAAATTCCCAAGGATGATTCGTGACTTATCCAAGAAACTGGATAAGAAGATGGAATTGTATATGACAGGTGAAGAGACAGAGCTTGACCGAACTGTGGTAGATGAAATCGGAGATCCTCTTATGCATCTGCTCCGTAACTCGGCAGACCATGGCTTGGAGTTGGCGGAAGTGCGTAAGGAAAGAGGAAAGCCGGAGGTTGGTTCTATCTTTCTTGATGCATATCAGGACGGAAATAACGTTGTCATCGAGGTAAGAGATGACGGTAATGGTATCGATACAGCGGCAGTAAAAGATAAAGCTATTGACCGCGGCGTTATTACACCTGAGCAGGCTGAGAACATGACTGAAAAGGAAATTATAGATTTGCTTTTCAATGCAGGTTTTTCAACGGCCAAGACAGTATCCGATGTTTCGGGAAGAGGCGTTGGTCTGGATGTCGTAAAATCTAAGATTGAATCATTAAGTGGTGAAGTGGAAGTTAAGAGTAAGCTGGGAGAGGGAAGCACATGGACTATAAGGCTGCCGCTGACTCTTGCCATCATACAGGCGCTTATGGTTATCGTCGGAGATGAAAAGTATGCGATTTCCTTAGACTCAATACAGACGATTGAAGATGTTGAACCGGGAGATGTGAAACTGGTACAGAACAATGAAGTTATCCATTTGAGAGGCGTTGTAATTCCGATTATCCGTCTGAGCGAGGTCCTGGATGTTGCCAGCGGTAAGGATCATAATGAAAATCTGACCGTTGTTATAGTAAAGAAGGGCGACAAGTTAGCAGGACTTGTTGTTGATGAATTGATTGGACAGCAGGAAATCGTTATCAAATCAATGGGTAAATTTATCAGTAAATGTAAGATAATCAGCGGAGCCACGATTCTCGGCGACGGCGAAGTTGCATTAATATTGGATGCTAACGCATTGATTTAGGCGCAAGGAGGAAAGTAGAATGGATGGATTAAAAACGACCGGTGAAGGAATTCAGTTTATCGTTATTAAACTGGGTGATGAACAATATGGCATTAATATTAAATATGTGGATAATATTTTGAGGATGCAGCATATTACAAGGGTACCTAAAGTTGATTCATATTTGAAGGGTGTCATCAATCTGCGCGGAGAGGTTGTACCTGTTATGAGTATCCGCACCAAAATGGGATTGGGAGAAGATGTAACCACCAAGGCAAGCAGGATTATTATTATTAAGATGGAGCAGCAAGGATATATAGGAATCATTGTGGATGAAGTAAAGGAAGTAGTTACATTGGATACGGAGCAGATAGAAAAGGTTGCTTATGATTCCAAGGATGATAAAGGGAACTTTATCTCCGGAGTAGGTAAGTGCGAAAGCGGTCTCATCTCGCTTTTGGATTTGACTTTGGTTTTACCAGAGAATTCTTAGGAGGATATTGACGAGTGAGTGAAATGAATTTTGATCAGATGACCAATGAGCATTTTGATATTTTACGCGAAATTGGTAATATTGGAGCCGGCAATGCAACTACTGCATTGGCGCAGATGCTTCAGTGCAAGGTTGATATGGCGGTACCACAGATCAATCTGTTGGAATTTAAGGATATAGGTGCCGCTATGGGCGGTGAGGAACTGATTATGGCAGGCATCTATCTGGGTGTGGAAGGCGATATTACCGGAAGCATCATGTTTCTTGTGGAGAAAGATTCTGCCAGACATTTGGTATCTAAACTTATGGGAATGGAGCTTGAAGGTGAAGAATTTTCTGAGATGGAATTGTCTGCGCTTAAAGAGGTTGGAAACATTATCACAGGAGCTTATTTGAATTCGCTTTCATCTTTGACGAATCTGAAGATTTACCCGTCAATTCCGGATTTGACCGTGGATATGGCAGGCGCTATATTAAGTGTGCCGGCAATTGAATTTGGCGCGTTGGGAGACAAGATTTTGTTGATTCAGACAAAGTTTTTTGACGATGTGGCTATAGACGGATATTTTGTACTTATTCCGGATTTGCCTTCGTATAGCAAAATATTATCAGCGCTGGGCATGTGAAATTAATTATACTTATAGTGAAGGTAGGAGATTCAGAATATGGCTGAAGTGATTAAGGTCGGCATGGCTGATTTAAATATATGTGTTAGCCCTAATGGTATTACAACTCTGGGTCTGGGATCGTGCGTAGGAATTGCTTTGCGTGATCCTATTACGAAAATTGGCGGATTGGCGCATATTATGCTTCCGGATAGTACAACAATCAGAAATAATACAAATATCCCGAAATTTGCTGACACCGGCATAGAGGAATTAGTAAGAAGGGTAGTCGCAAAAGGTGCAAACAGAACAAGGCTGGTTGCAAAGATTGCAGGCGGAGCACAGATGTTTTCTTTTCAAGGCGGGAATTCAGAGGCTACGCGCGTAGGAGAGAGAAATGTAGAGGCTGTTAAGAAAAAACTTGCAGAACTGCGCATACCTATTGTCGCGGAGGATACCGGTAAAAATTTTGGGAGAACCGTTATTTTTTATCCTGAGAACGGTGATTTTGTTATTCGGGCAGTAGGAAAACCGGAGAGGATTATATAAGTTCATTATTTGGTACGGCGGAAGGTAAAAATGGACATAGAAAAAGAAAATCAAAATGACAGTCAAGACGACAGCAAAAACGACAAACAAAAATTTATTACGGAAGTTGAGGAGATTATAGATCCTGAAAAAAAGAGAATTCGTAAAGAGAGGGAGAAGGAAGCGCAAAAAAGCGCTAAGAGAAGAAAACAGATTCCCCCTTTTATAATGCTCTTGGCAGGAGCAATTGTCAGCATTGCTATGTTTGTGCTGCGTTATACATTGAAAGACATGCTGGTAGTTTTATTGTTTGTGCTTGTTGTTTTCTATATTGCAGGTGAGTTGATTAAGTGGATGTTTGACCGTTTTGAAGCACAGATTGAAGAAGCGCGTTTGGAAGAGGGAGAGGTAATCGAGAAAGAACCGGATGCAGCCACTGATACCGATAGACCTAAGGGAGCGGCGGAACAGAATGAAAAAGCAGAAAAAGATGGCAAATGAGAAAATTCTTTAAGTAAGGTTTAATTCATGGTAATGAGGAGCATAATTTCTATCGGTTAAGTTCAATGTAATGTGGAGGAACGAACATGGATGAAACAGGCAGAAAAAAACTCTGGGAGGAATATGGAAAGGCAAAATCTCCTGAGGTGAGAGAAAAAATCATATTAGAGTATGCTCCGCTTGTAAAACTGGTAGCAGGACGGCTGAGTATGTATCTTGGCTATAACGTGGAGTATGAAGATCTGGTAAGTTATGGCATTTTCGGACTGATAGATGCAATTGATAAATTTGATGCGCTCAAGGACGTCAAGTTTGAAACATATGCCAGCCTGCGTATCAGAGGCGCTATTTTAGACCAGATACGTAAGATGGACTGGATTCCCAGAACCATCAGGCAGAAGCAGAAAAGGATCGATCAGGCAATCCGGGAAATTGAAACAAAATACGGAAGAAGCGCTACAGATGAGGAAATAGCAGAAAATCTGGGGATTACTAATGAAGACTACTTCGACTGGCAGTCTCAGATGAAGGTAACTAATGTCGTTTCACTGAATGAGTTCATGGAGCAGGGGGGAAGCGATATCCCTAACAACAGCTCCGGCGGATATAACAGCAGCGCTCAGTTCGACGGTCCTGAGGAAGTTATCGAGAAGGAAGAACTGAAAAGAATTCTGGCGGAGGCGCTTGAGCTTCTGACTGAGAAAGAACAGAAAGTTATTGTTTTGTACTACTATGAAGATTTGACGTTGAAAGAAATAAGCAGCATTTTGGAAGTATCGGAATCCAGAATTTCACAGCTTCATACCAGAGCTTTGCAGAAGATGAAGGTGAAGCTGGGAAATTATATGGGTATTTTGACAGACAGAACATAAGAGATAAGATTGTTCAGATATCTTTGATGTCTCGAACCTATAAACGCACAGTCTGAGGGAAAGGGATGGTATTAGTGTGAACGGATATTTTAGGTTGATTAATGAAGAAGGAAAGACCGGCATTAAATTGTTTCCGCCTACTGAGGGCGGAGATGTTGTTTCAGTGAATGATGTGGTTGAGTATCTGATGCTCAAAAATATCGTTTATGATAAAAATGCTTTATATAAAGCAATAGGAGCGGCAGCGCAGGAAGAAACCGTCATTCTGTTAGAAAGACGAACGACTATGAAGGAGCGCGAATGTTATAAATTTACGGTAACGCCTGATAATATGCAGGCGTATGTCAGGTTTTATGCGCCTTCTATCGGCGGTGAAGAAATGTCGGCTGCCGAGCTTATTAAGGATTTGGAAATTAAAGGTATCCGGCATGGAATATTAAAGGAGAAAATAGAAGAGTGTTTTGCGACGAAACGTGAGTATTGCAAGGATATTCTGGTCGCACAGGGAACGGAACCCGTACATGGAACGGACGCCCATATTGAATACTACTTTAATACAGACAAAAAGGCAAAGCCGACTTTGAAAGAAGACGGAAGCGTAGATTTTTTCCAGTTGAACTTAGTCAATCACTGCGAAAAAGGCGACGTGCTGGCGAAACTGTTTCCGGAAGATCCGGGCGAATATGGGATGAAGATTACCGGAGAACGCGTTAAGCCAAGGGATGTCAAAAAAGCGGCTTTAAAGTATGGTAATAATATAGAAATATCTGATGATAAGACTACACTGACTTCTTTAGTCAATGGACATGTGGAACTGGTAGAAGACAGTGTTTTTGTTTCTGACATACTTATTGTGGAAAATGTCGATAATTCAACCGGAAATATAGATTATGAAGGAAGCGTGCAGGTCAATGGGAATGTGTGCACGAATTTTGAGGTAAAAGCAAAGGGAGATATCATAGTAAGCGGCGTGGTAGAAGGAGCATATCTGGAGGCCGGCGGAAACATCGTCATTGCAAGGGGGATGAACGGCATGGCAAGAGGTGAGCTTAAGGCCGGCGGAAATATCATAGCCAAGTTTCTTGAAAATGCAAAGGCTGATGCAGAAGGATACATTGCTTCAGAATCAATTCTTCACAGTACCATTACGGCGGGTACCGAAATTAATGTAGATGGGAGAAAGGGCTTTATAACAGGAGGCAAAGCCAGCGCTGTGAGCAGTATAAATGTCAAGACTCTCGGTTCTCCGATGGGTGCCGATACAACGGTGGAGGTAGGCAATGACCCGCGTCTGGCGATTAGGCTGCAGGAGATTCAGAAGCAGATTGAGGAAGAGAATAAAGCCATACAATCCATCCAGCAGATTCTAATCTCAACCAAGCAGAAAATCGCAAAAGGAATAAAACTTACTCCGGAACAGATGCAATATTTGCAGACGCTGGCAACTGCAAATCAACAGAAATCAGATTTAGTTCAGCAATGTATGCAGGAAGTTGAATCGCTGCAGGGGCAGATGATAGGAAAAGAGGGAGCCTGTGTTATTGTCAGGGATACGGTATATCCGGGAACCAGAATCTGTATAGGCGATGTTTCAATGACAGTGCAGAAATCGTCGCAGTATTGTCGATTCATTAAGTCACGCGGCGATGTAAAGCTGACCGGTATATAATTTTTCATTTTATATGTATGCCTGTATGACAAAGGGGGAATCATAGATGGCAATAGGACAGATTGAAATACAGGGGCAGATTACGAGAGCACAGGATTTTACATCAATCAAGCATCATGAAGATACAAAAAGTACGGTAGATCAGGCAAATGTGAGCGTTCAGTTCTCCAAGCAGGTTGAAGCTCAGGTGACGAAAGTAAAGCGCGGAGACCAGCCGGAATATTATAATAAAAAATTTGACGCTAAGGATAAAGGCAGTAACGAGTATCACGGTGACGGTGGGCAGAACCGTAAGAAAAAAGAGGAGAAAGAACCGGATGGTAAAGTACTGCTGAAGGGAGTAGGAAGCTTCAATATAAGCGGTTGAAATAGGACGGAGGATAAATTGGCGCTATGGAGATACTTTTAATCATAGTGGGTATTGTTATTTTTGCATTGGGATATTTTATGCCTGACGGAAAAAACGACATGGACGAAGACGTCCAGATGATTGGTGAGGATGAAGTCAGAAAACTGGTTGATAAAGAATTAGAAGGCGTTAGAGGACATATTTCAGACATTGTTGATGAAACAGTGACTTATGCTATAGAGAAGACGGAACGTTCGATGGAAAGACTTTCCAATGAGAAGATCATGGCTGTAAATGAATATTCCGATACAGTTTTAGAAGATATTAACAGGAATCATAAAGAAGTTCTTTTTCTATATGATATGCTGAATGATAAGCATGAAAATCTGAAAAATACGGTATCTGAGGCGGTTAAGACTGCTGAGGAAGTAACGCAGAAGGTAAAGGATGTGGAGATTACCGTAAAGGAAGCTGCAGCGGTTGAAGTGGACAAGTTTGTTCCCATTTCACCGCCAAAAATAAGGATTGTCCATAGTCCGGACAACGATTACGTTGCAGAAGAACAGGAAGAAATCCCGAAACTGACGGCAGCAAAGAATATGGAAGCGTTACTGGCTGATATGTCTCATATGGAGGAAGTGCTTCCGCCGGATATACGCTTCGAAGGTTATAGCGATGCTTCCGCAGACGAAAATGCCAGAAACAGTAATGACAGAATTCTGGAACTGCACAAGGCTGGTAAATCAGAGGTGGCAATCGCCAAGGATTTGGGGCTTGGTATCGGAGAGGTCAGGTTTGTCATAGATTTGTATGAAGGATTTAATTAGAAGGGCATATTTATTAGGTGAGTTATGAAAATGAAATTGAAATACTATTTACGGGGGCTGGGACTTGGAATCGTCGTAACAGCAGTTATCATGAGTATTTCTGCGTCTAAAGACCGTAAAATGACAAATGAAGAGATTATTTCAAGGGCTAAACAGCTCGGGATGATAGAAAGCACTGTACTGACAGAAGGAATAGACAGAGAAACGGATGCAGACAAGGAAGCTGATGATAAACAGTCAGGTGATACAGAAAACGAGGCAGCCGGCTCCGGTGATATTGCTTCACTTTCCAAGGTGAGTGCTGCCGAGCTTGATATTCATGCAGATGATGGTGTATCGGAGCCCGATGTTCAGACAGACGGCGGCATATCAGATCCGGATACGCAGGAAGACGGCGGTGCATCGGAACCTGATGCCCAGACAGATAACGGTGTGTCAGAGAATGATACTCAAACCAGCGTTAATACAGAAGGACATGACGCACAAGGTGATGAGGACGAAACCGAGGAGGTTTCAAACAAAACAACTATCGAATTTCCTAAAGTGGTAGTAATATCGAGTGGAGAAGGCTCTTATACAGTCAGCAAAAGACTCGCAGAGATAGGTGCGGTTGAGTCTGCGGAGGATTTTGATAATTATCTGTGTGAGCATGGTTATGATAAGAAAATCAGAGCGGGAACATATACAATACCGGTAGGAGCCACCGACGAGCAGATGGCGAAAATCGTTACGGGAGCGAAAATAACGGAGTGATGTAAAAGTCAGGAAAAAGAGCTTGCATAAGCTCTTTTTTTATGATATAGTAATTAGGCGTGTGTGGATAATTAAGCCATACACAGAAAACACATATGTCTATTGTCTGTTGGTGCCCTTGTGCAAGGGTTAGCAGACGAGCCGGGCTGTCCGTTAAGACATATGGGAGAAAACAACTAAACGGAGGGAAGAAACATGAGCGTTATTTCAATGAAACAGTTATTAGAAGCAGGTGTTCATTTCGGACATCAGACAAGAAGATGGAACCCTAAGATGGCTCCTTATATCTTCACAGAGAGAAACGGTATTCACATCATTGACTTGCAGAAATCTGTAGGTAAAGTAGACGAAGCATACAAAGCGGTATTTGATGTTGCTTCACAGGGTGGAACCATTCTTTTCGTCGGTACCAAGAAACAGGCGCAGGATGCTGTTAAGACAGAGGCTGAGCGCTGCGGTATGTATTATGTCAATGAAAGATGGCTGGGCGGTATGCTGACCAACTTCAAGACAATCCAGTCCAGAATCGAAAGATTAAAAGCTATAGAATTAATGTCTGAGGACGGTACATTTGATGTACTTCCCAAGAAAGAAGTAATTAAGCTTAAGAAGGAATGGGACAAATTAGAGAAGAATCTGGGCGGAATCAAGAAGATGACAAGAATTCCGGACTGTATCTTCGTAGTTGACCCTAAGAAAGAAAGAATCTGTGTTCAGGAAGCACATTCCCTTGGAATCACATTGATCGGAATCGGTGATACAAACTGTGACCCTGAAGAACTTGATTATATTATTCCTGGTAATGATGACGCGATCAGAGCTGTCAAACTGATTGTATCTAAGATGGCGGATGCTGTTATTGAAGCAAATCAGGGCGAAGAAGAATATGTAGAACAGGAAGCAGCTGCAGAAGAGGAAGCAGCTGCAGAAGCAGATGGTGCTAAGGCAGTAGATATTGAAGAAATCGCTGCAGCAGAAGAAGCGACGGAAGAATAATTTTCAGGAAAGACGGTACACAAATTTGCAGGCTGATTAATCAGCAGATTAAATGAAAAATGATTTATATAGGAGGAAATATAGATGGCTATCACAGCAGCAATGGTAAAAGAGTTAAGAGAAATGACCGGTGCAGGCATGATGGATTGCAAGAAGGCTCTGGGCGAGACCGACGGAGATATGGAAGCAGCGGTTGAATATTTGAGAAAGAACGGACAGGCAAAAGCTGAGAAGAAAGCAGGCAGAATTGCAGCCGAAGGACTTTGCCGTGTTGCCGTAAAGGATGATAAGACGGCAGCAGTCGTAGAAGTTAATTCCGAGACAGATTTTGTAGCAAAAAATGAAGATTTCCAGGCATATGTTGAGGCGGTTGCTTCACAGGCAGTTAATTCCGATGCAGCCGATTTGGATTCTTTCCTTGCGGAAAGCTGGCATCTGGATGCCTCCAAGACGGTGAAAGAAGCACTGGTTGATAAAATTGCAGTAATCGGTGAGAACCTGAACATCAGAAGATTTGCAAAAGTTTGTGCAAACGACGGCTGCGTGGTTACTTATGTACATGGCGGCGGAAGAATCGGCGTTATTGTAGAAGCAGCTACTGATGTTGTAAATGATGGCGTTAAGGAAGCATTGATAAACATTGCCATGCAGGTTGCAGCGCTGAACCCGAAATATGTTTCTACAGATGATGTATCTGAGGAATATAAAGCACATGAAAAAGAGATTATTGCTGAGCAGATTAAGAATGATCCTAAGATGGCGGGAAAGCCTGAAAAAGTAATTGAGGGTGCTGTAGCAGGTCGTCTTAATAAGGAGCTTAAAGAAGTATGTCTGTTAGAGCAGGTATATGTAAAAGCCGAGGACGGTAAGCAGCCTGTAGCAAAGTACATTGAGCAGGTAGCTAAAGAGAACAGTGCGAACCTTTCCATCAAATCCTTCGTCCGCTTTGAGACAGGAGAAGGCATTGAGAAGAAGGAAGAGAACTTCGCAGAGGAAGTTGCTAAGCAGATGGGAATGTAAGGAAAATGTAAAAAGCAACTTCCTTTTAGAAAGATTGCTAAACAGATGGCTGGCAACTATAACTAAGATTTATGTGGGAGTCTGTTTATTCTTGTTTATACAGGATAATTATTTGAACAAATTATAAAAAATTGAGGTATTGTTTATTATGAATTTAATAAATAATACCTTAAATTTTTAATTAATTTTTTTATAAAAAGGTCGGGAGGATGCCGGTAACGGCATAATATTGATATGAATGAATTAGAGCAATATATATCATTAATTACAGATTCGGATATTAGAAAAATCATAATCAGTAAACCCGTGTTAAAGTCGGAAGAATATAGAAAGATTGTCATACAAAACAAAGGAGAAATGTTTCAGGCGGCAAAATATACTAAGGAGCAGGTTTTTCATGAAAACATTATTCCACAGGATTTGCAGGCAAGATGTATACAGTTTGTTAAGAATCATTTCAGACAGGTCAATGGTATGTCGGCTGATAAGGAGCATATAATCCTTATTTCAAAAAAAGGCTCATGCAATTATAAAGTCAGAAAGAATGGGGCAGATATAAGCAGCACCATACCAGAAAGCAAAGAACATAACAGAAAGAAAAAATACATTCTGGAAGAAGGAATGGATATCGAGCCCCTGACAGACATGGGTATTTTCACCAAGGATAAAAAAATCGTCAGTTCCATGTATGACAAATACAGGCAGATAAACAGATTCATAGAAATATTAGATGATGAGATTTCAAATAAGCAGCTTAAAAAGCTGAATGTTATTGATTTTGGCTGCGGCAAATCCTATTTAACATTTGTTGTATATTATTATCTGACTAATATTATGAAAATAGACGTTAATATGATTGGACTTGATTTAAAAGCAGATGTCATTGAAAAATGTAATATTGCCGCAAAAAAGTATAATTACGGCAATCTGAAATTTGTGCTTGGAGACATTAACGGATTTGAAGCTCCGTTTGACGTAGATATGGTAATTACGCTGCATGCCTGCGATACCGCAACGGATTATGCCTTATACAATGCAATAAGATGGAAAGCCCGGATGGTTTTTTCCGTACCGTGCTGTCAGCATGAACTTAATAAGCAGGTTAAATCTGATAATCTTCCGATATTATCAAGGTACGGGATTATCAAAGAGCGCTTTTGTGCACTGGCAACAGATGCGATACGCGCAAATCTGCTTGAGTATTGCGGGTATAAAACGCAGGTGTTAGAGTTTATCGACTTTGAAAATACGCCTAAAAATATCCTGATACGGGCTGTCATAAGACCGTTGACCCCAAAGAATGTCAGAGAGAGAGCCCTGAGGGAAGTCATTGAATTAGCGAATGAATTTTCTTATTCGCCGACATTGCTTCGGTTATTGGAAATTGATTTATCTGACAAGGACATGCAGGATATGTTATGATTAGATAAACAAAGACAGACGGATTTTAAGCTGTGTAAGAGTATGCACAGATACCGGCCGGGAGGAAGTTTATGTACAATTGTGTAAAAAGGCAGATAACGAAAATAATAATAAATTTAAAAAAATGCAGGTTATTTTTGATATGTGGGATTCTTGTTGCTTTTTTAGAAGTTCTGGGCATATTTCTGACCGGATTGGCGGCTGACGGAAAAGCATATCTGCTTCAGGTGAAAAGTATACTGATGCTGGCAGTCATTGGAGTTGTGACTGTGGTATTGGCGACGGCAGCCCTGTATGCCATGTGGTATGGCGGAAGGCGTTTTGTTATAGGTGTTCCGGAACGCTCAAAGCTGCTTTCTAAGCCCTGTTTCTATCATATTGCTCTGCTGATTGGCTGGTTTCCGTGCTATCTGGCATATTTTCCGGCTATTTATTCTTATGACGGAGAGCCGCAGTTAATTCAATATACGGAACATGCTTTCAATAGTCATCATCCGATTGCTCATACTTTATTTATAGGAGCCTGCTATGATGTCGGCAGGTTTTTACAACAGAATCTGCATCGTCCGCTGGATGGTATGGCGATTTATGCTTTTTTACAGATGGTCTTGCTCTCAGGCGCTTTTGCCTGTGGTTTTGCGTTCCTGATTCGCCGTAATGCTCCGAGACGTATGCTTATCGTAACACTTCTTTGGTGTATAATTTTTCCTGTGCATCCGCTGATGGCGATAAGTACTACGAAGGATACTTTTTTTACGGCATTTCTTTTGATGGATTTTTTCCTTCTTGTTCAAATAACGGAAGACGGAGAGAAGTCCGGTAAAAAAGAAATGGCACGGCTTTTCATAGTAAATCTCGGTCTTATGCTGTTTCGTAAAAACGGAGTATATATACAGATAATACTTCTTGTAATTTTATTAACAGCCGTGTTGTGTTGTTTTTTACAAGGTATTAAATTACGTCGCAGAGTTTTTGATTTTTCAAGGGAAAACCACGCGGAAGTATGGATAAGGCTGGCGGCTGTTACGTTTTTAAGTATCTGCCTGTTTTTCGCGGTGGAACATTCTCTTGCATATTTAACCGACGCTGAACAGGGAGAGTCGGCGGAAGCGTTAAGTATCCCGTTACAGCAGATTGCCAGAGCATACAAGAGCAGCGGAGAACAGATGAACGAGGAAGATTTGGAACTGCTGACCGCCTATCTGCCAAAGAAGGGGATGGAAAACTACCGCCCTTATATATCAGACGGTGTTAAGATGTATTTCAATAATGATTTGTTCAGGGAAAATCCTGTAGATTTTATTCGGATTTATATACGACTGGCATTTAAATATCCCGGTTCCTATTTAATAGCGCCTTTGTATCAGACGATGGGAGACTGGTTTTTGACGGATATATCACACTGCCTGGTATATCAGGACTGGTGGCGTGACAGAACAGGGTATATGATTACGGATGTAACGCCGGTTTTTGCAGGAGATTTTGTGAAAAAAGAGAACTTGCTGCCGGCAGTAAGAAATGTCTATGAGGCGATAGCTACGGATTGTGTGCACCAACGTTTTTTACCCGCCAAGATTTTGTTTGCACCGGCACTGTACTGTTTACTGACACTGTTTGCGGGACTTGCTTTTTTGAAACAGAAGCGTTACAGCCAGCTGATTCCATGGGCGGCTGTAATGATATATTTGCTGACTGTTTTAGCCGGCCCATGTGTGCTGATTAGATATATTTATCCTTTTATGGCGTTGATACCGTTTCTGGCATTTCAGGTACTCAGAAAGGAAAAGGCATGACATTATTTTAACCGCTTCAAAATCTCCAGCAGATATTTCCACATGCGGAGTGCGCTGTCTGTGTTCAAGGATTCCTTCGGCGTATGGGCGTCTTTGATATCAGGACCGAAGGACACACAATCGAGTCCCGGAAGTTTACCTGAGAGAAGACCGCATTCAACTCCGGCGTGAAGAGCCTGAACTATGGGCTTGTTACCGTATTGTTCTTCGTAGATTTTTATCATAAGCTCACGGAGCGGAGAGTCTTTGCGGTATTCCCATGCGGGATAATCGCCGCTGCAGCTTATAGTTCCGCCAAGCGCTTCAATCAAGCACTTTATTCGTCCCACAAGTTCTTCTTTTTCACTTTCCACACTGCTGCGCACTGCAAAAGAATAGATGACATCCGTATCTGTGGAAGAAAGAATCCCGAGATTCAGGGATGTCTGCACCAAATCTTTGATATCGCTGCTCATACGCTGTATGCCGTTAGGAAGACAGACAAGCGCGGTAATGACTTTTGAGGTGGTGTCGGCGGACATAGCATAATCGGAGGCAGCGGGTTTCTTATTGTAAATCTCCAACTTAATGTTTGAGTCTGTCAATTGGTATTCCCTGTTATAGATTTCATTTAATTCACGGACTGTATTTTCAAGACCGAACAAATCAGCATCTTCTGAAAGAAGAATCTGCGCCGACGCTTCTCTTGGAATCGCATTGTCCATAAGTCCGCCACCTATGGAAATAATTCTGAACTGAAAGTCGTTGTAAAGCCTGTATAAGGTACGTCCAAGCAGTTTACAGGCATTGGCACGGCCTTTGTCGATTTCTACACCGGAATGTCCGCCCATCAGACCTGATAATTTTAT
The DNA here is from genome assembly GCA_964600805.1 of uncultured Bacteroides sp. Classification (GTDB taxonomy): domain Bacteria; phylum Bacillota; class Clostridia; order Lachnospirales; family Lachnospiraceae; genus UBA3282. Next base: position 11,031 of record CAZRKN010000039.1, on the reverse strand, counting down.
GTCAACCATGATTCCCGAAGCATCTTCTCTTTCCAACGACAGATTAGCGTTGACTCTGATTCCGCCCGCACAGCTTACCAGCAGATAGCCTTCCTCTTCGGAGTCCATATTCAGCATGATGCGTGACCGTAAAGCTGAACAGTCTAAAGCAGCAGCCCCCAGCATACCCATTTCTTCATCTGATGTAAAGATGACCTCAAGCGGCGGATGCGGGATGTCTTCTGAAGCAAGAATAGCAAGAGCATAGGCAACGGCAATGCCGTCATCAGCGCCTAAGGTGGTTCCCTTTGCGGTGATGGTATCGTCCCGCAGTTGCAATGTCAGTCCGTCCTTGCTAAAATCGATATTGATATCCGAGTCTTTTTCACAGACCATATCCAGATGCCCTTGAAGTATAACAGGAGCCGACTGTTCATAGCCTGCTGTTCCGTTCTTAAAAATAATCACATTATCCGAATCGTCCTGAATATAATTTAGTCCATGCGCTTTAGCAAAATTGACGCAATAATCGCTGATTGCCTTAGTATTTGAAGAGCCATGCGGTATGGCGCAGATTTCTTCGAAGTAGTGGAATACGGATTTAGGTTCCAGATTTGATAATATTCCCATATTAATCTCCATTCTTGATATATTTAATAATAAATATTCCCAGATATTGTATCATGAAACAGGAGGTTGTGGTATAATATTTTTAATTAAAATCCTGACCTGATGAATGGAATAGCAAAACTGCTTATTTCATAACGGTTGTCTTGAAAAACTTAGTTTAGAAATAATTTATCTATCCCGCACATGAAAGGAGCTAAAATCATGCCATACAAAGATCTATTAGCAGAAGCTTCACAAATACATGATACGATTATAAACGACCGACGCTTCCTGCATCTTAACCCCGGAACCGGATTTGATATTCAGGATACGGTTTCATATGTAAAACAGCAGCTTACAGATATGGGATATGAACCGCTGTTATGCGGAAGGGCAGGAATCGTTGCCATGGCAGGCACAGGAAAAGAAGGAAAAGTATTTATGCTTCGGGCTGATATGGACGGACTTCCAATCAAGGAAGAAGCAGATGTGGAGTTTGCCTCAAAAAACGGGAAGATGCATGCCTGCGGGCATGATATGCATACGGCAATGCTGCTTGGCGCTGCGCGTCTTTTAAAAAAGCATGAAGATGAAATCGAAGGGACCGTTAAACTGATGTTCCAGCCCGCCGAGGAAATATTTGAAGGTTCTAAGGACATGATAAAGGCAGGTCTGCTGGAAAATCCGTCCGTTGATGCGGCGATGATGATTCATGTTATGGCGGGAATGCCGTTTCCGGCAGGAACAGTCATTACGGCAATGCCCGGAGTAAGCGCTCCGGCTGCCGATTATTTTGAAATCAAGGTAAAAGGGAAAGGCTGCCACGGTTCGATGCCGAATACAGGAATAGACCCGATTAATGCGGCTGCACATATTGTTATTGCATTGCAGGAAATTCATGCCAGAGAACTTGCGATGGGAGACAGGGCAGTGCTGACAATAGGAACGATGAATGCCGGAAATGCCGCAAATGTTATACCTGACGTGGTAGTGATGGGTGGAAGCATACGGACATTTGATGAAGAAACACGTAGCTTTATTAAGCAGAGGCTGACTGAAATAGCAAAGGGAATCGCACAGTCATTCAGAGCCGAGGCGGAAGTGACATTCGGCAGCGGCTGCCCGACTCTTTTCAATGATAAAGTATTGACGGACGAGGCTTACGAATATGTCAAAGAACTCTTAGGAGAAGGAAAAGCTTTTTCTTCAAAAGATTTAAGCGAAGCGGAAGGCGGACAGAAATCTTCTAAAACAGCAGGCTCTGAAGATTTCGCCTATGTGAGCCATAAGGTGCCGTCCGTTATGCTGGCTCTTGCTGCGGGAACGCCGGAAAAAGGGTATATCTATCCCCAGCACCATCCTAAAGTAATGTTTGATGAGGATGCTCTTTGTATAGGAAGCGCCGTTTATGCTTATACTGCGCTGCGGTGGCTTGAAGTGCATAAATAAGAATCTGTGATTGTAAAAGGATTGGAAGTTTTTTCCGGTCCTTTTTTATCTTATAGGAAATTACGCCGCAGCATAAATTATTCCATTGAGAATGCGAAGCATTCTCTGAATCGTCGCTGCTGAGCGACGATTTTTTATAAAATTTTATTTTTCTGTCATATTTCGCATACTTAAAAAGTATTATATTTGAATGCGCATTTACTATTTACAGTTAGGAGGGGTAATTATGGCTCCGGACAGTTCTGTGAAGGAATTGTTTGACAGGTATTCCGATATGGTATATAGAATTGCCGTGTCCTATGGGAAAAATGTCTATGTAGCGGAAGAGGCAGTTCAGGAAGTATTTTTGCGCTATCTGAGAAAAAAGCCTCATTTTGAGAATGACGAGCATGAGAAGGCATGGTTTATTCGTGTAGCGGTCAATTGCTGCAAGAGCATGCTTAACACAGCGTGGATGAAACATACGCGTCCATTGGAAGAGGCAGGACAGGCTGTGGACTTTTCAGGACAGAATGAAGAGCATGAATTATTTGAAATGCTTTCAGAGCTTCCCGCTAAATACAGGATTGTATTATACCTGCGTTATTATGAGGAATATCAGGTAAAAGAAATAGCGAAGCTGCTTGGAATCACCCCGAATCTGGTATCTGCCAGACTGGTGAGGGCGAAGAAGCTTCTTAAACAGAAATTGTTAATGGATATGGAGGGAATAGGGAATGAGACAGGAAATATTTAAAAGCATGTATAATAAGATTGGATTATCAGAAGAACAAAAAAAAGAAATATATCTGGAGCTTGAGGCAGCAGCGGAGGAAGAAAGCGCGGCAAAAAAAGTCCGTTTTACGGCTCGGGCAGCAGTATTTGCAGTCTTGTTTCTGCTCTCCGGTATGACCGTATTTGCTGTAGGCAGGCTTTCGCTGGAAGACAGGTTTGCGGAAGCCCTGCATCCGAGACATGAACACAATTTGACAGCGGATCAGAAAGGGTTCTACGAGAAGTATGGCAACATACTGGATAATGTAATTGAAACGTATTATGGAACATTGAAGCTTGAAGCGGTTTTGTATGACGACTATTATCTCATAGTCCCATATACTTACGATATGAATCTTAAAGATGAAGAAAACAGAGAAAAATATTCGGGGATAAGCTTAGACAATATATCATACTATACTGTAGTTGGTTCGGAACCTGCTGATTTATGGTTAGGTCATTGCAGGTATTGGGATTCGGCGGAGCCGGGTGTTCAAGTGGGAAGCTATATTTTCGATACAAGAGATGATGAGAAGTTTGAGCAGGGTGAAGTCATTAAGGTGTACACGGAGCGAAACGATTTGATGGGCGCAGACAAGTTTCTTACCGAGTTTACACTTGGAACTAAGGTGGACAGGGTAAATCTGACCATAGCTGAGGCTACACGTAAGGAATTTGAGGAAAACGGGATTATGATTGAGGAAATATCAGTCTCTCCGATATCAATGTATTATTCAGGCATCAGCAGTTTTAAATCAATATATACTAAGTTATCCGTAGTTTTAAAAGATGGCAGTGAAATAGGATGTTATTCTGGTGGTAGTGGATGGTCTGATCGTAAAGCGGGAGAGTTATTAGAAGAGTATCCATATTCGGTCAATTATTCCCGTGTATTTACGGAACCTATTAATTTGGAGGAGGTAGAAGGAATTAGAATTAAGACAGGAAAGACGCATATATGGATTCCGATGGAATATGATGATTGATTTATAGTTTAGTTGTTTTAATCTACTTTTAAATCTAATAGCAACATTTCTGATATTATTTCTTTATACGGAATTTGCTGTCTGTGCTTAAAGATTTATTCGGAGCATTAAATTAATGAAATCAGACCGAAGGAAGCAGAATTAAGCACAGACAGTTTTTTCGATGAATACGTCGTTTAATTTCCAATAAAGCTGAATGGGTCATATAAGGAAAGCATAGCAATATTGACTGTTGTGTAATTAATGTGTATAATAATATTGCATGGAGGAATACTAATGAAGCAAAGAGATTTGATAAAGAAACTTGAAGACGGAGAATTTGTTTTGAGCGTCATGGTGGAAACCATGATATATACAGAAGAGGCCATGATATGGAGAAGGTTCCAAAACATAAGGAAGTTAATGAAAGTTTAGTAAAGATGATACTTAGAAAATGGAAATTATTATAAGGAGCGAATAGATTGAAAAATCTTTGATTTTTCAATCGCAAATTTGTGCTTGAGGGCACAAATTCGCAGGCTGAGAAAGGAGTATGGTTATTAGTATGAAACAGGTTTATCCGACTTTTATAGTGAATACAAATGATGGTTCAGAGCATTCTTTTCTGGTATGTGTACCTGATATGGAAATTTATACGGAAGGTGACACTTTTGCAGATGCTATTGAGATGGCGAGAGACGCCATTGGTTTAGCAGGTATCACGATGGAAGATAATAAAGAAGAACTCCCCAAGCCTTCAGACCAAACTGCTGCTATTGAGAAAGTAAAGCAAGATGCAGAAGATATTGATTTTTCAAAAGGAATTTTGACCTATGTAGATGTTGACTTTGCAGAGTATAGGAAAAAAGTTGATACAAAAACTGTCAGGAGAAACGTAGCATTACCAAGCTGGCTGAATTATGAAGCTGAGCATGCCGGAATAAATGTTTCAAGGGTGCTGCAGGAAGCGTTAATGAATGTTTTAAATGTAAGGAGAAATATATAAAGAAACTTGCAAAATCATCCGATATATACTATAAGGCATTTAATCATGCGCTTAATTAAAGAAACGGATTTCGGACAAAGTCAAAGGAGGACGAATAATGAGCAAAATTAACGGTTATGGTATTAATCAGAGCAGCCTTTATGCGAATGCATCGAAGAATAAGGCTGCAAAAGAGACAAAAGAAAAAGACAAAGCTGATAAGGCTGAGAAGAAAAATTCTTCTGTACAGTTAAGCTCTCAGGCAAAGAAATTGTTAGACGAGCTGAAAAAGAAATACAGCAATATGGATTTCATTGTTGCCGATTATGAGAATGATGAGGAAGCATCAGCATATCTTGCCAGAGGAACTAAGGAGTTCAGCGTGCTGATTGACCCTGAGACATTAGAGGAAATGGCGTCGGACGAGGACGCAAAGGCTAAGAATATTGCAATTCTGGAGGATTCTGTAGGTCAGCTTAAGGATATGTCGGATAAGCTGGGGGATAAAAAGGATGAAGTAACCCATCTTGGCGTATCTATCGGAAAAGACGGCAGCGTTTCATTTTTTGCCGAATTGGAGAAGATAGGCGAGAGACAGAAGGAATGGATAGAGAAGAGCAGAGAAAGCAGGAAGGAAGAGAAAGCTTCCAAAGAAAAGACTGCTCTGGAAAAGAAGATGCAGGAAAATGCACCGTATGAGAAAACGCAGAAAACGAGAGTTCAGGCTGATACTATAGAAGAATTGATTGAAAAAATAAATGCAGTAGACTGGAACAAGGTGAAAGCGGAAGAAAAACCCGAAGAGGGCGGAAGATTCGATTTCAGCGTATAAATTAACCATAGAAGCGATTAAAGTATATTATGAATTAAGTATTTAAAGGAAAAGGTAACAATGGATAAGCTTAATAAAGAGACGGTTACCAATCGAAAAGGTATTTTGCAGAACAAATATTATCTATATCTTACGGAATTCTTTGCAGGAATGTCTGTTATGGCAGTGGAGCTTGGCGCAAGCCGGCTCCTTGCTCCGTATTTCAGCTCTTCACAGATTGTGTGGACGATTATAATCGGAACGATTATGATTGCCATGGCGCTTGGAAACATCTGGGGCGGAAGGAGTGCGGATAAAAATCCCAATCCGGACAAACTATATATCAGAATCATTATTGCTGCAGTCTGGATTGCCGCTATTCCCATATTGGGAAAATATATAATAGTGGTGATTTCAGCGGCGCTTGTTTTTACAATCAGCAATAATTTCCTGATTTTTGCGGCATTTTTATCATGCATGATAATTTTTGTGTTTCCGTTATTTCTGTTAGGTACGGTTACGCCGTCTTTGGTGAAATATACGGTGGACAGACTTGAAGACAGCGGAAAAACGGTAGGAGCGCTTGGCGCGTTCAATACAATAGGCAGCATTATCGGTACATTCCTTCCTACCTTTGTGACGATTCCGGCGGTAGGAACTTCCGTGACATTTTTGATTTTTGCAGGCATTTTATTAATTCTTTCTCTTATTTATTTTGTCAGTACAAAAGGAAAAAAGAAGCAGTGCATAGCGGGCATTATTTTATTTTTTATATGCTGTGCATTCGGGGCTTCAAGCCGTTTTGCTTTTTGGGAGACGAATCTTTTGTATGAAGGAGAATCCATATACAACTACCTGCAGGTGAAAGAAACTGACGATAGTGTCATACTTTCAACCAATGTATTGTTCGGTGTACAGTCCATTATGAAAAAGGACGGAGGCGCTACGGGTATGTATTATGATTACGCAATGGCTGCTCCTGCTATGGCCGGCAGAGTAGACGGCGATATGCTGATTCTTGGTATGGGAACAGGCACTTATGCGAAACAGTGCGCGCATTATTATGGCGCGTCATCTATAAAAGGTGTGGAGATTGATGAAAAGATTACGGAACTGGCAGGCTCATACTTTGAACTGCCGGCTTCGGTTCCGGTAACGACATATGACGGCCGTGCGTATCTTGCAGCGGATACGGGGACTTATGATGTCATTATGGTAGATGCATATCAGGACATAACGATTCCTTTTCAGATGTCATCCATAGAATTTTTTACACTGGTAAAAGAGCATCTGAATGAAAACGGAGTTATGGTAGTCAACATGAATATGCATTCTGACGCAGAGGGCAATATAAACGATTATCTTTCGGACACTATAGCAGAAGTTTTTGATTATGTATATACCGTAGATGTACGCGGTTCGACTAACAGAGAGCTGTTTGCCACCCGGAATCCTGATGTACTCTCGGACTTTGAAACCGCGAGGGGGGCAGTAGAGGATACGGAGCTTCAGATGATGCTTGCGCGTGTATCGGATGGGATTACCCCTTATGAAAGAGGTGAGTATCTGCTGACGGATGATAAAGCTCCTGTTGAACTGCTTGGTATGCAGGTGATTGATGTGCTTATACAAAGTGAACTGGCGTATTATAAGGATTTGTTCAAGCAGAAAGGAATACGGGGCTTTTTGGAAGATTTATAATCTGAGTATCGCTGATTCATGATTAATAATCTCCTTTTTGGGAATGATAAAAACACAGAAAGGAGCATGATGATAACATGGATTTTAGAAGCAGTGAGACGAAGAACAACCTGATGCGCGCTTTTGCAGGTGAAAGTCAGGCAAGGAATCGTTATACTATTGCCGCAAACCAGGCAAAAACAGAAAAATTATATGTAGTCGAGGCGGTATTCCGCTTTACGGCTGAGCAGGAGCGGGAACATGCGGAAGTGTTCTATAAACATCTGAATGTGGTATCAGGAGAGAATATTTCTGTTGACGGCACATATCCTGTAGATATTGCAAATAGTGTGGCGGCACTTTTAAGAATGGCACAGCATAATGAATATGAAGAACATGGTGATGTGTATCCGGACTTTGCAAGAAAAGCGGAAGAAGAGGGATTCCCGGCTATAGCAGATTCTTTCAGGCAGATAGCAGAGATTGAAAAGGTACACGGGAACAGATTCGGGCAGTTTGCTGAGTGGCTCGAAGAAGGAAAGCTTTTTGTATCAGACGCAGAGACTGCATGGATGTGTCTTGAATGTGGTAATATTTACAGAGGAACCGAGGTGCCGCCCGTATGTCCTGTGTGTCATAGTGACAGAGGTTACTTTATCCGTCTGGAGCTTGCGCCATACACGGGAAATTGCTGTATAAAGTAAATTATTCAACTACTATATTATTAAGCGGGGTTATCTTAACCCCGCATTTATACATCTCATCATGTGCATTCTGATTTTAAAAATTTTCACAATGTTTTTTACAAAATTCCTTTTCGTAACTCACAATATGTGTTATTATATATAGGTAGTGTAAAAATTAAGATGTAAACAAAAGTCAGGAGCCGATGAAGATGGCCGGAACAGATATGGAAGATGAACTGGCGCACAGCGGGCAGAGTAAATTTGGTAAAGGATTGCTCATCTTCATCATAGTTATGTTGATACTGATTCCTACAGTCCTATCCGTTATTTTGGGCATAAGGCTCCATACCGTACAAAAGGAATTTGGAGAGCTGCAATTGCAGGTAAAAGAAGCAGCGGCTGTTCGCAATGTTGAGCCATCCGGGGACGAGACGGCATCCGGTGCCGGAACAGAGGAAATTCAGAATATATATACCGCAGACAGCGTTGATATTTCCAAGCGCGACAGCAGTGGAATGAAGGAATCGGACAGTCAGGAGTTGATTCTGCCAAGCGGTAATATACGAAAAGTGTATCTGACCTTTGATGACGGACCAAGCGGTAATACAGGGCGGATTCTGGATATACTTGCAGAGTATGACGTGAAAGCGACTTTCTTCGTAGTAGGAAAGGAAGATGAAAAATATAAGGCGTTATACAATCGGATTGTTGAAGAGGGACATACGCTGGGAATGCACTCGTACAGTCATAAATATGATGAAATATATCAGTCTGTAGACAGCTATTCACAGGATTTGAGTAAGCTGCAGGAATTTTTATATGATACGACAGGAGTATGGTGCAGATACTGCAGGTTTCCGGGAGGCAGCAGTAATACGGTCAGCAGGGTAGACATGAATGAGCTTATTGCCTATCTGGACGAGCAGGATATCACCTATTTTGACTGGAATATTGCATCCGGAGATGCGTCCAGCAGCTATATCAGCGCAGACGTAATACTGCATAACTGTATACAGCCGATACCGAAGTTTGATGAATGCATTATTCTTATGCATGATGCATCAGATAAAAATACTACGGTACAGGCGTTGCCGGCGCTGATAGAACAGATTCAGGCTATGGGAGACACCATAATCGTTCCGATAACAGAAGATACGGAACCGATTCAACATATAAGTAATGAATAAGGAAATGGAGGATTATAGAATGGGTTTTTTCTCAGATTTAAAAGAAGATTTAAACCAAGCTGTAAATGAGTTTGATGCAGCTCCTGCCGGCGATGAATTGCCGGAAAATAATGGGGCGGAGCTGCAGCAGGAAAGCGCTATTACTTCAGAAGCTTTGAGTGATATGCTTGATATGGTGGAAGCAATCAGTGCTGAAAACGGGCTGGCAATGCCTGACGAAGAACTTACTGATGCCGGAATGGCGGAACAGGAAATGTCGATCCCCGATGTCGAGGCAGCGGAGACGGAGATTCCCGATGTCGGAGTGACGGAGTCGGAAATGTCGATTCTCGATGCCGAAACAGCAGAGCCGGAAATGGAAATTTCATATACCGAAACGACTGAACCGGAAATGGAACTTTCTGATAATGATAGTCAGGAAATGGGAACATATGATATGGATATTGCGGCTGAATCTGAAATGGCAGAACAGCCGATTGAAGAAGAAATAGCAACAGAATCAATATTAGAACCGACAGCGGACGAAGAACCGCTTCAGGAGAATGAAGGAGAAGAGAATAACATGGATGATATTATGAGCATTGAGTCAAAAGTTGTGTCAGATGAAACGGCAGTTGTAACAGAAGGAATGTCTATCACAGGTGATATTACTTCCGGTGGTTCACTCGAACTGATTGGTAATGTTATAGGAAATATTGAAATTCTTGGAAAATTAAATATAACCGGCGGAATTCAGGGAAATTCAAAAGCAGCTGAGATTTATGCAGAGGGTGCAAGAATAAACGGAGAAGTAATCAGTCAGGGAAGTGTTAAGATTGGACAAAGTTCCGTAGTTATCGGAAATATTACTGCAAACAGCGCGGTTGTAGCAGGAGCTGTAAAGGGCGACATTGATGTGCATGGTCCGGTTATTCTGGATACCTCAGCAATTGTTATGGGCAATATTAAGTCCAAATCCGTACAGATTAATAACGGAGCCGTTATTGAAGGTATGTGTTCACAGTGTTATGCCGATGTTAATCCTACATCCTTCTTTGATGAAATCAACAAAAAGAGTAAGAAGAAAGACAAATAGTATATTGATTGGAGAATTATAAAATGCGGCGTGTTCTATTGAAATTGAGCGGAGAAGCATTAGCTGGTGAAAAAAAGACCGGTTTTGATGAAGATACCGTACGCGAAGTTGCAATGCAGGTGAAACAGCTTGTCGATGACGGAATCCAGGTGGGTATCGTAATCGGAGGCGGAAATTTCTGGCGCGGTCGTTCCAGTGAGAATATTGACAGGACCAAGGCGGATCAGATTGGTATGCTTGCAACGATTATGAACTGCATCTATGTATCCGAAATTTTCCGTTCAGCCGGTATGAAGACCAATATTCTGACACCGTTTGAATGCGGCTCTTTTACCAAACTGTTTTCTAAAGACAGGGCGAATAAATATTTTGAAAAGAACATGGTGGTATTTTTCGCGGGAGGCACAGGACATCCTTACTTTTCAACGGATACGGGCGTCGTGCTGCGTGCTGTCGAGGTGAATGCTGATGTGATACTGCTTGCCAAGTCGGTTGACGGGGTCTATGATGCTGACCCCAAAACCCATCCTACAGCGAAGAAATATGATGAAATATCCATAGATGAAGTGATAGAGAAGAATCTTCAGGTAGTGGATATGACCGCTTCCATTCTGGCCAGAGACAACAAAATGCCTATGTGGGTATTTGGACTGAGTGAAAAAGACAGTATCGTAAATGCGATTAAGGGAAACTTTACAGGAACTAAAGTTACAGTGTAATAGATTGAAAAATCAAAGATTTTTCAATCGGCAAATTTGTGCTTGAGGGCACAAATTCGCAGGTTGAGAAGGGAGCATGTGTAATAGATTGAAAAATCAAAGATTTTTCAATCGGCAAATTTGTGCTTGAGGG